>VGBH01000020.1 GCA_016870575.1 Actinomycetota bacterium
CTTGGTGGAAGCTGAGAGCGACCAACTTCATTTGCCCAAGTGGTCATTGCTAACACAGCAGAGGACTTTTGTGTAGAACCTAATTTGATTACTGGGACTGAACCTAAAACAAAGTCTGGATTCAACTTTTGAATTACGGGATCGTTCCAATTTGTAATGGTGCCATTCAATAATCCACCGATTGCTTGAGCATCTAAGGCCAATCCCTCAAGACCAGTTACCTGTAAAGCGAGTGTTGCTGGAATTCCATATGCGGGGGAGACCAGCACTTCACTGGTCGGACAACGAGTATTAAGTAAATCTATCTCCGCTTGAGTTGGCGTGTGATCAGTAATTATTACTTGAGCATTTGGGTCACCTACAGAGTATGTAACTTGATGCTCTGGGCAAACAGCTGCCAAACTATCGGACATTAAAAAGAAATTTGTTTCTAGTTCAGCAGGACCATCAACTATTGTGTTTGCAACTTCACAATTGATTGTTGATTCAGCTTGACCAGCAAGAACCTCTGGTGGCAGCGGAGGTGTGCACGCAGCGATGAAACTAGTAACGAAAAGAACTGTACCGATAACTTTAAGCTTCATCATTTCCTTTGCTGCCTCAAGTGTAAACAGCGCGAGCGGCAAATGCCACTCGCGCTGTTTATCAACTAATTATGGTCTGGTTGCTTTGGCAACTTTACCAAGTGCGTACTGCTGCATCCTGCCTGAAAGTGCGTTGTACTTAACTGCAGCTGCTCGAGTTGGACCACAAGTATTAAGAACATACTGGGCAAACTCAATAACACCGCGAGCTGGCTTGTTTGGCATGATGTAATAGGTATAGACACCAAGTTGATATGCGCCTTTGATATTCGAGACTTTGTAACGAGGTGTGACATAGCCCTTTGAGCCAGGGAGTGGTTGTGCGGCTAAAAATAGCTGAGTTGCTTGCAGAGTAGGTGCAATAAACTGACCTGCGCCATTCTGAACTTTGGCTAGTGGCATTCCACCTGTAGAGGCGTCCGCGAAATCAACATAACCAACAGCATATTGCGTATTCTTAACTGCAGTCATAACTCCTTGATTTTGAGGAGCACCAATGCTTCCAGCTGGTTGGAATGCGGTGTTGAAAACACCAACTTCTTTCCAGTCACTTGCATGCTGAGATAAGTATTGAGTGAATGCCTGAGTTGTTCCAGATGAATCTGATCGGTAAATCACAATAATTGAATTATCTGGCAACTTAGCATTCTTGTTATTTGCTCTGATGCTAGCGTCATTCCATTTTGTCACTTTACCGCTGAATATGTCAGTTAAGTTTTGCGATGTTAGATTCAGATTTCTCACACCAGGAACATTGAATGGAATTGTAAGTGGTGCTCCTGCAAATGGGATAAAAATGTAATCCCTTGCTGTGTTCACCTGGGTGCCTGACCAGTAACCATCACTCATTGCGAAGTTAGTGGTACCAGCTAGCAGTTGAGATCGGCCAGAACCTGATCCAACTGAACCATATTGAGCAACTTTGATTGCTGGGTTTGTCGCGTTGTACTGCGCAATACATTCATCCATGAAGCCTTTTGCGAAGCTCGCTCCAGCACCCTTTATTTCAGTATTTGCGGTTGCGGCTGGGGTTAATCCGCCCACCAAAAGTGCAGCAACAGCTAGTGCACTTGATAATTTAACTAGACGACGCATGTATGCGTTCTCCTTCTTGAATTTTCCCGGTTGGGATGACCCAAAGTTAGGCTTTTTAGGCGACTATTGGTTAATTACCGGACCAACTTCAGTTAGCCTTAACGTGAACAATTGGTTAATTGGCTTTTTAACCAAACCTGCCATTGACATAATCTGAAGTGCGTTGATCTATTGGATTGCCAAAGATATGTTGTGTTGGGCCATGTTCAACTGCATATCCGGGATTGTTATCTTCTAACAAGAAAAATGCTGTGTAGGTTGCTACACGCTGTGCCTGTTGCATATTGTGGGTAACAATAACTACCGTCATAAATTCACTTAGTTCACGAATTGTTTGTTCAACTCGCAAAGTAGAACCGGGATCTAGAGCAGAACATGGCTCATCCATCAACAAAACATGTGGATCAACTGCAAGTGATCGAGCTATACAGAGTCTTTGCTGTTGGCCACCAGAAAGTGATCCACCAGTGTTATCTAACCGATCTTTTACTTCATTCCAAAGCCCTGCTTGCGAAAGGGACTTTTCAACTAACTCATTTTGATTTGAGTTGCTGAGTTTTGCTAGCTTTAAGCCAGATAAAACATTCTCTTTAATGGTCATGGCTGGAAATGGATTAGGTTTTTGAAAAACCATACCGATTCGGAGACGAACATCAACTGGATTTACAGTCGGGTCGTAAATGTCCTTGTCCTCAAAAATAACTTGACCAGCTAGCGCTGCACTAGGAATTAGTTCATGCATACGATTTAGTGTGCGAATGTAAGTAGATTTACCGCAACCAGATGGACCAATCAGTGCGGTAACTGAGTTCTTAGGAAAGTTCAAACTAACGTCAGCCAGCACCATTCTGGGACCGAACCAAACATAAAGGTTCTTCGATGCCAAAACCAGGTCTTGATCCGGTACTCCGGCACCTTGTGTTTTTGGCGCTACAAATGGCACAGCCTCAACTGTAGTGATCATTTCTTACCCTTTCTTCGATCGCTACTCAAGACACGAGCTAATGTGAAAAATACGATTACCAAAAACAGCAATACCAGAGCCGCTGAGTAAGCTCTTGCTTGCTCAGGGGCGAATGGCTGCCTTACGCCATTGAAGATATAGAGTGGAATGGCTGCCATAGGTCCTTCAACTGGATTGATATTGGTTTTTGCAGATCCGAATATGGTAAAAACCAGCGGAGCAGTTTCGCCAACAACACGGGCAATTCCCAGAAGCATTGCGGTTACTAAACCAGACTTAGCTGTTGGCAAAACCACCATGCTTACAACTCTTGCCCTCGATGCCCCAAGGGCTAGCGCAGCTGAGCGAAGATCTTCGGGAACTAGCCTTAAGACTTCTTCTGCCGTTCTAGCAACTGTCGGCAACATTAGGATGGTGTAGGCCAATGCACCCATCAATCCGTTAAACTCAAAAACTCCAGTAAAAATCAACGTTGCAAAAATAAACAAACCAGCAACCACTGACGGCACACCGCTCATTGCCTGCACTAGTCCTTGAACTAAAACACGGCTACGTCCCCTAACTTCTGTTATGTAGACAGCGGTGGCAATTCCTATAGGCACTGAAATTATTGTTGCAATTCCAACAATTATTAGGGTACCTAAGACTGCATGCCCGATTCCACCATAACCTAATGGCGATGTTGGTGTTATGTATTCATTGTTTTGGATGATAAATTGCCATTTGAGGGCCTCGAGTCCTTTGGTTAGAACCGACCAAATGACCGAGCTCATTACTGTTCCTATAAACGCCAAAGCAAATCCAATGCTGGCAATCAAAACACCATCGGCCAATCCTCGTCTACCGCGATGAATTGTTCCCGCAATCGCTCCAGCTGCTATTTGCAAAATCACGAATAACATACCAGAAATTACTGGCGAAAGAATTCCAATTTGGTAGATAGTAAAACAAAATAAAGCAGGTAGGGTTGAAGCAACGACAACGATTAGGACATCATTACGCGACTTCTTTCGCCACGGTCTTTGTGCACTAGGTGTTTGATTTTCAATTAATGCGGTGCTCATCACATATCTTTCACCGTACTTCGTGCAATTGTTGTGGAGATGGCATTAACAATCAATGTAATTATGAATAACACCATTCCACCACCAAGAAGTGCTGAGATTTCCAGTGGATCAGCCTCACTGAATTTTGCAACAATCAAAGACGCGATGGACCCACCATCTGGGCTAACAATTTGGTACCAGTTGATTTTTCCGTAAGTTAAATTAAGAACATAGAAAACTGCAACAGTTTCCCCAAGTGCTCTGCCAAGTCCCAACATAGTTGCTGCAACTATTCCGCTTTTCGCGAAAGGAAATGCAACGTATCTAAGGGTTGGCCAAAGCGTGCCACCTAGCGCTTGAGATGCATTGATTAGTTCTGGTGGAGTTCTACCCAGAACTTCACGCGATACTGAAGTGATAATTGGGGTAACCATCACCGCAAGCACTATTCCAGCAATGAATGGAGTTCCTACCCAAATCCCTAAATTGTTTTCAAAAATTGGAATAAATCCGAGGCTGTTAGTGAGCCATTCTCCCCATTGCTTGCCGACAGGAGTGAGTGCACTTATAGCCCATAAACCAAAAACAATAGAGGGGATAGCAGCGAGAAAATCAATGGTATTTCTCAGAAGTGTTGCTAATCGAGCAGATGCTATAAATACAATAAATACAGCAATGCCCAGAGATACCGGAAGGCCAATAACAATAGCAATAATTGCTATTAATATGGTTCCCCAAAGCATTGCAGCAACACCAAAAACTGGATCTTCAGTAGTTGTTCCATCAGATGTGGTTTTTGAATCCCATTCAGTTCCTGTCAGGAAGTTAATCAAACCCTGATCTCGAATAGCAGGTAGCGATTGGTAAACCAAAAAGAACGCAATTAACGAAAGTACTATCAGTGAAAAGAAGGCAGCCGCCGTCATTATTCGCGCAAATCTTCGATCAGCTTTAGTCAACTGCGCATTACGCGGAACGGTTCTCGGCTGGGGGGGTTGTACGACCACGGAGGAACATTGGAGTAAACAAGCGACCCAGCAACAGCCAGCGGATTACCAAGAATGGAATTAAAAGTGAACTAAAGGTTAACGATTTTCCATACGAGTGATAGTCTCAATATCGGGCCCCAAATCGCCAGTAATTGAAAACTCTATGCTTCTGGCCAGGTTAACTGCATGATCGCCAATCCTCTCCAAGAATCGACCAACCAGGGCATATTGAAGAGCGACTTCAATTTCACAATTCCCAGATTTATGAGCAGTAAATATTGCTTGAAGCAAATCCTTATGTGTCGCATCCAGCACTGAATCTGTGGTAACAATCGACCTAGCTAGAGTTTCATCTTTCTTTTGATAAGCCTCAATTGCATGTTTGAATTCAAAGGCAGCCTGTCGAGCCATTTCGCCAACCAGTTTTGAAATAGACGGATCAACTTGATATCCAACCATACGAATTGTTGCCTTCGCGATATTTACAACTAAGTCGTGACTGCGTTCAAGGTCAGCGATGATTCGCAATGAAGAAATCGTCCTGCGCAATTCTGGACCATTTGGTTTTTGAAGTGCAAGATGCATATAACAAAGTTGTTCTAACTCGGCCGCAATTCTGTTGAACTCTTCATCTGCTTTAAATACTTCATCAGCAGTTACGGTGTCTGAGGCAAGAAGAGCTAGAGCAGTTTTGGGGATGTTGGCAACTAATTCATTACCCATCTCAATAATGCCGGACTCGACTTGCTCAATTTTGCTATGAAATGGTTGGGTCATAACAAAAGTGTAGGGGTGAATCAACAAAT
Source organism: Actinomycetota bacterium (assembly GCA_016870575.1). Lineage (GTDB taxonomy): Bacteria > Actinomycetota > Actinomycetes > S36-B12 > UBA5976 > AcAMD-5. The sequence goes on from VGBH01000020.1 coordinate 5,485, forward strand.
TTTCAGTTAATTGGCAGCATAGGTGAAAACTGAGGTCGCTTTGGCAGTAGACCATCACCAGAGGATCTACCTTGAATCCGCCTAATCGCCCAGGGGGCCATATGGTCCCAAATCCACCTGAAATCACTAATTCTTCTGCCTACCCAGTTGGGGTCAGGCGGAAACTCAATATTTGGATTTCGCCAAGAGTCATCATGTAAGCCAAGCGCATGTAGGGCTGCTTTAGCAGCGTACTCATGACCAAGTGAGGATAGATGCAGTCGGTCATCGCTCCAAAAAACATCGTGATCAAATCCTCGCTCAGGCCAGAAATCCACCAGCCTACAATCATATTTTTGGGCAAGTTTTACAGTTTCGTTATTGAGAAATTTCAATCTATCACGAACTCCAGCAAGTTGTCCGCGATTTTCTGGGTCACCAAATGCCACAATCAAAACTTCAATGCCGTTTCTGCGTAATTGAGAAATCCCATGTTCATACTTCTTAACTACACTTATGGGTTCCCAATTTCTTCTCAGCGCATCATTAACTCCGGCTGCAATAGAAACTAAGTCAGGATTCATCTCCAACGCTATTGGTACTTGTTCATCAATTATGCGATGCATTTTTCTGCCGCGGATAGCTAAATTGGCGTATTGAAAGTCTGACTGAATACTCGATAGATAACTTGCTGTTCGATCTGTCCATCCGCAATAAGTTCCATCCGGATACGGGTCGGATAATCCTTCTGAAAACGAATCACCTAATGCTAAATACCTTCTCCACACGAGTTTCAGTCTAGTAGAACTTAAATTTGATAACGCGATCAGGATATACAGATAGCGGAAACAATTGACTGATAATTCAAGAATACATCTCAACAAACTGAGCAATTGCACTCGCAATCATCTGCACTGCTATGGCAGCTAGCAATAGACCAGCGAGCTTGGTAGCAACCGTAACCCCACCAGCTTTTAGCACTCGCATAATTGGGACTGCAAAACGCATTACTGCGTACAAAACCAAATGCACCAGCAAAATCGCTACCGCAATAATTGCGTATTGATTAATGCCATCAGCTTGACGAACAAAAACTATGGTTGCCGCTATTGCTCCAGGTCCTGCCAGTAACGGAGTACCAAGTGGAACGAGAGCAACGCTGACATCACTTACTTTGGTTGGCTCAGCATCTTTTCCAGTTAGTAGTTCTAACGCCACCAGTAAAAGCAATAAGCCGCCTGAAGCTTGAAGTGCCGGCAGAGAAATTTTTAAGAAACTTAAAATTTGATCACCAAAAATAGCAAAAGTCACAATCACACCAAAAGCTGTTAGCACTGCTTGTCTTGCTAGTTTGCGCTGCCGCTCTGGGGTTTGATTACTCACTAAACCCATGAAAACGGGCATAGTGCCAGGTGGATCCATGATCACAAGTAGTGTTACAAACACTGTTACAAACAGTGTTAAAAGTGCGCTATCCATTAGTCTGGATAAACCGATCCATCTCCTGCTGGAGATGCATTTAAGAATTCAATCTGATCTGAATTCAAAACTAATTCTGTGCTATCAATTGAGTCTTGAGCTGTGCTAATTCTTGTAAATCCAGGAATAGGAATTACAACTCTTGAATGTGTTCTAAGCCACGCTAAGGCAACCATTTGAGCTGATACATCCAGATGCTTTGCTACCTCATTGAATGCTGGAAAGAAAGAACCTAAATCTTTTGCATCTTTTTCGCCGCCCAATGGCGACCAAGCCAAAAATGCAATCTGATCACGCTCACATCGCTCAACTACATCAGTATGATCACGAAATCGGGGACTTCGTTCATTTTCAATAGCTGAAACAATTCCGCCAGTTTCTTCTTGAGCAATGTCATATTCTGCAGATGTGACGTTTGAAAAACCAATGCGTTGAGCAAATCCTGCCTGATGGACAGCAGCCATAGCTTTTGCTTGCTCTGCAAATGGTCGGCTTCGATCAATTCGATGATGCAGAATTAAGTCCGGTACAAAGCCAAGATTAGCAACCGATTTCTCGGCTGCGCGCAAAAGATAATCCTTGCTGCCGTCTCGATTCCAATCTAATCCAGTTCTAACAATTCCATTTTTAGTAACAACAATTATTTTACTTTTATCGCCATTCCATTGATTTAGAACTTCTCGAACAACTATCTCATTATGACCCATCTCAGCGGCACTTGGCGCATATACGTCTGCGGTATTAAGTAGTGTGATTCCGGCATTAAGACAGTAATGCAAAACAGATACAGCCTCGTCAATTGTTCGACCGGGGCGAGAAAATGGCATAACACCAACACCAATTGCTGATATTGGTTTAGCACTAGTGTTTGGCAAAAGTGTTGTATGCATTAAGGCACCTTAGCAGTAATTGAGCAAATAGATTAATGACCTAGCACAGTTCGTAATTCCCACGCGAATTCTGCTGGCTTCTCCAAATGAGGGGAGTGGCCACAATCAGTTAACACAACTTCTCGGTAACTACCATCTTTTGCCTGATATTCATTTAACACATTTCGCATTTGTGTAACCATTTGTTGACTTGGCGCTATCTCTGCTCCAGGCCAACCTGGAACGATTCAATGGGAACTGATCCCAGGTAGTAAATTGGTCATATCGGTAGCGTAAAGCAAAAAGTTAGAGTTTCGCTACCGTTATCGCGATTGCAGCATAGTGACAGAAAAAGGCAACGATAGTAAATGAGTGAAAAAGCTCGTGAAAGCCAAAATACTTTAAACTTAGATTTGGTCGTTTTAACGCATAAATAACTGCTCCGAGCGAGTAAAGAATGCCGCCAGCCAAAATCAATCCAATAATGAGCACGCCAGCAGAGTTGTAAAAATCTGGCAAGTAAATTAATGCCGCCCAGCCAAGAGCAATATAAATCGGAACGTAAAGCCATCTTGGCGCGCTTAACCAAAAAATGCGAAATAGTAAACCTGCAATTGACCCACCCCAGACAAGGGAAAGCAAAATAGTTGCGGTTCGCTGCTCGAGCCAAATTACTGTTAGTGGCGTATAGGTTCCAGCAATGATGAGAAATATGTTGGCATGGTCAAGGCGTCGTAATACACGCTTGACATTTGGAGTCCAGTTTATTGTGTGGTAGGTGGCTGAGATAGAAAACAATGCAACGGCACTTAAGGTAAAAATGGCAATCGTAAATCGAGCTTGCAACGTTGGCGCAAGGATGACCAATGCAGAACCTGCTAGTAGCGCAACTGGTGTGGTTCCAAGATGTAGCCAACCTCGCAGTAATGGTGGCGTTGCAGGATTATTCACTTTATTTTCTGACCCCTATGCTCTTACCTACTAGCCTAAAGGGAAGACAAACTTAATGCGACCAAAGCCCGTAATTCTTGATGTTGATACCGGTATTGATGATGCTTTTGCATTGATGCTAGCTGCAAAACATCCAGCACTAAACCTTCTAGGCGTTTCTTGTGTTGATGGTAATTGTCCACTTGATCAAGTGGTTAGAAATACTCTTTTGGTGCTAGAAACTGCTGATCGAAGCGATGTGCCAGTTGCATTAGGTGCAGCAAGACCTTTAGTTGCTGAACCAAATTATGCCCTTGCTGTGCACGGTGATGATGGACTTGGCAATGTCCAATGGACAGAACCTAAATCAAAGCCCGTAAAGCCGTTTGCTGTTGAATTTTTACGGGATCTTATTTTAGGACATCCAGAGAAAGTTACGTTGATTCCAGTAGCTCCGCTAACAAATATTGCGTTACTGTTAACTGAATATCCAGAAGTTAAAGAAAACATTGAGCAACTAATAATTATGGGTGGATCAGCAGGTTTAGGCAATGCAACCGCATTAGCTGAATTCAATATCTGGCACGATCCAGAAGCGGCACAAATAGTTTTTTCTGCAGATGTGCCAACAATTATGTATGGTCTAGATGTCTTTTATGATGTGCATATCGGCGAGCGTGAATTAATTGAACTGCAGAATTCAAAAAATACAACTGCGAAACTTGCTGGCGAGATTGGTAAGTACATAGCCGGAATTCTTGGGTATCCAATAACAATAGGCGACGCGGGGGCGGTCTGTGCGGCTATTGATCCGGACGGTTTAGTTTTAGAAACATATCCAACTACAGTTGTAACCGACAAGGGTCCTGCTCGAGGGATGACCGTTGTTGATCGACGACCGTATCGAGACACGGTAGAAAATGAAAGAGCCCTACCTGATGCTCGAGATGTATCAGTTGCATTGAAAGTTGATTCGCATAGGTACGCGAAACTGTGGTTAGAAACAATTACTAGTTGAGTTTGGCTAATCTTTCCAGAATAGGTGGATGCGTGTAGTGCACCTTTACATACCAAGGATGTGGCGTTAAGTTTGCAAGAGAATCGGTTGAGATAGTCTTCAAAGCTGCATTTAAGTGCTGCTTTGAATCTGGGTAGGTGTCAATTGCGAACTTATCTGCTTCAAATTCATTTCTTCGAGATAGCGCATTATCAATAATTCCAAGAATTAGCGAAATAGGCGAAAAAAGTAGGAAAAAAGCGAGTATGCCAATATGGAAACTTGGTTGTGCTGCTCCAAGTGCTTCAGACAAAATTGGATTACCCAATAACCAACCCAAAAGCGCAAACAGGGCAAAAGTTTGCAGGTTAGATAGCAGAAACATACTCAAGGTGTGCTTACGTTTGTAATGTCCGATTTCATGGGCTAAAACTGCAGTTATCTGGGGGGTAGTTAATTTTTCAATTAATGTATCAAATAGCACAATCGTTTTTGTTCTTCCCATTCCCGAAAAGAATGCATTTGCCTTGGTAGATCGTCGTGAGCCATCCATTACATAAAGTTTTGACATAGCGTAACCCTGAGACTTGCAATAGTTTTCAATCTCATTTCGAAGCTCCCCTTCCGCAACAGGCTGAAGCTTGTTAAATAGTGGTAAAAATATTTTGGTACCAAACATAAAGCTAAATAGCGAGAAACTAGAGACTAGCGCCCATCCAATCAACCAAAACCATTGCGGAATCTGTTGATAGATATAAATGATAGTTGCTAAAAGCGGACCACCGATTGCAAGTGACAGTAAAGTTCCTTTAATTCGATCTGTAATGAAGGTTTTTAATGTCGTTTTATTAAATCCGTATTTAGCTTCGATTTGAAAAGTAAAGTACAGAGCAAATGGGAGATTAATAACTGAGGTAATGATACCTAGAGTTGCAATAAATCCCAAAGAAATAAGTAATTCGTTATCTAAGTAGTTGCGAACTGCATTATCTAAAACAGCAAACCATCCAAAGGATAATGCTGCCAGGATGATTAAAAAATTCAAAGTGGAGTCGAGCAATCCAAATCGAAATTTCTCACTCCCGTATTCAATGGACTTTTTATACTTATCTGGCTCATAAAACTCAGAAACTCTTGGTTCTGATGTTGTCCGAGCTGACTTATCGTTTAGAACATCAAGTGTCGTATCCAAGGCAAAATTAATTACGACAAGAGCAAGCATTGCTAACAGCAGAAGATCATTAGTCATTGTCAACCCTCAGTTATTGTTCAAACGAGTAGCATAGTCCTAGTTCCGTTTTTGCTAAGAGTCGTCAACTAATCATCTGTGGTGCCCGTGATTGCTTCCAAGCAAGCACCATCGATGGCAGGGTGATTGCGTACCCTAAATAGAACCAGAAGATAGCTTGAATCTGTGGCCAAGTTAGCTCGAGGTTATAGAGAAAACCATCAACTGAAGTGTTTTGCACGTCTGAAGAAATTGCAAAGATCTCCAGACCAATTAGTCCTAACATAATCAAGCCACCTAAAATTCGATAAGCCTGAAAGTGGCTTTTGTTTCGGTCTTGAATCATACGTTCATCTAGAGCAGGCTCTGGAGCATCAGCAACTAATCTTGTAGATTGATGCAAAAGTCCCCAAAAGACACCGATAGCAATCATATGCAGTAACGCAAGACGTAAGCTCCACTTGTTATCACCAACGAGAATTAGAAAAACGGTCCCAGAAATTATTGATAAGTTAGCAGTGATTACTAATATGGATTGCACCTCATTCGTGCGAATCCAATTCCATTTTGTGTCGTTTAGTTGTTTTGATACAGCCTTTTCAGAGGTACCAGTAAACCAATCACCGCCCTTAAACTCATTGAGGTATTCCCGGCCTAAATTCCGCGACTTTAAGTACCAAGAAAAAAGCGGAAGCTCTATGGCTGCATAAATTACTATCGTGAAAACAAACCAGTTTGTCTCAAAAAAGATTAATGAGAACTTTTCTTCAGTTCCCATAAAAAGTAAAGCAATAATACCAAATACCGGAACCATCGTGGCCAAATCTAACCAAGCCATTTTCTTTACATCATTTTTTGCAACTTTTGGAAAAAGCCAAAAATAGTTAAAGATAAAGCCGATGGATGCAACTGCAATAACTGTTATCTCATTTCTCATCTAGTTTTCCTCCAACCAGAAAATTTCTTCTACTGAAACCCCAAGCGCGGCTGCGATACGTAGCGCCAGAACTAAAGACGGGGAATACTCACCGCGTTCGATGTACCCAATTGTTTGGTAATGCACACCAACTTGATCAGCTAATTCCTGTCTTGACAATCCAGATTCTTGGCGCAGCTGTTCTATGTCATTGAAGACTTGCTCTTCTTCAGACTTAGGTTTTCGACTCATGACTGTAGTATAAATGCTATATAGCATTAATGCAACAATAGAGAAGAGCACATCCAAAATGACAACGACCCCCAGTTTGGCTGAGGGTCGTTGCTTTGAGAGGAGGGATTAGCAGTCGTAATACATTTCAAACTCGTAGGGATGTGGTCGAAAGCGAATAGCGTCTACTTCATTCTTTCGCTTGTACTCAACCCATGTTTCAATTAAGTCAGGGGTGAATACACCACCAGCGGTTAAGTAGTCATTGTCTTTTTCAAGTGCATCAAGAACTTCAGTGAGCGATCCTGGAACTTGCGGAACATTCTTTGCTTCCTCAGGTGGTAGCTCATAAAGATCTTTGTCTACTGGCGCAGGTGGCTCATAGCGGTTCTTGATTCCATCTAGTCCTGCCATCAACATTGCTGAGAAGGCTAGATATGGATTTGACGTTGGGTCAGGCACCCGGAATTCAATTCGCTTGGCCTTTGGTGAAGTTCCAGTAATTGGAATTCGAATACAGGCAGATCGATTTCTTGCTGAATAGACCAAGTTAACTGGTGCTTCATAGCCAGGAACTAATCGATGGAAAGAGTTAACTGATGGATTAGTGAATGCCAGAAGTGATGGTGCGTGCTTTAGCAAACCACCGATGTACCAGCGAGCAAGGTCAGATAGTCCTGCGTAACCCGCTTCATCGTAGAACAATGGTTTTCCACCACTCCAAAGAGACTGATGACAGTGCATACCTGAACCATTGTCACCAAAAATTGGCTTTGGCATAAAGGTAACTGTTTTACCATTTTCCCAAGCTACGTTCTTAATTACATACTTGAACTTTTGCACGTCGTCAGCAGCTTGCAGCAAGGTGTTAAATCGGTAATTGATTTCTGCTTGTCCTGCAGTTCCAACTTCATGGTGTGCTCTTTCAACTTCAAGTCCAACTGCTTCTAGTGTGCGAACCATTTCATCGCGCAGGTCGGTAAATTGATCATTTGGTCCGGTTGGGAAGTAGCCGCCCTTGTAGCGGGTTTTGTAACCCAAGTTTGGTCCACCATCAGCTTCTTGTTCTTTACCCATATTCCAAGCAGCTTCAATTGAATCAACTTCGTACATAGATCCATTAGGCCTGGTTTGGTAGCGAACTGAATCAAAAATGTAGAACTCAGCTTCGGGTGCAAAAAATGCTGTATCAGCAATTCCTGAAGCTGCTAAGAACTTCTCTGCTTTAACCGCAACATTTCTCGGATCGCGACTATATGGCTCATCAGTAAATGGATCGACTACATTGAAGTTCAAAGCGAGAGTTTTATTAATTCGAAATGGATCAATAAAAGCGCTCTTAACATCTGGGAGTAGCTTCATATCTGATTCGTTAATTGCTTGAAAACCACGAACTGAAGATCCATCAAACATCATCCCTACAGTGAATGCATCTTCAGTGAATGCATGAGCTGGGACATTGAAGTGCTGCATTTGTCCTATTAAGTCGCAGAATCTAATGTCAACAAATTCGACTGATTCATCTTTGAGGTACTTCAATAGCTCCTCAGGCGTTTTAAACATCTATCCTCCTTGCAGGCACCAGCGGCCTTGCTTTTCCTATCCCGAACCTTAGGTCAAAACCGTTTCTGCACCGATACTGAATTGTTTCCATCTCGTTACAAGTTAGGCTTTACCTGTGGTTGACCGTAAGGATTGGGCCGGATGGCTGGAGGGTCCTCGAAAATCGCTGGAAAGTCAGGGAATTGAACTTGGCTACCCTGGAGAGCGGCTTGGCCTGCCACAAGAGGGACCGGGGTCCATCGCTCGTTTTGGGCGACGAATTGCTGCATTAATGGTCGATTGGTTTAGTGCATTACTGATTGCCACGGCAATCAGTAATGTCTCTACGCTAAGGGTCGAATTGAATGTGCTGACATTGATTGTTTTTTTGGGGCACACCGCAATCTTTATTGCAATTTTTGGTAGCTCATTTGGTCATAAATTATTTCGAATTGAAGTTAAATCACTTTCTGGAAAGCGTATTAATTTGCTGCAGTCGGTAGCTCGGCAATTGATGATTTGTTTGGTTGTGCCGGCAGTTATTTATGATCGAGATCAACGAGGGTTACACGACAAAGCACTAAAACTAGTTGCAACCAGAGTTTGATTACTGCCGAGGAACTCGGATATTGGTGCTTTTAGGCATAGGTCCTTTTGGAAGAGGCAGGTTTGATCCACCAACTGCTTCTAATTTCTTCTTCAATCCTGCAGCCTCATACTTACTTAACTTTTTTGGCAGCTTTTTCAATTTTTTCTGTAATTTATTTAAAGGCACGGTAGTGCTGGAGTTGCCAATCACAATCTCAATCAGCGGTGCTTCTCCGATAAAGCGCTGAGTGCGTTTTCTTTCGCCAGATAGCAATGCGCCAATTCCAGCACCACCTTCGGCTATTAGGACAACACCTGCCCGACTAACCACGCGGTGAACTAGATTTTGATTTCGGTCAGCAGCAACAGCGGACGTTATTGTCCATTTACGCATATTTTGCACAATTGCAACGGCTGCTCCAGGTTGACCTTCAAGCTGGGCATATGCAGCAGTTTCAGCACGTTTTCCAAATACAAACAAAACTGCAATTATCCCTAACATAACAACAGAAACGCTAAAAATTATCTGAAACCATAATCCAGGAACAAAACTCAGCACTAACGCGCCGGAAATACCGATGGTTAGCAGAAAAACTGATAACAGAATTAGTGGCAAGAATTTATCGGTGCGCTTAGTCATTCGGTAAGCCGCGATTATTTGTTTAATTCGACCTTGAGGAGGTTGGTTGGTTGACATAGGAAAACCTTAGACGATGCTATGTGTGCATTAATGTCGCGGTGCTGCCGGTAGCACGAGCAGCTAGAGCTTGGCTATATAGGCGACCCGCACGGTATGAAGATCTAACTAGCGGACCAGACATTACGCCGGCAAAACCAATCTTTGTCGCAACTTGAGCCAGCTCAACAAATTCTTCTGGTCGCACCCATCGTTCTACTGGATGATGTTTTGGTGAAGGTCGAAGATATTGCGTGATCGTGATTAGCTCACATCCTGCGTTGTGTAAATCCTGTAGCGCAGTTTCAACTTCAGATATTTCTTCTCCCATACCAAGAATCAAATTACTTTTTGTGATAAGTCCTGCAGCTCGAGCTTTCGTGATTACTTCAAGAGAGCGTTCATATCGAAATGCTGGACGAATTCGCTTAAAAATTCTAGGTACCGTCTCAACGTTATGGGCTAGAACTTCAGGATTAGCTGCAAAAACTTCATTTAGTTGCTCATCGATTGAATTAAAATCAGGAATCAATACTTCAACTTTGCATCCGGGATTAACTTGATGTATTTGTTTAACAGTTTCAGCGTAGAGCCAAGCACCACCATCCGGTAAATCATCACGCGCTACACCAGTAACTGTTGCATATGCCAAATCCATTGTCTTGACACTTTCAGCAACTCTTCTTGGTTCATCACGATCTAGTGGTAAGGGTTTTCCAGTATCGATTTGGCAGAAATCACAGCGCCTGGTGCATGCATCTCCACCAATTAAGAAAGTGGCTTCTCGGTCTTTCCAACATTCATAAATATTTGGGCATCCAGCTTCTTGGCATACTGTGTGCAACTTTTGTGTTTGAACTAAAGTGTGGATTCGATTAAATTCAGGCCCAGTTTTGATTCGACGCTTAATCCACTCTGGCTTCTTCTCAATCGGAACTGCAGAATTTCGAGCTTCAATCCGAAGCATTTTCTTGCCATTTGCGTCAGTAGTTATTAGGGGTTCGGTCACTTGATTATCCTACTTTAATCTCTTGGGATATTGAAGCGGTGATTGCAGGAACTAGTTTTTCGGTAATTACTGGTATGACATCGGTTACTGAAACATCTCGATCTAGTTCTTTACTCAAGGATGTAACTTCTGCATCTGGAATACCACAAGGGACAATTCGATCAAACCAAGTTAAATCGGGATTGCAATTGAGTGCAAAACCATGCATCGATACACCTTTTGCAACTCGAATGCCAATCGCAGCAACTTTTCTAGGTGTAGGACCCATTACCCACACACCTGACTTTCCCTTTATGCGATCAACCCGTAACCCAAACTCGGCGCAAGTTGCAATCAATCCAGATTCCAAAGCTCTGACAAAACCAACTACGTTGTAGCGTTCTTTTAGCGGAACAATTGGATACCCAACTAGCTGTCCCGGACCGTGCCAAGTGATCCTTCCCCCTCGATCCACATCAATTACTTTTGAGCCATCAATGGGTCGATCCGTAACTTGAGTTTGCGAGCCAGCTGTAAATATTGGCTTATGCTCTACTAAAACAAGGCTGGCGGGAGCAAGATTATGAGCGACTTGATAATGAAGTTCTTGTTGCATTTGCCAGGCTGTTTCGTAATCCAGCAGAGAATGACCTGCACCCCAGCTGACAATCTCCAACATCGAATTCACACCCCAAGGTTAGTCGTAGCGTCTTGGTGTGGCTAAAGGAACAAAACTAAACCCATTTTGTCAGTGCAGAAGTATTACTACCCCCTAGATTAGGGCAGTGAATTATTCAAAGAGATGGGGACAAAGTGCACGGAAGTTCAAGTAATGCGGTTTCAATTGGTGAAGGCAAGTCTTCAGGGCTTAAAGGTCGCAAACCTCTCTGGATAGCAATTTTCGTAGTTATTGTTTGGCTACTCAGTTCTGCTGGAAGCGGACCATTATTTGGTAAATTGTCGACAGTTCAAGAGAATGACAACTCCGCATTTTTACCAAGTAGTGCCGAATCTACAAAAGCTGCGGATATTTCAAATCGATTTGTAAGTGATGATTCAGATCAATTGCCAGCCCTTTTACTCTTTTCAGGACCAATTACCCCAGCTGCATTCCAAGAGATATCTGTTTATTTGGATCAGCTTCCTAGTAAAGTGATACCAGGCACTAACAATAGAGTTTCAGATTTTCTAGTAACTGAAATTCCCATTACTCCAATTCCAAGCCCTGATGGCAATGCTGTGCTCGCAAGTTTGCCACTTGATAATCAAGCACTAGAAAAATTGTTAAGTAATGGTGAAGAAGCCTTGCCAGCGATTGTCGAATTTATCCGAGAAGATGCTGAAGGTTTAGCTGGACTTGAATTTCACGTAACTGGCATAGGTGGAATTCTTGCTGATTTCTTTGGTGCATTTGGTGAGATTGACACCACTTTGCTTCAAACCACTTTAGGCGTGGTAGCAATCATATTGATATTTGTTTATCGCTCGCCATTACTCTGGATTTTGCCACTTGCATCAGCTTTGCTTGCCTTGACCAGCGCAGGGGCAATTGTTTACTTGATGGCTCGTGAAGGCTGGCTAGATTTGAATGGACAGTCGCAAGGAATTTTATTTGTTTTGGTAATTGGAGCGGCAACAGATTATGCCTTGCTACTGATTGCTCGCTATCGTGAAGAGTTACATCATCACAAAACGCCGTTTGAAGCAATGCGAGTAGCTTGGCGTGGTGTTGTTGAGCCCATTCTCGCGTCTGGATTAACAGTTATTGCTGGATTAATGGTTCTGTTAGTTAGTGAACTTTCAAGTAATCGAGGCCTTGGGCCTGTTGGATCAGTTGGTGTGGCAGTGGCCATGCTAACGCAGTTAACTTTGTTGCCAGCATTATTAATTATTTTTGGAAGATTCATTTTCTGGCCAAAAATTCCACGCTTTGATGCTGAAGATGAAAAGCTTTCTGGCCTTTGGTCAAGAGTTGCGAAACTCGTAGGAAACCATCCTCGTCGCGTTTGGATTAGCACTGGTTTACTGCTTTCAATTCTCGCTGGCTTTGCAACTCAACTAAACACTGACGGTATTCCATTTACCGAGAGTTTTACTGAGCGTCCTGATTCAGTAATTGGACAAGAAAAATTGGAAGAATCTTTCCCAGGTGGGCAGGGACAGCCGACGGTTGTGCTGGTACCAGTGGCACAAGTTGCTCAGGTAACAACTGTGTTGAATCAAATTGATGGAATTCAAAACGTGGTACCGACGCTCACGGGTCCAGTTATCCCCGGCGCTCCACAACCTGAACCAAAGGTGGTTGATGGTTTTATTCAACTTGAAGCGACACTTGAGTTTGCTGCGGATTCAGTTCAGTCGCGCGAATTGATTCCAATCATTCGATCAGAAGTTAAGCAAGTAGATTCAACTATTCTGGTCGGCGGCACAACAGCTATTGGTTATGACACTGATCAGGCATCATCTAGAGATGTCCGGGTGATTATTCCAATTGTGTTGTTAGTAATCGCAGTTATTCTTGCAATTCTTTTGCGCAGTTTACTGTCAGCGAGTTTATTGCTAGTCACTGTGGTTCTTTCATTTGCTGCAGCACTAGGTGCATCTCAGATAGTTTTCGAGCACATTTTTGGATTTCCTGCTACTGATGCTGCCTTCCCGCTTTTTGCCTTCGTATTCTTAGTTGCTTTAGGCATTGACTACAACATTTTCTTAATGACCAGAGTTCGCGAAGAGGCAATCAAATTGGGAACGCGTCCAGGAATATTAAAAGGACTTACTGTTACAGGTGGCGTGATTACCTCTGCTGGTGTTGTGCTTGCTGCCACTTTTGGTGTGCTAGGTGTACTGCCGCTCGTGTTTTTGGCCCAACTTGGATTCACCGTTGCTTTTGGTGTTTTACTCGACACAATTATTGTGCGAAGTTTACTAGTGCCTGCACTCGCTTATGAGCTCGGGAGCAAAGTGTGGTGGCCAAGTAACTTGTGGCGAAAAGAAAAGCAGGTAGTTTAATTTATTAATCCGGGGGCTAACCTAGATTCAACTACTTCACCTGCGGATTTTGTTATTGAATAAGCTGCTGGTGATGTAGTGGGATCTAAATTTTCACGATCGGTTATTACTTCAACGGGCTGCTCGTTTTGATAAAGCATTCCTACTCGGTCATCCGTTGCGTAAATATGATTAAAAACACCAGCTGCAACTAGGTCATGCACCATTGGACGTCGCTGAGCTTCAGAGTCGTAGTGCACGCCATTGCCAAACGGCAAGATGCCAAGTGCATTTGTAATTGGCTGAAGTTTTGGACCAAATGAATCAGTTGGACCACCAAGATGCCAGCAGATTGAACCTGCACTCACGCCGCCCAAGATGCATCCTTGTTCATAGGCTTCTCGAAGTGCAACATCAACTTCATGCAATTGCCAAACAGCTAATAGATTAGCAACTGATCCGCCACCAACCCAAATAACATCGGACTTGAGAATTTGCTCACGTACCGGAGCATTTGGTTGCGTGAATAATTGCAAATGGCTCACATCGCAACCAATTTCAGACATAGCAGCATAAGAACGAGTTAGATAAGCTTGATCATCACCACTTGCTGTATGAATAAAGCAGATTCTTGGCCTAGTTTTCTTTGTTAACTGCAACATACGTAAAACTGTTTTTCCAGGAATCACTGAGGTCCAACGATCGGTTGGTAGAAATCCTCCGCTTGTTGCCATGATGTACCGATTCATATTTTCTAACTCCTTAATTCCTTTAATACAATTTGATCAGCTGCCTCTTGGCCTGCAGATACAGCTCCATTTATTGAGGGAGTGCTAATTAGGTCGGATGAAATATATATGTTTTTTGCCTTGAAATTCGTTAAGTCAAGTTTTCTGAGGTAGCCTGTTTCAGGCAGCGCATTATCTATTCGGAATGACTTTAAGAAGTTGAGATGCGCAGGGTTAAGAGTATGCATAAGGGCGATATGGTTTTTTACTTTATCAATAACTTCAAAGTCATCGCTCAATGCTGATCCACAGACCAAATCTTGCCCTCTTGGCGCATAGCTTTTCGCTACATCAGTTAGCACTGCTGAATTTATCAGTGGACCTGGATTTGATGAACCATCAATGGCAAGTAATTTGGTTCTGCTACCTCGATATCTGTGGCTAATAGTAAAGTACCAAGTGATTACAGAATTCATCTTTGGCATTGGTAGGCCAAGCAAACTAGCAATGCTAACTGGATCTGCAGCAAGGACAATATATTTTGGCGCTCGGATACCAGTTGACGTGTTTACAACTCCAGTATCTATTGATTCAACTTTGGTATTTAGTGAAATGAATTCAGTAACCCCTCTACTTAGTTGCATGGGTATTTGCTGCATTCCATACCTAGGAATGCCTGGTGAGCCAAGTACAAAATATCTAAGAACTTCATCAAGCCAATGTCTAGATACGTTTAGATTCTTTTCTAAAAACACTCCAGAAAGAAAAGGAATCAGAATCTGATTAATAATTTGATCATCATTACAAATATTTTGTAATATCTCATATGCTGGTAGATCAGCTCGACTTTTTCGTTTCTCTTCGCCAGAAAACAAAGTCAATAACAAATATCTAGCCAGATTAATTAATCCAGTACGATTAAAACTCTTGATAAAATTTAGTGACTCACTGGGATTTGTTCCAAATTGAATTATTTCATTATCCAAGAGTATACGAATACCTTTGCTAAACTTTCTAAGTTCAAGTTCATTTATATTCAATACTTTTCGAGCTGCTGGATATGCTGGATTGAACAACTGAAAACCATGATCAAGCTGAAAGCCATCAAAATTTTCGGTGCGGATTCGACCACCAATTTCGGCACTTGCTTCAATCAATTCAACGCTAAGGCCGGCTTTAACTAATCCTCGAGCAGCGGTAAGTCCAGCTAATCCAGCACCGATTACAACAACTTCAGCAGATTTAGTCATTTCGCTAAAGCGGATTTCAAAGCAAGAGCAATAGTTGGATGATCAAAACCAAATCCATTTCGCTGTAACACCGCTGGAATTACTCGAGTACTTCCAAGCACTTCTTGGCTAAATTCTCCCAACGCAGTTTTGAGAATCAGGCTAGGAACTCCAATTGGAAGCATAGGTCGATGGAGTAATTTTGCTAGCGTTTTACTCACTTCGGCATTTGTAACTGGCGTTGGTGCAGTTAAGTTAACTGGACCAGATATTTCTTTTTTATGTATCAAATATTTGATGGCTTTGACTTCGTCGCTTAATGAGATAAATGACCAATACTGCCTACCAGTACCAAGTGGACTTCCTAGACCCAACTTAAATAGTGGTACGAGCTTGGCAAGCGCACCACCCTTAGAGCTCATAACTAAACCAGTACGGGGGTGAACCACTCTAATTCCAGCAGATCGCGCTGCATCTGCTGCTGCTTCCCAAGATTGCACAACTTCGGGTAAGAATCCACTTGCTGCAGGCGTTGCCTCATCAACTTTCTCAATTCCAGTATCGCCGTACCAGCCAATTGCTGATGCGCTTATTAAGACACTAGGAGGTTGGTTGAGATTGGCAAGTGTGCGTGAAATTGTTTCAGTGCCAATAACACGAGATTCTTTAATTTCTTTCTTGTAGCTATCGCTCCATCTTTTGTCACCAACTCCCGCGCCAGCTAAATGCACTAAAGCATCAATACCCTCAAGCGCGGATGGTTTATCTAGTCCTTTGTTAACATCCCAAGTTAATTCATCAGGAGATGAAGATGCTGTGCGGATTAGTTTTAAAACCTGATGCCCATCGGATGCAAGTGAAGCGCAAAGCGCAGAGCCAATAAGTCCAGATGCACCTGTAATGGCTATACGCATTACAGTCCTAAATCTCCCTCAAACTGACCAGCTTCTAATCGATTCTTGAGTGCAGACAAGTAGCGTGCTGCATCGGCACCGTCGACAAAGCGATGATCGTAAGAAAGCGATAGGTAACACATAGATCTAATTGCAATGGATTCGGCACCTGTTTCATCACTTACTACTGCAGGACGTTTAACTACGGCACCAAGCCCAAGGATTGCCCCATTTGGTTGATTAATAATTGGCGTGTCAAACAATGCACCGCGACTTCCAGTATTTGTAATTGTGAAAGTACTACCAGATAATTCATCAGGACCAACTTGAGAGCGACGAGTGCGATCAGCCAGGTCTGCAATTCTTCGGCTAATTCCAGCAATTGATAGATCGCCAACATTACGCATCACCGGAACCAATAATCCTCGTTCGGTATCCACCGCAATTCCGATGTGTTCAGCATCGTGATAGGTGATTGTTCCGGCATCCATATCCATAGACGCGTTAACAACGGGGTGTGCCTTCAGACCTTCAACTGCTGCTTTAACAAAGAATGGTAAGAATGTTAACTTAACTCCTTCGCGAGCTTCAAAGTCTTTCTTTACTTTGTCGCGCAAGCGGGCAATTCTGGTGATATCAACTTCAACTACTGTTGTTAGTTGCGCACTAACTTGAAGTGATTCAACCATTCGCTGTGCAATAATTTTTCGCAAGCGAGACATATTTTCGGTGCGTCCACGAAGTGGCGATTCAGTCACTGGTTGAGCTGTTTGCTCAGGTGCAGTTTGAGAATTGGGTGCAGGAGCAGATGACGTTGCTGCTTGGGGAGGCGCAGCAGCCGCTTGTACATCTGATTTTCTAATTCTTCCGCCTACTCCAGTGCCAACAACTTTGTTTAAATCAACACCAAGTTCTTCAGCCATTTTTCTTACTAATGGTGTCACGTATGCACCAGCGCTAACTGCATCTGATTCGTCAGCGTTGGCAACAGGTGTTGTTTCCACAGCAACTGGAGCAGTAATTACTGGAGCGGGAGCTGGCTGAACACTTGGTACAGGTGCTGGCACAGGTTTTGGTGCCGGTGTTGGTGCTATCGATGTTGGTGTAACCACAGGAGCAACTGAAGCCACGGGAGTTGGTTCTGGTGCTTTTGTAACTGGTGCTGGAGCAGCTGGTGCAGTATTTGAAGTTTCGGTTGCCGCACCGATAACTGCAAGTTCAGCACCAACCGGAACTACCGAGTCCGTTGGTGCCAAGATTTCAAGTAACACACCTGCTACTGGAGCTGGAATCTCCGTATCCACTTTGTCAGTTGAAACTTCAAGCAAAGGTTCATCCATAGCAACCGAGTCACCAACATTCTTAAGCCATCTAGTTACGGTTCCCTCAGTTACAGACTCGCCAAGCGCTGGCATTACTACGCGTTGTGACATCGTTTCTCCTTTAACCCAGGTGGGTAACTCTATTGCTAATCGTGGACATGTAACGGCTTACCTGCGAGAGCAAGGTGTGCCTCACCCATCGCTTCAGAAACTGTTGGATGAGCGTGCAGAAGTGGCGCCACATCTTCAGGCATTGCTTCCCAGTTATAAATCAACTGAGCCTCTGCAATCATTTCACCTGCTCGAGCACCAACCATATGAATACCAACTACGGGTCCATTCTTAACCCGAATCAACTTAATTAATCCTGCTGATTTCAGGATCTGGGTTTTTCCATTGCCAGCTAGGTCATACTTGAATGTGGCAATGTTTTCTTGTCCGTATTTCTCAGCAGCTTGAACTTCGGTAAGCCCC
The DNA here is from genome assembly GCA_016870575.1 of Actinomycetota bacterium. Lineage (GTDB taxonomy): Bacteria > Actinomycetota > Actinomycetes > S36-B12 > UBA5976 > AcAMD-5. The sequence goes on from VGBH01000020.1 coordinate 23,542, forward strand.
ATTGATGCAACTTCTGGATCACAATAGGTAACTCTAGGTACTCCTGCATAGTCAATCGGGCGAGGATCTAGACCAGCAATATGTTCAGCTACCAAAATGCCTTCTTGAAAACCAACGTGAGCTAGTTGCGGACCTGGAATCAAATCGCCCACTGCATAAACATTAGGAACATTTGTTTGGCAATATTCATTAACTGCAATATGTTCACCAGCGAAGTTGACCCCAACTTCTTCATATCCCATTAATCTTGAACTTGGTCCTCGACCAACCGCTACCAGCATTAGGTCAGCATTAAATTCTTTCCCATCCTCCAGAGTTACTTTTACTCCAGATGCAGATTTTGTAACTGATTTGAACCGAACTCCAACATTAAATTTTATTCCCAGTCTTCTAAATGCTTTTTCTAATCCCTTGCTCATATCTTCATCATCTGCAGGAATTAGTCTAGGTAAACCTTCAATTATTGTTACATCCGATCCCAGTGCATTCCAAGCACCAGCAAACTCAACACCAATCACGCCGCCACCTAAGATTATGGTTTTAGCAGGAACTGAGTTTAGATTTAGCGCATGTTCTGAAGTAATAACTTTATCGCCATCAATTTCTAATCCTGGCAAAGTCTTGGAATTTGAACCTGTTGCTAACACAACATATTTACCTGACACTTTTTGACCATTAACTTCTACCGTATCGGCAGATACTAATTTTCCAGCACCTTCAAAATAGGTAACTCCACGATGCTTTACTAAGCCTTGCAGTCCTTTATATAAGCGATTAACAACTCCATCTTTGTAGGAGTTAACAGCCACCATATCTATACCTGTCAAAGTCGAGTTAACCCCAAACTCTGACGAATGTTTAACGGTATGGGCTACATCGCCCGCATGTAGTAATGCTTTAGTTGGAATACACCCTCGATGTAAACAAGTTCCACCAAGCTTGTCCTTTTCTATGAGTGCGACTTTTAGACCTAATTGACTCGCGCGCAGGGCACACGCATATCCACCTGATCCGCCACCGAGAATCACTATGTCAAATCGATCACTCACTGCTGCCTCCATCGCGATTTGTTGTGCCAATCCTCTCAGATACCTCTGGTTCTTGAGCGGGTGTATTGAAAAAAGGTGTTATTACCTTGGTCACCTAATGGAAATTCGGCGCGCCAACTCAACCAAGGTTCGAATGGCAAAACCAGTAGAGCCAATAGTGTTGTACGCATAAGCCGACCCTTGGTTATATGCAGGACCAGCAACATCGAGGTGAGCCCAAGGAAGTGTCTTTGGCACAAACTCGCGAAGAAAAATTCCAGCTAGCTGCATTCCGCCACCTTTACCCGAACCAATATTGGCCAAATCTGCAACTGATGAATTGATTTCAGCACGCAGAAATTCAGGTAGCGGCATCGGCCACATATCTTCACCAGTTGCCTTTGCAGCCTCGTGTACATCAGTTCTGAATTCTTCATCGTTAGCCATAATTGCACCTGTTCTT
>VGBH01000021.1 GCA_016870575.1 Actinomycetota bacterium
CCACCACATTATCGGCAGTATAAGTTTGATTCTTAGTTAGCACTGTGGAAACAGCATTATTCTTTGTTTCAATAGCCGTGACCTCTGCATCAAATACAAATTCAACGCCAAGTTCCAGGCATCTGTGATAAACCGCGTCAGCTAATTTCGTAATTCCACCGGAAATGTGCCAAGCGCCAAATACTTGTTCGACGTAAGGAATAGTTACAAGTGCTGCTGGAGCTTTGCGTGGATCTGAACCTGTGTAGGTGGCATATCGATCTAATAGCATTACTAGTCGATTATCGGATAAAACTTGTTTGCCAAGTTTGCGTAAACTCAACCAAGGCTTGATGTTTAATATGTCTTTAGGTCGCTTTATCAGTTTCAACAGGTCAATAGGACCTGACAATGCAGATTCCAGTATTGGAGTTCTCGTTAATTGCCAAGCTAACCCACCGCGCTTAATGATTTCTAACCAATCAGTAGTTGCATTACCACCTAAAGCTTTTCCTAAATCAACAGCAATCAAACCCGGATCTGCTGGAGGTAGAACAGCTACTGTGCCGTCGGCGAATTGATATCTAAATGCTCGTTCTGGCGAAATTATTTGAATTGATTCATCTAATGGCTTACCGGTGCGATCAAATAGATCGCGATAGATACTAGGAAGAGTAAACAAAGAGGGTCCAAGATCAAAAACAAAACCATCGCGTTCATAACGAGCAAGCTTGCCGCCATAATGACTACTTCGTTCAATAACTTTTACTTGGTGACCAAGTGCTTGCAATCTGGCGGCTACTGAAAGCCCACCCATTCCAGCTCCAATAACTACTATTTGACTCATGGCAGTTTTTTTCCGCGCCAAGTTAACTTCTTGCGCACCCTTCGATACCAAGACAATTCAGTTAGACCCACTAACCCTAAAATTGAAATTGGATGAGTCATTACATCTGGAAATTCTGCTGACTTAGTGCGTCTTGCAATTAGTAATCTAGAGAGAACTGCAGCTAAATACCCAACAGCCCCTGCTCGTTGAATTCTAGGATTTAGCCGACTCAACGCGGCAAGAGGTGGTAAGACATAACCCAACAGGAAAAAGATGGATATTAATCTAGATTGAAAGCGATTATTAGTGACACTCCATAGTGACTTGGTATAGCCATTGGTTAATTCGGTAACGTTCCTATACATTCGCGTTGTTGCAAGATTTGTTCCATCAATAACATTTCCTCGACCAGAATTATTCTTAATTGCTCGCAATAACGCAATGTCATCCAAAACTGCATCAGGGTAAGCCGAGTGCCCGCCACTAACACGATACTTGGTTGCATCAACCACGATAAATTGACCGTTTGATGCAACTAGATTCGGATTTTTTGATTTCTCTGCTATCCGCAGTGGCAGAAACGAGAGCCAGCTCCATTGTAATAGTGGTTGAATCAATCTCTCTGACCAACTTATTGCTACTTGCTTAGGGTAAGGAGAAATTAAATCAAGTTCTGCATCACGCAATGTTGCAACGGACTGAGCTAATGCTGTTGGTGCAAATTTAACGTCAGCATCAGTGAATACAAGTACGCTGCCTACTGCCATTTTACTCATTTGATAGCAGCTCCACGATTTTGAAACCCAACCTTCAGGTGCGCTTTGATCATCAACAATTAGTTCTACTGTAATAGGGGAATTTTGAATCAAGTGCTTAATTAACGAGACTGTCTGATCAGTTGATCCGTCGTCTCTAATGATTATCTCTAAATTAGGAACCATTTTTTGATTCAATAATGACTGTAAGGTAGGCGCAATCCGATCGGCTTCGTTCAAAACGGGTAATAACACACTTATTTTTTCATTGATTACTTTTTCAGACACTGGTTTTCTAAGTAACTTTAGGTTTATCAAGCTATGTACTGCCGATAGCACGGCAATTGCTGAACCAAGTTGAACTATTCGAAGTAGCAATAGGGTAAATAGCCGGGTCACGTGCCCCACGATAGTAGTTAGCTACCGGAACCTGACATATTGGGTTAATAATGCTGGAACTGCAAGTAGCGCCATACCAACGAAAACATATAGTGCAACTGTTGGTTGATTCAGAAAAAACAAATTTGAAACCGCGCCACCAATCCACTGCCAGCAATAAACCATAAGCGGTAAAGATAGTGGGCGATAACTTCGACGAGGAAAGCGATCTAAAATTAAAAAAAGAATGAATGTGCTAATGATCCAGCCAATGTAATTTGTTATTGGAATTCCTGGCAACCCAGGCAGCGAAGGTTCTGGGTTTGCCCAATTCCAATGACCTTCACCAACCATCCAGGGGTCTAAAAGATAGTCCCAAGAAGTGAGTCCTACTGTTGCAAAAAACAAAATTATTGCTGGTCGCTTAGAAATAGATCGGGCCAGCATTAAGACGGGAATTGCCATTGCGTACCAAGCGATAGGAACAACGAGCGGAACGCCAACAATTTTTATGCCAAGACTTTGTGCATACTCATATTCACCAAATGGAATACCCGTTGTCACTCCCAACAGTTCCAATAAGAATGTATAGAACATCACAACTATCACGGAGCTAAGAGTCCAAATCGGACCATTATTGTGAATAGACCAAACAAAAACAGAAAGTGCAGTTGTTAGCACAATTCCTACTGTGAAGAAATGTCTATCATTACCGGTAGCCAAAACCCAATAAATCATAAAGCCGATTGCAACGGCGAAGATTAGCCAAGGCAAAAAACGCAATAACGACGGCTTCTTTTCATCTTTCCACCTACCGGTGTAAAGCCGTTCGCTCATCTTGCCTACTTAAGTGAGATCTCCGGGGGTAACGCTACGCCATTTAGATGACCTTGTGCACTAATAACCGCAAATCGAGCAAACAGCTCTTCAGAGTACCAATCGAGCTTATGCGTTTTCTCAATAACCTCTCGATGCGCCTGCTCGCGCTGAGCAAACTGGGTTAGCGATTTGTTGTCCACCCAAATGCTAATTGTCCCCTGCAGGCCGATAGGTGCCTCACCAATTCCAAACGCTGTTAATAGCCCCTCGGACATATGCAAGGATTGCGAGACGGGTGGAACTTCAGCTTGAAACCGCCGCCACATGTGCATCTTTATCCTTGCTCTAGTAATTGAAAGTACAGCGCCATCCCACCGTTTGGGGATTGGCTGACCAAATGGCTCTTGGTTAGCCCAACGTCCCTTACTAATTAATGGTGACAACAAAAAAGTAGCATGCTCAGATGTGTTAGTTAACCAATTTTTTATCAAACTAGTATTGGAAAATTCAGATGCCAATGAAGAGTTTTGCCAAACGGTTAGTACTACCCATTTTCGATAATCAGCGTCTTTAGATGTGAAAGTGCGACCTGTTCCAGTTCCTAACAAACGAAAAAATAAAGGCTTCGACGAAAGCGATTTAAACTTAAAACGATCAAGAGCAATTCGAATAACAGCCGGAGTAATCCGCTTAACTTGAAATAAATCTAAGCGAACTGTAAGTTCTGGATTTTGTACTAACCGATAAGCTGGATGCTGCACACTCAAATTCTAACCTGCACGGATTACTTTAGTTAACTAGATTTTGAGATATCTTAATTGCCTGTATATCGACCCTCGCTATTTGATTAACGGGGTAGCGCTAACTATTACAGCCGGTGCCTTAGTCATTTCAACTAGTTGCTCAAGACTAGTTGGATAAACCCAGTATGGATGACCCCCAGCAGCCCAAACTTCCTCAAAGATTCCTAGATCTAAATCAATCACAGTGGGTATTTTTGAAGTGTGGCCAATTGGCGATACGCCTCCAATTGCGAATCCTGTTGCTGATTTCACCAGATCAGCATCAGCTTTCTTAACTTCAGTAACTCCAAAGGCAGAAGCAATCAAGTTCAAATCTACTCTGTGACCACCAGACGAAAGCACTAAAACAGGAAATTCATCAAATTCGCCTACTGCCAAAAAAACTAATGAGTTAACTATCTGAGCAACAGATACTCCTAGCGCGGCAGCGGCTTCTGCCGAGGTGCGCGCTGATTGATCCAGCTTTCGAACTAAATCCGGATTTCCACCTAGTTGCCCAAGTGCAGCTCTTACTCTTGCTACAGATGGATGAATATCTTCAATCATTAGATAACTCTAACCAAATTTATAAAATTAACTCTGAGTTACCACCAAACCAGTGATTTGCCTGAGATACTTACATTTATGAGATTGCCAAATCGAACTGACTATGCAATACGGGCCAGTTTAGAGTTGGCGGCAAACCCTGACCAAGCAATAACGGTTGCAGAAATAGCTCGTAAACAGCGAATCCCCGTTCGATATTTGGGTGCGATTATGACTCAACTGCGCAAAGCAGGAATAGTTGAGGCAAAGAGAGGTCCTGATGGTGGTTACAGATTAGCCAAGTCCGCTAGCAAAATTATGTTGGCCGATGTAATTCGCGCTATTGATGGTGCGCTTACTGAAGTTGGGGGAGCAAGACCTGAAAACTTGAAATACATCGGTTCTGCGAATGGACTGGCACAAGTGTGGATAGCAATTCGAGCGGCTGAGCGACAAATCTTGGATCAAGTTTCCTTGGCATCAGTGATTTCAGGTAAATTACCAAGAACAGTTCAAAGTTTGTTAAAAAGCCCTAGGGCATAACAGCGGTAATTTCCCATAAATACTGTAGAGAATAAGTAGTATTGAACTATGTGGACACTCTTACTAGTTTCTTTTGCTGGATTTATTGCACAGATGATTGATGGTGCAATGGGTATGGCATTTGGAGTTATCTCAACTACAGTATTAATTTCATTGGCCTACTCGCCAGCAGCAGCATCAGCGATTGTCCATTTTGCCAAAATAGCTACTGGCGCAGTTAGTGGAGCTGCTCACATTAAGTACGGAAATGTGGATTGGCACGCCACAATTAAAGTTGCTCTTCCGGGAGGCATTGGTGCATTTGTTGGCGCAATTGTGCTGAGCAGTATTGATTTGCGCGCAGCTATTCCTTGGACATCTTCAATTTTATTGATGATGGGCTTGGTTGTACTTTATCGATTTAGTCGGCGCACAATTTTGGGTCGAAAACGTCGTGCTCGTGCACGGTGGCTTGCACCACTTGGACTAGTTGGCGGCTTTGTAGATTCCACTGGTGGCGGTGGTTGGGGACCAATAGTTACTACTTCATTGACCGCCTCAAATGCTCTAGAACCAAGAAAAGCTATTGGATCAACTAATACTGCAGAGCTAGTAGTCGCAGTTGCTTCCAGTCTTGGATTTTTACTTGGATTAGGTGCTAAGCAGTTACCTTGGACTGCAATTCTTGCTTTAGTTGTGGGCGGCACACTGGCTGCACCGATTGCTGCTTGGTTAGTTAAGAATGCTCCGCAGCGAATATTGGGTGTTTTTGTTGGTGGATTAATTATTCTGCTTAATGTGCGGCAGTTATTGGTTTTGTTTGACCCACCAACCATTTTCGTGATTACCGGTTATGGCATCGCCATCGCTTTGTGGCTCGCTGGCTTGATTCAGGCTTTTCGATTATTACCAGAAGATCACGCAGCGGCTAAAACGGCCTGATTCAGTGTCGCAGAATTTCTCCAAATTATGAAATAATCAAAATATGGAATGCGACTTTTGTGCTCAGATGTTTGACCCAATTGCAACTAGATGGCTTTGTCCACATTGTCATGCAAAAGCTAACTGCTGTGATGGTGCTCCGCTTGCTAGTTGCGAGATAACTGAATTAACTGAGCAATAGCGGTTAAAGTGCGTAACTTTGTCAAGAATGCAAAATACGGTATTCCAGTTTATTTGGCTGCTATAAATATGAGAACGGGACTTGCAATCATTGCACCAATTTTAACCGTAATTGGTAAAGATTTGGGGTTATCAACTATTGAATTAGCTTGGCTTGCAGCAATTCCTGTTTTGTGTTTTAGTTTTTTAGCGCCGATCACGCTATTTCTGTATCGTTTGGGAAGCATTGATCGAGTTATCTCAGTTGCTATGTGGGTGTTAGCGATATCGTTACTATTTCGTGCAACTGGATCAGTTTATACATTATTTTCATTTACTTTGCTCATGGGAATTGCAGTTGCTGTGCTTAATGTGACTTTACCTGCTTGGGTCAAATTGCACGGCGGCCAACATTCTGGAGTAATTACTGGTACCTATGCCATGTTAATGGGAATTGTGTCTGCATTCGCTTTATGGTTAGCGGCACCGCTTAGTTCAATGACAGAGTATGTCTGGCAATTTGCTATGTTGCCGTGGGGATTACTTGCTTTAATCTGTGCTATTTGGTGGCAGGTTCGGCTTCGCGATAAGCAACTTCGCGACTTTGATCAAAATAGTCGTAGTAGCTGGATTAAATTATTACGAAACTTTAGAGCTTGGCAGGTTACTTTATTTTTTGGGTTGCAGGCGATGAATGCTTAAGCTGTAGGTACTTGGATACCAACAATTCTGTTGGATCGAGGATTTAATCTAATAACTGCTGGATCCATCGTTGCCATCATCGGTCTTTTTGGCGCGATTGCTGCTACGTATGTGCCGCAGCTAGCAACTAACCGATTAGATCAACGCGGCATCCTTTGGTTTTTTTCAGCAATGACTGCAATTGGTTATTTTGGTTTACTGGTTGATTCAGGTTGGCGATTGGTTTTTTGGGTTGCGCTTTCATTATTTGGTCAGGCTGCAACTTTTCCACTTTCATTAATTTTGGTAGTGTTGCGCAGTAAATCTGCTACTGAAACCCAATCGCTCTCCACCATGATGCAGGCAATTGGATATCTAATTGCTGCAACTGGTCCGCTGCTAATGGGTGTGCTGTTTCATCTAACTGGGGAATGGGTGCTGGGCTTGGCAATGATGCTGGGCATCGTTGGATTGCAGGCAATTGCAGCTGCTGGCGCTGGACGCCCAGGCGGCGTGTCGGGCTGACTTGACCCTGTCGCACCCTCGTGGTTCACTAGGACTATTCGAACAGGTGTTCGAATAGTCTCCGGAACGACTAAACACCTATTCGGAATCGGATCTGGTCTCTGAACTGAGGTAGCTCCTTAGTTCAGGCAACGAAATTGGTCTGCGCCAACCCCCTGGGCAATCAATTCGTTGTGTGGAATCAGCAGCGTGTAGGAAGCCGCGCAGTTGATTCCACCCAGTCCCAGCCCGGCTTCCTGGGCATTTTGCAAACCAGGAGCCAAAATGCAGCAGAATGCAAAACTTTCAGTTGTCACTAATTATGACGGCATACCTAGCAGTGTCATATTAGATAGCAAGAAATTGCAAATAACCAAAATACTGCAGTTCTGGCGCACAAATAACAACTGGTGGCAAACTGGAATTTTTGGTGAACAGAAATTTTGGCGAGTAGTTGCTGAATCAGCACAAAAATCGGTTGTAATTGAGATCTGTTATGACCAAAACACAGTACAATGGAAATTAATTAGAAAGTTAGTGGAATGAGCTTTCCCCACTTACAAGTTGCTAGTGGTTTTTCTTTCAAGTATGGCGCTATCTTACCTGAAGAATTGGTAGTTGCTGCAAAAAATCAGGGATTAACTCGATTAGCTTTAACTGATCGAGATGAAATAGGCGGTGCAGTTCGATTTATTAAGAGCTGTATTCAGTATGAAATTTCACCAATTCTTGGAATTGATCTTGCTATTTCACCCAGTGGTGCATTGCGTAAGACAAATCCATCAACAAAATTAAAATCACCAACTAAAGGTGGGTCATACCGAGATAAAAAACATTATCGCGCAGTTCTATTAGCACGGGGTAAGTTTGGGTGGTCTGCGTTGGTTAATTTATCGACCAAAATAGGATCTGCTAGATTTTCTGACCCTAATTCAACGCTGAGCATTTTTGATATATCAGCATCGTTGAAGCAATTAATGCCAAACGGATATACCTCAGCAGATTCTGCTTTGGTTGTTGTTCTTACTCCACAATCAGAGTTTGCTGCTGCAGTACTTGGTAGACGGCCTGATATTGCAATTGGAATTATTAAGCAGTGGCGAGATACTGTGGGAGTAACTCCAGTTATTGCAGTTACTTCACATCAATCCCAACAAGGAGAATTCAGCACTAATGCGGCTAGAAAACTATTAAAATTTGCCGATGAGCACGGTTTAAAAAGTGTTTTAGTTAACTCGGTTAGGTATTTAACTGAAAAAGATGGCTATATTGCAGATGTCTTAGATGCGGTAAGGGGATTAATTCCTATCCATCCAAAACATATTTCGCAAAGTACATCATCAGCATACTTAAAAAATACAGACCAAATGGCCCAGATTGCAATTGAGATTACCCAAAATCAAGCTCGTGCTAATCAGCTTTTATTAGATACCGAATTATTAGCAGCTTCCTGCTCGCTAAACCCAGTTACTGATTTAGCCTGGGGGCATATCTATCTTCCAGAACTAGATTTACTTACTAGTGAGTTAACTATAAAAAACACAATTCAACATAATCCAGGTGATGCTATGCGTGCACAAGCATTGCTGCGAACTAAAGCAACATCTGCACTAGAGCAACTAGGGCTAGATCGAAATTTAGCAGCGGTTGCCAGACTGGAACAGGAGTTAGCAGTTGTTGCAAGTTTGGGATTTGCAGCTTACTTTTTGGCAGTAGCAAAAATTGTGGTTGATGTTAAAGAACTAGGTTCTAGGGTAAATGTTCGCGGTTCAGCTGGTGGCAGCTTTTTAGTTTATTTGCTTGGGATTTCATTGATTAATCCATTGGAACACGGGTTGTTGATGGAAAGATTTCTATCGCCCAATCGAAGGTCTTTGCCGGACATAGATATAGATGTTGAGTCAGATCGACGATTAGATGTTTATCACAGCGTGTTAGATAAATTTTCATCACAACGGGTAGCAGCAGTTGCAATGATTGATACTTATCGAGTTCGACATGCTATTCGTGACGTTGGTGCAGCATTAATGTTCTCGCCTGGCGAGATATCCGCATTAGCGACCGCTTTCCCGCACATTCGAGCACGAGATGTTAGGTCAGCGCTTGCTGATTTGCCAGAATTGCGTAAATCCAGCATTACTAATTTGGCAAATTTAGATCAACTATTTGATTGTGTAATCGCACTTGACGCACTACCCAGGCATAGAGCAATGCATCCTTGTGGAGTAATAATTTCTGATGCCAGCTTAGCTACCCGAGTTCCAATTTTGCCTGGTATTCAAGATTTCCCAGTAACAGTTTTTGATAAAGATGATGTTGAAGATCTTGGTCTAATTAAGTTAGATATTTTAGGTGTTCGAATGCAGTCAGCAATTCGACATACCTTAAATCAGGTTAAACAAGTTTATGAAATTGAAGTTGAAATCGATCATGTACCGCATAACGATTTGGGCACTTTTGAATTAATTCAATCAACTAAAACTTTAGGTTGCTTTCAAATTGAATCACCTGGCCAACGAGAATTAGTTGGCAAGCTAGCGCCAAAATCTATGCATGACTTAATTGTTGATATTTCGCTTTTTCGACCAGGGCCAATCAAATCTGACATGATTACTCCTTTTCTTGCAGGCAAGCATGGTTGGCAGCAACCCCGATATTTACATACAGATTTGATAAAAGTACTAAGCGAAACTTGGGGAGTGATTGTTTTTCATGAACAAGTAATGAAGATATTTTCCATAATGACTGGATGCTCACTGGCAGACGCAGATGAATACCGACGTGCACTTGGAGCTGCTGATACGCAGTTTCAGGTTAGAGAAATCTTTTATCGTAAAGCTCTTGGAAAGGGTTATGAACTATCAGTAGTTGATCAAGTTTGGCAGGAATTAAAATCATTTGGTTCGTTTGGTTTTTGTAAGGCACATGCTGCTGCATTTGCGCTACCAACTTATCAATCAGCATGGCTTAAGACCCATTATCCAGCGGCATTTATCTCTGGTGTTTTAACTCATGACCCTGGTATGTATCCCAAGCGACTAATACTTGATGAAGCAAGAAATCTTGGAATTTCTATTCTGCCTTTAGATGTTAATTTGTCTAAATTAGATTACCAAGTTGAAGTAGTTTTAAATGATTTAAGTACAAATTCTAAAAAATACGGCATTCGGATGGCGCTATCTGATATTTCAGGAGTAAGTGAACTTGAGATTTCCAATATCACCGCTGGTCAACCATACAGTTCACTCAGTGATTTTTGGCAACGTGCCCAAGTTAGTAGACCAACTGCGGAAAACTTAATTAAGTTAGGAGCGTTTAACCAACTATATTCATCTGCTAACTCAAATAATCGTGATTTACTTTTGCAATTAGCTGATTTAGTTAAATTAACTGACAAAAAAGTAGCCTCTGGACAACTTTCAATTCCAGTTAATTCCAAAGCAACTAATCAATCAACTGGGTTACCTGAAGTGTCAAAGGCTGAAAAAGTAAAAACAGAGTTAAATCTGCTTGGAATGGATGTAACAGCACATGCACTTAGTTTTTATTATGATTTTTTGGCAAAGTTATCAGCAGAAGTCAAATTAGTTAGCAGTGCCAACTTACGCAAACAAAGATCTGGCTCAGTGGCTTATACCGCTGGAGTTAAGGTAGCAATTCAAACTCCACCGGTTAGATCTGGCAATCGTGTTGCTTTTTTAACCCTAGATGATGGATCTGGACCTATTGATTTAGCTTTCTTTGAGGCAGTGCAGCAAGATTATGCTGATGTAATTTTTAATTCTTGGTTAGTGCTAACTGCTGGGATAGTAAAAAAATCTGGACCAAATGGCATTTCAATTCGCGGCCTTGGTTGCTGGGAGTTGCAGATGCTGTATCAAATTGCTCATAGTGAGGGAATTAATCAAGTATCTGATTATTTAAAAACTCAAGTAAAGCAGCAATTAGTTCAAGAAAAAATGAATTTTAAGAAATTAGATACAACTTCAGATCGAGTTCGACGCAGAACTGGGGGTATGGGTCCAGCTAAAAGACTGTTGCTACACGCTAGTGGATTGGCGATTTCACCCTACAGCGATATCAAGCCGGCTGGCACACCGATGAATACCAGCATTATTTCGGATTCTGGTTTAGATTTTGCAATAGATGATGCGCAATTGCCAACTAAGTTGTGGCATAAAAGCCCAGGTAGCGGTGGACGGTGATGTGTGAGTAAAGCACAGTTAAATCGAACCAAGATTGCAAGCCTTGGTTCAGATGATTCTCAATGTCACATTCTGCATATCGATATGGATGCCTTTTATGCATCAGTGGAAGTTAGGGCTAATCCATCACTTGCTGGAAAACCAGTAATTGTTGGTGGCACCCAAGGGCGTGGAGTAGTTGTTGCTGCTACATATGAAGCAAGAGCTTTTGGCATACATGCCGCAATGCCAATGTCTCGAGCGCTGCGGCTATGTCCGCAGGCAGTAGTTGTCGCTGCAGATCATGCGCAATATGCTGAAGTTTCTCGCCAGTTGTACCAAATATTAATTTCAATTACTCCCTATGTTGAAACTCTTGCTTTAGATGAAGCATTTTTAGATATTTCAGGCTCAATAAAATTATTAGGTCGGCCAGTAGAAATTGCAACAAAGCTACGAGCACAAATTAAATCTCAATTAGCGTTAACTGCATCAGTTGGGGTAGCCAGTAATAAGTTTTTGGCAAAGTTAGCATCTACTTATGCTAAACCTTATGGGTTGTTATTAATTCCTGAGCAGAAAAAAATTGAATTTCTCCACCCTTTACCAGTTGGAGCACTATGGGGTGTTGGCGAAAAAACTGAAATAAAGTTAAAAGAGTCGGGATTAAATTTAATTGGCGATATTGCGAAACTACCAATTGAAACTCTTAACCGAATAGTTGGCGAAGGCGTCGCTGCTCATATCTATGAATTATGTTGGGGGATAGATGATCGGGAAGTAGTAACAACTGAAGTTGAAAAATCAATTGGTAATGAAACTACTTTTGGTGAAGATTTGTTTGAAGCAACTGAAGTTGAGGCTCAAATTTTAAGACTGGTAGATCAAGTTGCGGCACGATTACGTAATCGTGATTTATCAGCAAAAACAATATGTTTAAAGATTAGATTTCATGATTTCACTACCATAACAAGATCAAAAACAATTTCTAGTTACACCCATAACACCCAAGAGATAAATCAAATAGCACGGCAGTTATACCGAAATTTAAACTTACAACGGGCCCGAATTAGGTTGATTGGAGTTAGAGCTGAGAGTTTGCAACCAACTAATCAAGCAAATTTTCAGCCCACCCTTGATCAGCCTGATCTAGGTTGGCCGGAAGCTGAGATTGCGGTAGATCAAGCAAGAGCTAAGTTTGGGGTAGCAGCAATAAAGCCCGCGCGGCTGATTTCCGAGCAGGATTAATCACACTCAAGGTCAGTTTGCTAGTTAAGAAAGACCGCGTATTCTTTGACTATTGGAGGAGGTCAGATGCCGTTATCCGAAAACGAACAACGCTTACTTGAGCAAATGGAAAAAGCGTTAGCCGCAGAGGATCCTAAGTTTGCTTCTGCCCTTCGTGGTCGGCCAAATTTAAGCGGTCAACGCTTTGCTGGAGTAGCAATTGCACTGCTAATCCTTGGAGTTTCGCTCATTGTGGCAGCCGTTGCAATTCCTCTTATGCCAATTGGAATTTTTGGTTTTCTAGCTGTCCTAGCCAGCGTTTTGTTGTTAACAAGTCCAAAACCTGGTGCCTCCAACAAAACTGTGGGTAAGCCCAAACCTAAAAAAGATGATCTTATGAAACGCTTTGAGCAACGTTGGGAAAACCGCAATCAAGGTGAAGCAAACTAGTTATTACTTGGAACAAATTTCATTGAGATCGAGTTAATACAAAATCTTCTATCCGTTGGCGTGCCATATCCTTCGCCATCAAAAACGTGACCTAAGTGAGAATCGCATTTCGCACATCGAATCTCGGTTCTGACTCTGCCATGACTTAAGTCTGTTAACTCGCGAACAGCGCCGGGGTTTGCCGCATCAAAAAAAGATGGCCACCCGCAGCCTGAGTGGAATTTCTTTGCTGCTGTGAAAATCAGAGCATCACATACTGCACATAGGTAATTGCCCGGTTGTTCATTGTCAGTTAAAAGTCCTTGAAAAGCAGGTTCAGTAGCGCCCAAACGCAATACTGAAAATGCCTTATCGCCAATTAGTTCGCGTAGCATGTTTTCATCTAAACCAAGTGGATTTTCTATAGGGAGTGCGCCATCTGGATTCATAAACTACTCCTGTTTCAACCATTGTTGGAACATTACATCAGCAAATTTGACTTGCCGACATAAATTAAGCCCAAAGCCAGATCTGTGCAGGAGTTCACCAGTGCCAGGTTTGTCAACTACGGTAACAATTGCCTCATCAACGAGTTTGGCGCTTAGAAATTGCTGAATTAGATTGATACCACCATCAATCAACAAATGATTTAGCTTTTCAAGCTGTGCTCGTCGAATGATTGCATCGGGAGTGGTTTGCGTTAGCAGAATAGTTGGCAAGTTGTTTTTTAATTCCTTACCCAAAACCCAAGCATTTCCATTCTTAAACACCTTGGCATCAGCTGAAATTTTTCCAGAATATGTCGGAATCCAAATTCTGCTTTGCGGAGGTGGCGGATCTTCTACTCGAATACTGTTTGCACCAGTTATAACTAACTGCGCACTATTGCGAATTGTTAAATAGAAATTTCGATCTATTGAATTTGTTAGCGAATTGCTATTTCCAGTTAAGCCAGATAACTGACCCAAATGATTTTGGATGACTACAATTCGAACCCATTTTTGCTTGGGCCAACTTTGAAGTTGAGTCAGAATTTCGTCCACTTGTTTCCTAAAAATTAGTGGTGGGCGATAAGGGACTCGAACCCCTGGCCTCTACCATGTCAAGGTAGCGCTCTAACCAACTGAGCTAATCGCCCGCAGAGGTGGAGACGGGATTTGAACCCGTGTGCGCGGCTTTGCAGGCCGCTGCCTCGCCTCTCGGCCACTCCACCGCGAAGAGCCAATTGGGCTCATCGAGCGGACGACGGGATTCGAACCCGCGACCCTCACCTTGGCAAGGTGATGCTCTACCAACTGAGCCACGTCCGCATGTCCAGCAAAAATCTGGAGCGGGCATAAAGATACACCGATACCCAGTGGTGTTGGATTGTTGGGTCGGAAAGCATCAGGAGCAGAATGCAAACTTCATCAGCAGTGGTGGCAGGAAAGCTCTTAACAAATCCAACAAAAATAGTTTCTTCACCTTCTGAGATTACAAACGATGGTTATTGGGTGGTGTTAGCACACTTTGAATCTGAATTTCGAGCAGTACAATTTAGTAAAGAAACAACTGCCATTGAAATTAAGAAACAAAAATTTGATTCACTATCTAATTGGACTTCCTCACTTAATGAGCAGCAATATCAGCAGCGGGTTTTAGCTGTTCAAGAAGCAATTAGGCTTGGCACGGTTTATCAGGTAAACCTTTGTCGGATCTTGTCATCGAAAGTCAATTACAGACCAAGTGCAGTTGCGCTTTGGCAAAAGATTACTGAGCAGCATCCAACTCGATATACATCGTATCTTGACTTATTACCAGGGGAGTTAGATGACGAGGGCTTATGGTTTGTGTCTGCTTCTCCGGAGTTGTTCCTTAAGCGCAGTGGAGATCAAATTTGGTCTGCACCAATTAAAGGAACTGCTGTTTCAGCTTCAGCAATGCTGGAAAAAGATTATGCTGAAAATATCATGATTACTGATATGGTGCGAAATGATTTAGGTCAAATTGCCCAAACGGGAAGCGTCAAAGTTACTGATTTACTTAAACTTGAACAAATTCCAGGAATGGTGCAACTAGTTTCAACCGTCAGCGCAATCTTGAAACCAGAAACTGGCTGGGCGGAGATTTTTTCTGCAACATTCCCACCTGCTTCCGTAACTGGAGCGCCAAAATCATCAGCCCTTAAATTAATCAGTGAATTAGAAAACGCACCGCGCTCAGGCTACTGCGGAGCGTTTGGTTTGATTGATGGTAATCAGGCTGAATTTGCTGTTGGGATTAGAAGTTTTGAATACCGTTGGGGGCAGGTGCGATTTGGCACCGGTGCTGGCATTACGTTAGGCAGTGATCCCGAAGGTGAGTGGCAGGAAACGGATTTGAAGGCAGCGAGACTGATTAAGTTAGCCAGCACTGATGATTAAATGGTCTGCTGCAGAAGGCTTTGCTGCAACTGGAATTTCAATTGATGATCATGGTGTGACAGTTGGTGATGGCATTTTTGAAAGTATGCGAGTTACTCAATTCGGAGTATTTGCTTTAAGTCGACATTTATCCCGATTACGTTTTGCAGCAGACTTAATTGGCATTGACTGCCCAGCAGACACAGTGATGCTCAGTGCTATCTCTGAGGTTGTAGGAAAACTAAAGCAATCGGGGATATCTGATGCAAGATTAAGGTTGACTGTGACCAGTGGAATAGGGCCCGCTGGTGTTTTGCGCGGAGCTAACATCAACTGGTTTATTAATGCCGCTGCAATTAACCGCACATTTTCTCCAGCAAGGATAGCTACTTCGAAAATTGTTAGAAATGAACATAGTTTTGTTGCATCAATCAAAACACTTTCTTATATTGAAAATGTGATTGCCCTAAATCGCGCTGTGCTTGCCGGCTTTGACGAAGCGATGCTTTTGAACTCCAAAGGAGAAGTGGCAGAAGCAGCAACTAGTAATCTCATTTTTGATTTAGATAATCAAGTGGTGACCCCAGCTTTTGACTGCGGGGTACTTCGCGGCATTACTCGAGAAATCTTAATTTCTGAATTTGGAGTTAAGGAGGTTGTGATTCGCCCTACTGATCTTGCCTCAATCAGTGGAGCTGCATTAATTTCAAGCGTTCGCGGAATTCAGCACATCTCCCACATTGATTCTGCCGCTGTTCCTGGATCTAAGCGAATTGCAGAATTAACTGAGAAGTATCAGAAATTACTAAAATCTCCTAGCGAATATCGAATGGAGATTTAGAATTAGGTTATGAGTGAGTTCGAACCTGACAGTTCTAAGCGATTAACTAACGCCTATCGGGGCGCCCGATCCTTTATGGCAAAAACCCCTGTCACTTTCCTGGTGTGGCACTTGTTGATTGTCACTTTTGGTTTTGTTTTTGTTGCTGCCGGAATCATTATGTTATTTGTGCCAGGCCCTGGGGCGCTCTTTATAGTTTTGGGAATTTTTGTGCTTTCAACTGAATACACCTGGGCTAAGCGAGTTATGGGTCCAATAAGAACAATTATGGATACCGTTTCAAATTGGTGGCAAGACCCAACACTGAGAAAAATTCGTCGCCAAGTATTTGGCAGCTTCTTTTTGCTTATGAGTGTATTAGTTGGCTGGTATTTGTACCGTTATGGCCTGAGCTTGTATGGATTTAGAGCCTTAGAAGAGTTGCTGACTCGGTAGTTCAGCGAGCGCGTTGAGATAGGCTCATACCTAAAGGTGCTCTAGGGGGATATGTGGCAGAAGTCACGATATTAATTGATGGCAAACCCACCATCGTTTCTGCTGGCAGTAGCTTATTTGAAGCGCTGGGAAGCGATAAGAGATTTTTAGCTGCCAAAGTCAATGGTCAGTTAAGAGATCTGGCTTTAGCGGTGCAAGCTGGCGATGATGTGGTTGGTATTGATTTGGTATCACCAGATGGGTTAGCAATTCTTAGGCACTCAACAGCACATGTTATGGCTCAAGCAGTCCAAGAGATTTATCCAGAAGCAATTTTAGGCATAGGTCCTCCAATCACAGATGGCTTTTATTATGACTTTGGCAACGTAGCGCCATTTACACCAGAATCATTAGAGCTAATTGAAAAGAAAATGCGCGAAATCATAAACGCCCAACAAAAGTTTATTCGACGAGTGGTAACTGAAAAACAAGCACAAGTGGAACTTAAAAAAGAACCGTTCAAATTGGAACTAGTTTCAATAAAGGGCGCACCAACTGACGACATTATGGAAGTTGGTGGGTCAGAGTTAACTATTTATGACAATGTTGATCGAAACGGAAAAACAATTTGGTGTGATCTTTGTCGAGGTCCACATATTGCTCATACTGGAATGATCAAAGCTTTTAAGTTAATGAAAACATCTGCTGCCTACTGGCGCGGAAATGAGAAGAATCCATCAGTACAGCGAATCTATGGAACCGCTTGGCCAACCAAAGAAGAGTTAAACGACTATTTACATCGGTTGGCTGAAGCAGAGAAACGTGATCATCGAAAATTAGGTGTTGAGTTAGATCTGTTTTCGTTTCCAGAAGAAATAGGTAGTGGGTTAGCGGTTTTTCATCCTAAAGGCGGAATTATTCGCCGAGCGATGGAGGATTATTCGAGGTCTCGACACGAATCTGCTGGTTATGAATTTGTTTATACCCCGCACATAACTAAATCAAATTTATTTGAAACTTCAGGACACCTGCAATGGTATGCCGATGGTATGTATCCGCCAATGCGCGTTGATGAAGAGCGAAATGAAGATGGCAGTATTAAACGGGCTGGTGCTGATTATTATCTAAAGCCAATGAATTGCCCGTTTCACAATCTTATATATCGCTCTCGGGGAAGGTCATACCGCGAGCTTCCACTGAGATTGTTTGAATTTGGTTCGGTATATCGATATGAAAAAAGTGGAGTGATTCACGGCTTAACGCGAGTTCGGGGAATGACTCAAGATGACGCACACATTTATTGCACAAGGGATCAAATGCCTGGGGAATTAAAATCGTTGCTCAACTTTGTGCTTTCGCTTTTGCGTGACTATGGTCTAGATGATTTTTATCTAGAGCTCAGTACTCGCAATCCAGAAAAGAGCATTGGCTCTGATTCTGATTGGCAAGAAGCAACAGCTGCCCTTCAAGCAGCAGCGGAGGCTTCTGGTTTGAAACTAGTGCCAGATCCTGGTGGTGCAGCATTCTATGGACCCAAGTTTTCGGTGCAAGCAAAAGATGCGATTGGACGCACATGGCAAATGTCAACTATCCAAGTTGACTTTCAACTTCCGCAAAGATTTGAACTGGAATATCAAGCAGATGATGGTTCGCGCCAGCAACCAATAATGATTCACCGAGCTCTATTTGGTTCAGTTGAACGATTTATTGGTGTGTTAACTGAACACTATGCTGGAGCATTTCCACCGTGGCTTGCACCTACCCAAGTTGTTTGTATCCCAGTGGCAGACACCTTCAATGATTATCTTGATTTGATATCTTCGAAATTGTGCTCGCTAGGTGTCAGAGTTGAAGTAGACAAGTCAGATGAGCGAATGCAAAAGAAAATTAGAAAAGCTCAACAACAAAAAATTCCATTTATGTTGATCGCCGGCGAGGTGGACCAAGCTAGTAATGCAGTTTCTTTCCGATACCGAGACGGCACTCAAGTAAACGGTGTTGCGATAGATGAGGCAATCAGAATTATTTTGGATGCCATCAAAAATCGAAGTCAGGTTTAAATGAACGCGCCACATGATTGGGATCGCTTGTGGGCACCGCATCGTTTGCCTTACTTGCAAGGGACCGAGAAAACAGAGGGATGCGTTTTTTGCATCACAGAAGATGCTTCCAAGAAAACTGATTTAGTTGTTCGGCGAGGAAAAGAATGTTTTGTAGTAATGAATCTTTATCCATACAACTCAGGGCATTTACTTATTTGCCCTTACCGTCACATCGCTGATTTAACAGATTTAACGGTTAGCGAGGCAGCAGAATTACATCTTTTGACAAAACAATCTATGCAAGCGCTTCGAATAGTTTCCAGCGCGCAAGGATTTAATATCGGAATAAACCAAGGATCTGTATCAGGTGCCGGTATTGCGGAACATCTCCACCAGCACATAGTGCCGCGCTGGCAGGGAGATACAAACTTTATGCCCGTTATTGGCGGCACCAAGGTTTTAGCACAGCTATTGGCTGATTTACGAAAATTGCTAGCAGGAGCGTGGCCAGATGCTTGATAATCATCAAGCTCGCTCTGTTGTTAGTAAATTTATTGATCCAATTGCTAACCAACTTGTTAAGTATGGTGTTTCGGCAAATTTAGTGACAGTTATTGGCACGGTGGGGATATCAGTAAGCGCGATGATTTTCTTTTCAGTTGGAAAATTTTTCACTGGAACTGTGATTATCTTGCTATTTGTTTTTTCTGATTTACTAGATGGTGAAGTTGCAAGGATATCCGAACGCCCAAATCCAATTGGCGCTTTCTTGGATAGCACCTTGGATCGAGTAACTGATGCGGCACTCTTTGGCTCTGTCGCCATATTTTACGCGAATCAAGATTCTTGGCTTTTTAATCCAGCATTAATATCAGCTTTTGCTGCGCAATTCATTTCTTATATTAAGGCTAAAGCCGAGAGCCAACAGATAAAAATTCAAGTTGGAATCGCCGAGCGCCCAGAGAGAGTGATTCTGCTTCTAGTTGGCACGGGATTTACCGGTCTTGGAATTGAATTTGCCCTTGACTATGCAATAGTTGTGCTTGCTGTTATAACAGTTATTACGGTATTGCAGCGAATGGTTGCTGCTTTTCAAGCCAGTTCCAAATGAGCGCTTACCTTTATCTTTTTGCTTGGCGAATCATTAGATTTTTGCCAGTTAGACTAGTAAGAATTGTTTTCGCAAAATTTGCTGTTTATTTTTATTATCGAAATGGCAAACAAGTGGATCAACTTCGAGAAAACTTAACCATAGTAACAAGTAAGTCTGGTTCTGATTTAGAGGTATTAGTCAAGGCAGGACTAGTTTCTTACAGTAGATACTGGGCCGAGGCTTTTAAGTTACGAAGTTTCAGTAGCAGAACCATAAACAAAATGGTAAAAATCCAAAATCCTCAAATTTTGCTAGATCCGCCAAAGCGCGGGCAGGGCGTAGTTGTTGCAGTTGCGCATTTAGCGAATTGGGATCTTGCTGGAAGTTGGTTTGCATCTCAGGCAGGAGAGCTGATTACCGTTGCGGAGAGGTTAAAACCAGAACGCTTGTTTGAAGCTTTTCTTTCTTATCGAAAATCAATAGGTTTAATTGCCTACCCCGCAAAAGACCGGCAGACAGTACCTGCGCTGCGGCAAGCCCTGGAATCGGGAAAAATAGTTGCATTAGTTGCTGATCGAGACATGTCAGCAAGCGGAATAGAAGTTTTGTTTTGTGGAAAAATTTGCAGCATGCCTGCAGGTCCTGCATCACTCGCATATGCAACAAATTCGGTCTTAACGACTGCGTGTCTTCACAATGAAGTAAATCATTTAGCTGGATGGGTTGATAGCCCGATTGAATTTGATATGAGTTTGCCAAAAGATGCTGCAATCAAAAAAGCAACTCAAGAAATGGCAGATCGCTTTACTAAATATGTACAGTCCTATCCAGCGGATTGGCATGTGTTACAAAAATTATGGCGGCAAGATGCGTGATTTGCTTAGTATTGGAATGGTCTGTCCATATGACTGGGCTACGCCAGGTGGAGTAAAAACTCACGTCATTGGACTCAGTCAGCGGCTACGCGAATTGGGACATCAAGTATCTATATTCGCACCAACAACTGATGATCATTCAAGTGAAGTTGTATCTGCAGGTGATTCTGTCCCAGTTCCATTTAATGGCGCTGTTTCAAGAGTGAAGTTTGACCCAGTAGCTTTTCGTCGGGCTCAGCAATGGCTACGGCAAAATGACTTTGATGTACTGCACATTCATGAGCCTTTGAGTTTAAGCATTTCGCCTATTGTGGCTTGGACTGCAAGTGGGCCAATAGTTGCAACTCAACATGCAGCTTACGAATATTCAGTTGCGGTAAAGAGTGGAAGGTTCTTAGCACACTCAGTACTTGAGCGTTGCACAATTCGGATTGCAGTGAGTGAACTTGCGCGTCGGAGCGTGCTAGAAAATGTTGGTGGAGATGCTTTAATTATTCCAAATGGAATTGATGTCTCAAGATTCCAAAACGTTAATCCCAAAAGAATCTTTCCAGAGAATAGTTTTCAGGTGCTATTTATTGGTCGACTAGAAGACGAACGTAAAGGCTTAGCGGAACTTCTGATTGGCTTTCAGGCTGCCAGGCAATCAGGATTTGATTTAAAGCTAGCAATTGTTGGGATGGGCGAAATGCCCAGTGAATTTGACGATTTAAATCCGGAAACTAAGGAAGCAATTAAAGTAGTTGGTGCTGTTACAGATGCCGAAAAAGCTGCTTTGCTAAGAGGAACAAATCTATTTATTGCGCCCAACCTTTCGGGTGAGTCTTTTGGCATTATTTTGACTGAAGCAATGTCGGCAGGTGCACCTATTGCTGCTTCTAACATTGAAGCATTTAGATTGGTGCTCGCGGATGGAAAAGCCGGAATCTTGTTTGAACCAACTGTTGCAGGTATAGCGGCTGCATTGATTCAGGCATTCACTAATCCAGCGCAACTTAGAGCTGTTGCAGATTTTGGCGCTAAATTAGTTTGGCGTTATGACTGGGATTTGGTAACTGATCGTATTTTAGATTGCTATGACTCAGCCAGGCTATCAGGCGAGCGGGTGCGTGAAGACCTATCACATTTATTCATCGGTAGATGGGGCAGACAAATGCAAGGATACGGATGAACTTACTCATTCTGTTGCTATTCTCCGCAATCATAGTTTTGATTTTTGCCTCACAAGTGGCTGGAAGATTAGATCGATTGCATCGACGCGTCAGCAGTGTGCGATCAACCTTATGGCGTCGATGTAATGAACGTTATGAGATTGTTCATAAAATACCGAAAATAGACGTGCAAAATGCTGCAGATAAGGCTAAGCGATTAGCTGATCAGGAGATGTTTTCTGATGAGCATCTCTATGCCGAATCCGAATTAACGCGGATACTCAAAATGCATATAAACACACTTGATATGCAGTCCGCTCAAATACGCCTGCAAGATGCCCGACGAATGTACAACGAGGCTGTCCGCGCCACGCTTTATCTACGAAGTTGGCGAATTTCAAGATGGTTAAGACTTTCTGGGCGCGCTATCGCTCCGAAATATGTTGATTTTGATGATTCATATTTGAATGAAAATTAGTTTTAAATATGTGTTGCAAAGTTAGGTACATTTAGTTCAAAATACGCCTAACCGTCAGTTTTGACGACCTACTTAGGGAGGTAATGTGGCCGCAAAAAAGGCTGCTAAGAAGCGCGTGGCAAAGAAGTCAACCAAGAAGCGCGCAACTAAAAAAGCTACAAAAAAAGCAAGTAAAAAAGCAGTAAAGAAAGCTCCACGCAAGAAAGCAAAGAAGTCCGCAAAGAAAGCAACAAAGAAGCGCTCTGCTAAGAAAGCTACAAAGAAAGCTAAAGCGCCAAAGAAATCTGCTAAGAAGAAATCAGCCAAACCAAAAAAGGCAGTAAAGAAAGCAAAGAAGGCTAAGCCAGCAGCAACGAAAGCAGCAAAACCCGCAGCCGCCGCACCTGTTGAGATTCCACCTTTGCCAAATCTTCCTACTTGGTAGCAATAACCAAACAATTCCGAAGGGGCGTGGACCGCACTGGCAGTTCTCGCCCCTTCGCGTACCATTACGCCCTCTTAAGGGGGAACCAATGACTGATGCAAGAACTGGCACACCATTAGTGAAGCGCGGCATGGCCGAGATGCTCAAGGGTGGCGTGATTATGGATGTTGTCACTCCAGAGCAAGCAAAAATCGCTGAAGATGCTGGTGCTGTTGCCGTAATGGCGCTAGAGCGAGTGCCTGCAGATATCAGGGCGCAAGGTGGTGTTGCTCGAATGTCTGATCCAGACATGATTGATGGCATCATCAATTCAGTTTCTATTCCAGTAATGGCGAAGGCAAGAATTGGACATTTTGTAGAGGCACAAGTACTGCAATCACTGGGTGTTGATTACATTGACGAATCTGAAGTATTAACTCCAGCTGATGAAGCAAATCACATAGACAAATGGAAATTTACTGTGCCTTTTGTTTGTGGTGCAACAAATTTGGGCGAAGCTTTGCGCCGAATTACTGAGGGTGCTGCAATGATTAGGTCAAAGGGTGAAGCCGGTACTGGAAATGTAGTTGAAGCAACAAGACATATGCGACAGATTCTTGGCGATATCAAGCGCCTTACTGTTTTAAGCGAAGAAGAGTTATATACCGCAGCAAAAAACTTGCAAGCACCATACGAATTAGTTTCTGAAGTAGCGAAATCCGGCAAGCTGCCAGTAGTGCTATTCACCGCTGGTGGTATTGCCACTCCTGCGGATGCTGCGTTGATGATGCAACTAGGTGCTGAGGGAGTTTTTGTTGGATCTGGAATTTTCAAGAGTGGCGATCCAGCGAAGCGCGCAGCGGCAATAGTTCAGGCAACTTTGAATTATCGCGATGCCAAAAAAATTGCAGATGTATCTCGTGGTTTAGGTGAAGCGATGGTTGGCATAAACATTGATACCTTGCCAGAGTCGGAGAAGTACGCAACTCGCGGTTGGTAGCCAAATGAAATTTGGTGTTTTGGCTTTACAGGGAGACTTTCGCGAACATATCTCTGCATTAAATCATCTAGGCATTGCAGCAGATGAAATAAGAAGCGTTGCTGAACTTGATTCAATTGACGCATTGATAATTCCTGGTGGTGAGTCAACCACTATTTCACTGTTGGCCAAATCAACAGGACTGGATAAGGCAATTTTGCAGAAGATTAAATCAGGAATGTATGTGTATGGTTCATGTGCTGGAATGATTCTGTTAGCCAGCGAGATTCTCGATGGTCGTTTAGATCAGATTAAGTTTTCTGGATTAGATATTACGGTTAGAAGAAATGGCTTTGGTCGCCAGGTAGATTCATTTGAAAAAGAACTCACTACGAATTTAGGGGAACATTTTGTTGGAATTTTTATTCGAGCCCCTTTGGTACAGGACGTTGGGTCTGGTGTTGATGTCCTTGCTTCACTTGAAACCAGCTATGGACCAACCCCGGTTTGGGTTCGGCAAAATCGGGTTATGGCCACGAGTTTTCACCCTGAATTGACTAAAAACAGTTTGGTGCATCAATATTTTGTAGACCTAGTTATGGGGAAAATCTCGTAGAGTTACGCCACAAGATTGAGAGGTTTTATGTCAGGCCATTCCAAATGGGCGACCACTAAACATAAGAAGGCCGTTATTGATGCCCGTCGTGGCAAACTATTTGCTAAGTTAGTTAAAAATATTGAAGTTGCCGCTCGAATTGGTGGACCAGACCCAGACTCGAATCTATCTCTTTATGATGCAATACAGAAAGCAAAAAAGTCCTCTGTTCCAAATGACAATATCGAACGTGCGATTAAGCGAGGATCAGGATTGGAAGCTGGTGGTGCTGATTACCAAACCATTATGTATGAAGGCTACGCACCAGGTGGCGTTGCGGTTTTGATTGAATGTTTAACTGATAACCGAAATAGGGCGGCAAGTGAAGTGAGAGTGGCAATGACTCGAAATGGCGGATCAATGGCAGACGCTGGGTCAGTATCCTATTTATTTAATCGAAAAGGTGTGATTCTTGTCCTGGCAAAAAATGCAGACTTTGATCA
>VGBH01000022.1 GCA_016870575.1 Actinomycetota bacterium
CTATATGTTGGTAAGGCAAAGAATCTTAGGTCGAGATTAACTTCTTACTTTCAAAATCCTGAAACTTTGGCTACCCGCACGGTTAAGATGCTTGCACAGGCAAATCAAATTTCTTGGACTCTTGTAAACAGTGAAGTTGAGGCTTTACAGCTAGAGCATTCACTAATTCAAGAGTTTAAGCCCCGATACAATATTCGTTTTCGTGATGATAAGTCCTATCCACTTATCTGCATTACTACTAAAGAGAATGTGCCACGTATATTCTCCACGCGCCGCCGCGGAATACCAGGTGCACGCTATTTTGGACCCTACCCAAATTCGGGTGAAGTCAGAATTGCCATAGATTCATTGACCAAGGTGTTTCCAGTTCGGTCTTGCTCCCAGCCGGTATTTCGAAATCATCAGAGAGAAAATAGAGCATGTCTACTTGGTCACATTGGTAGATGTTCAGCACCATGCTTGATTGAAACGAATCCAGACGAACATCCTAGCCACGTGCAAAATTTAGTCTCATTCCTGGATGGCGGTCATAGTCGGGTTTTATCTGATTTACATAAACGCATGGAAACTGCAAGTATCGAAGAGCGCTTTGAGGATGCCGCTAAATATCGAGATCAAATTTCTGCAATTGAGGCGATCCTACAAAAAAGTTCAGTCTCAATTGAACGGGACTTGTCTGCAGATTTCGTCGGGATTGCATTCACCAATTTAGATTTAGTGGCATCTATTCTTCAACTTAGAAATGGTCGAATTGTGGGTGAAGAAAAGGTAATGGCAGACTTAGTGACCGATGAAAGTTTGTTAGATGTAGTCAATGAGTTACTTTTAACAAGATATCAAAAAAACGAAAATTCACCCAAAGAGATATATGTTTCAGGTATTGTGGAAAGCTTTGACACGGTGTCTGAGGTTCTTTCGCATATTCTACAAAAGAAAATGACGATTTCAATACCGATTCGAGGCGAGAAATCTAAAATAGGGGACTTAGCAAGAAAAAATGCAGAATCTGCTTTAGCGACAATTCAAAAGAGTGTTTTATCTGATTTAAATAGTAGAAGTAAAGCTCTACAGGATCTAGCAAGTGAACTTAAGTTACCATCACCACCGTTAAGAATTGAATGTATTGACGTATCGCATCTTCAAGGAACCAGTCGCGTTGCTGCTGTTGTGGTTTTTGAAGATGGATTACCTGTACCAAGCGAGTACCGTTCGTACATACTTCAAAACCTAGGAGACGATCTTGCTGGAATCCGCGAAGTAATGACTAGACGAGTTGAGCGATACCAGGAACGAAAAGGTAGATATCCAATTGGGTTACTTGTGATAGATGGTGGACCATGGCAAGCACACGCTGCAAAACAGATATTAGATGAAAATAGCATTCAAATTCCAATCGTTGGACTTGCAAAAAGACTAGAAGAGATTTGGTATCCGGCAGGCAAGCAACCATTGGTTTTGCCCAGAGATTCATCTGCATTGTACTTACTACAGCAATTGCGAGACGAAACACATAGAAGAGCTGTTTCTCATCATCGCAAACGAAGATCTCGCGCCGCGGTGTCGAGTGTTTTGGATGAAATTGAAGGAATTGGTCCAGAGAAACGAAAGTTACTACTTAAACACTTTGGCGGCGCTCAAGGTTTACGCGCTGCAAGTGTTAACGATATCGCAACAGTTAAGGGGATAGGCATAAAATTGGCACAAGATATTTTCGCAGAACTGCACCCAACTGATGTTAATCTGACAAAATTAAGCTATGAAGGCAGTTAAATGAGAATTGTTTTTCTAACCGGTATGTCTGGAGCTGGTCGCTCAACAGCAGCTAAAGCTCTTGAAGACGAAGGTTTTCATGTGATGGACAACCTGCCTCCAAGCTTGGTTCCTGAAGCGCTTACTGCACTTACGCCTCGAATCAATAAAGCAGCCATTGTTTTAGATATTCGAGCAGGATCGCTAACTGAGATGGAAAAAACCCTTGCGGACCTTAAATCGAGAAATCTTGATATCGCTACTGTCTTTTTAGATGCTGACAATTCGGAGTTAGTGCAAAGGTTTGAAGGCAGCCGTAGGCCGCATCCACTTCAAAAGCAGTCAGGCTTATTAGCAGCTATAGAACAAGAGCGCGAGTTATTGGGCAACGTCAGAGGTAGCGTGGATTTGATCATCGACACCACTGCATTGTCACCTCACGATTTAAGAAGAAGAGTAAGCAGTGCATTTGGAAACGAAGAAAGGGTGCAGGTTGTAATTAGTTTGGTTTCCTTTGGCTTTAAACGCGGTGTGCCAATTGATGCTGACCTAGTGTTTGATGCTCGATTTTTACCCAATCCGCACTGGGAGAGTGAGCTTCGAGCACTAGATGGCAGAGACGCGCCAGTTAATGATTTTATAATGAATAGTCCTAACAGCGCTAAGTACTTAGCAGCAATCCAAGAAGTAGTAAACATTGTTACTGAGGGCTATCTTCGAGATGGCAAAAGGTATTTGACAGTTGCGGTAGGTTGCACTGGTGGCAGGCACAGATCGGTTGCGTTGGTTGAAAATCTCTCTTCGAGATTAGTAAAACCAGAAGTGGAGACATTTATCCACCATCGCGATTGCGATCGAGAATAAAGAAGGGTAGAGGCTTTTCAGAATGGCAATGACCTCGTCAGTTAAGGATGAGTTAGCTCGCTTAGCTATATCAAAAACATCTAATAGAAAAGCAGAGGTGACTTCGGTACTCCGATATGCGGGATCATTGCATATTGTAAAAGGTTCAATCGTAGTGGAGGCAGAGTTAGATAGCGGAGCAACCGCTAGAAGATTGCGTCAGGATATTTTTGATTTGTACAAGCATGAAGCAGAATTAAGCACAGTTTCCGGAGGATCACTCAAGAAAAATACTCGATATATTGTTCGAGTTACCGGGGCTGGTGAAGCTTTAGCTCGCCAAACTGGTTTAGTGGACACCAATTTACGTCCCATTCGCGGACTGCCAGCAACTATCGTGAATGGTGATATCTCAGATTGTGAAGCAGTTTGGCGCGGTGCTTTTTTAGCCAGAGGATCATTAACGGAACCCGGCCGATCATCATCTTTAGAAATTGCATGTCCGGGACCAGAAGCAGCACTTGCTTTGGTGGGTGCTGCGCGTCGGTTAGGTATTGCATCCAGAGCAAGGGAAGTAAGGTCGGTAGATCGGGTAGTGATTCGAGATGGTGATGCGATAAGTGCAATGCTTACTCGAATCGGAGCTCATGCTGCGGTTACTGTTTGGGAAGAGCGCAGAGTGCGTCGCGAGGTTAGAGCAGCTGCAAATCGACTCGCTAATTTTGATGATGCAAATATGCGCCGCTCTGCGAGAGCTGCGGTAGCTGCCGGTGCAAGAGTCAATCGTGCGTTAGAAATTTTAGGCACCGATATTCCGGATCATTTGCTATCCGCAGGCAGATTACGACTAGACCATCCGCAAGCAAGTTTGGAAGAGTTAGGTGGTTTAGCTGTTCCGCCACTAACGAAAGATGCGGTTGCTGGTCGCATTCGAAGGTTACTTGCAATGGCGGATAAGCGAGCGCGAGATTTGGGCATACCTGATACGGAATCAGCAGTTAGTCAAGAGATTTTGGAAATGGATTAATTGGGTAAATTAGATGCGGTAAGGTTGACACAAAGTTCTGAGGAGAAAAGATGACTGTTCGTGTTGGTATCAATGGGTTTGGACGCATCGGTAGAAATTATCTTCGAGCCTTGCAGGACCAAACTAAGAACGGTGTCCTTGTAGGGCAGGAGTGGTTATCGCCACAAGATATTGAGATTGTGGCGATTAATGACTTATCTGATACCAAGACACTTGCTCATTTACTTAAGTA
The DNA here is from genome assembly GCA_016870575.1 of Actinomycetota bacterium. Classification (GTDB taxonomy): domain Bacteria; phylum Actinomycetota; class Actinomycetes; order S36-B12; family UBA5976; genus AcAMD-5. The sequence goes on from VGBH01000022.1 coordinate 3,852, forward strand.
TGACAGTACTTTAGGTCGATTTGCGGGAACAGTTAGTCACTCTGAAGAGGAGTTGTTAATCAATAACAAAGCGGTAAAGGTTTTCAAGGAGAAAGATCCCGCAGATATTCCCTGGGGTAAATTAGCGGTCGACATTGTTATTGAGAGCACAGGAATTTTTGTAAACGAGCTCGCCCGAAAACACATCTCAGCAGGTGCAAAAAAAGTACTAATTTCTGCTCCAGCAAAAAATGAAGACATTACGATAGTCATTGGCGTAAATGATCACGTGTACCAATCAGAAAATCACTCTGTTATTAGTAATGCATCATGCACAACCAATTGCTTAGCTCCGATGGCAAAGGTTCTTCATCAGGAATTTGGAATTGTCCGGGGATTGATGACCACAATTCATGCTTACACAAATGATCAGCGAATATTGGATTTCGCACACAGTGATCTAAGGCGCGCTCGGGCAGCTGCGCTTAACATGATTCCAACTACAACAGGTGCTGCAAAAGCAATCTCGCTTGTGTTACCAGAACTTAAGGGAAAATTAGATGGTTACGCGATGCGGGTACCAGTTCCTACCGGAAGTGCTACTGACTTGACAGTTAATTTAGATAAAAGGGCAACTGTTGAAGATTTGAATTCAGTATTAAAACAAGCAGCAGAGAGAAGTCTAAAAGGTGTACTCTCATATATGACAGACCCTATTGTCAGTACCGATATCGTAACTGATTCACACTCTTCAATTATTGATGCTGCGCTAACTACTGTTTTAGATGATATGGCCAAAGTTGTATCCTGGTACGACAATGAATGGGGTTATAGCAATCGTTTAGTTGATCTAACCAGGTTAGTTGCTGCCAAACTTTAATATGCGTACTTTGGATTCCATTTCTTTTGCGGGCAAGCACGTGCTGTTACGTGCTGATTTCAATGTTCCAATTGAGTCAGGTGAAATTTCAGATGATGGGCGAATTCAAGCAGCTATACCAACACTTTCAGAGATACTAAATCAAAATCCGGCATCTATTTTGATTACAGCACATCTTGGTCGACCAGATGGTGTAGTAGATCAAACTTATTCCTTAGCGCCAGTTGTCAATCGACTCTCGAAATTACTGAAAAAACCAGTTAACTTACTTGCGCATCAAGATCTTTTTAGTATGTTATCTCAACAAGAACTTTCAGGTATTTACGTTTTAGAGAATATTAGATTTGATCCTCGCGAAACCAGTAAATCTGAATCAGAGCGAATTCAATTAGCAAAAGAGCTCACACGTTTAGCGGATGTATTCGTCTCTGATGGGTTTGGTGTTGTTCACCGAAAGCAGGCAAGTGTTTATGATGTTGCAAAATTTGTTCCAGCAGTAGCAGGTAGGCTAATTGAACGTGAAATCGAAGTATTCAATCGAGTATTGAACAATCCTTCCCGGCCATACACAGTGATACTTGGTGGAGCAAAAGTTGCCGATAAAATCAAAGTTGTAGACAACCTGATTCAACAGGCGGATTCCTTGTTAATAGGTGGTGGGATGGCCTATACATTTTTGCACGCAATGGGTTTTGAAGTGGGTGATTCGCTTTTAGATTTGGATTCCATTGAGGCGGTTAAGTCGAGTATAGAAAAAGCAGAAGCTAATCAGGTTGATTTGATAGTACCAGTTGACGTAGTTGTGAGCCGAGAATTCTCTGATTCGGCAGAGCGAAAAATCCTAGATGCTGATGCGATTGAAACTGGCTGGATGGGTTTGGATATTGGTCCTAAAACTCAGAAGCTTTTTGCAGATCAAATTGCGAAGTCGGCAACTGTGGTTTGGAATGGTCCAGTAGGCGTGTTTGAAATGCTTCCATTTAGTGAAGGCACGAAGTCAGTAGCTTACGCAATCGTTGAATGTTCTGGCTTTACGGTAATTGGTGGAGGCGATTCCGCTGCTGCTATTCGAGCACTTGGGTTGTCGGAAAATTTGTTTGACCACGTTTCTACTGGTGGAGGAGCTTCACTTGAGTATCTTGAAGGTAAGCAACTTCCTGGTTTGATGTGCCTAATGGAGGATATGTAATGAGAAAGCCCTTAGTAGCTGGTAACTGGAAAATGAATTTAAATCACCTTGAAGCAATCGCGCATGTACAACGCTTGGCATTCTCACTCAAAGATGCTGATTTCGATGCACTTGATGTTTGTGTTTTTCCACCTTTTACCGATATCAGATCTGTCCAGACATTAGTAGATGCGGATAAGTTGCGAATCACTTATGGTGGGCAAGACTGTGCAAAGATGGATTCCGGAGCATTTACGGGTCAAACCTCCTCCACTTTCTTGGCAAAATTAGGTGCGCAATGGGTAATTATTGGTCATAGCGAGCGACGACAGTTCAATAATGAATCAAATGACGACGTTAGTAAGAAATTAGTTTCAGCTTTGCGCAATAAATTGACGCCAATTTTATGTGTAGGTGAAGACTTAACTGAAAGAAACAACAGAACACACATTAGATTTACCCTTAATCAGTTAGGTCAATCTTTAGGAAATATTTCCAAGTCAGATGTAAGTCAAATAGTGATTGCCTATGAACCAGTATGGGCAATCGGTACTGGAGAGATAGCTACCCCTGAAGACGCAGAAGAAATGATGAGTGCGTTGAGAAATTGGCTTGGCGAGACCTACGGCGACTCAGCTGCTAGCAAAGTGCGATTACTTTACGGAGGCTCAGTTAAATCAGGAACCGCCCCAGGCTTGATGGCTATGCCAAACGTAGATGGCCTTCTGGTTGGAGGAGCGTCCATTGATCCGGACGAATTTGTCGCCATTTGCCGGTATCGCTTAGCGCTTGTCGGACCTAGGAAGTAGAATTCTCACTCACAAGGAGAAATAGTGATTCTGACTCTACAAATTCTTTTGTCGATTACCAGCATATTTTTAGTGGTACTGATTTTGTTACATCGTGGACGTGGCGGCGGTGTATCTGATTTATTCGGTGGTGGATTCTCATCAAGTTTGGGTGGTTCATCAGTTGTTGAGAAAAATCTAGATCGAATTACCATAGCCATCGGTGTTATTTGGCTTGCTTGTGCAATTGGTCTTGGTTTAATTATTTAGGAGAATGAGTCATGGCAGGTAGTGCAATTAGAGGCTCTCGTGTTGGTGCTGGACCTATGGGAGAAGCAGAGCGTGGCGAGGCTGCACCTCGTTTTCGTGTTTCATACTGGTGCGCTGATGGCCATGAATCTCGTCCATCCTTTGCAGTAGAAGCAGATGTGCCAGAATTTTGGGATTGCCCTAAGTGTGGTTTGCCGGCTTCAAGAGATAAAGAGAACCCTCCTGCAGCACCAAAGATTGAACCTTATAAAACTCATTTAGCTTATGTGAAAGAGCGTCGTAATGACACCGATGGCGCGGACATCTTGGGTGAAGCTCTCGAAGCTCTTAAAGCTAAAAAGCGCTAATCCAATAATTGCTTAGCTATTTGCACAATGTTTTCAGTAGTTAAGCCAAACTTTTCAAATAAGTACTTAGGTGTGGCGGACGCACCATAGTTGTTCACTCCGAGAACGACTCCGTCAGAACCAACATATTTATACCAACCAACCGGAGAGCCTGCTTCAATGGCAATCTTTGGTGCACCAGCAAGAATTGCATCTCGATACTCTCTTGGCTGTTCATCAAACCACTCTAAACACGGTGCAGAAACAACCCGGGCATAAAGGCCATTAGATTCCAACTCTTTAGCGGCATTAACCGCCAACTGCACTTCAGATCCAGTGGCTATCAAGATAACTTGTGGTGATTTCTTGGGTTCATACAGAACATAAGCTCCATTTCTAACACTTGGATTCTCAGTTATAACAGGTAAGTTTTGACGAGACAAAATTATGGCAGCTGGTTGATTTCGATTTAGAATCTCAACCCATGCAGCAGCTGTCTCATTAGCATCAGCTGGGCGAATTACAGATAAACTAGGAGTTGCTCGCAATGACCAAAGCTGTTCCACCGGCTGATGGGTCGGACCATCTTCACCTAAGCCGATAGAGTCATGTGAAAAGACAAAAGTGACTGGTAAATTCATTAATGCAGCTAACCGGATACTCGGCTTCATATAATCGGAAAAAATTAGAAAAGTAGCTGCAAAGGGACGAAGCGGACTACTTAAAGCGATTCCATTGCAAAATGCAGCCATCGCATGCTCACGCACTCCAAACAGCAACCTTCTGCCGGCTAAATCGCCAAACTCACTGTTAACTCCGTGGTAAATGGGAAGACTTTTTATCGCTACCCCATTCGATTCAGATAAATCCGCGCTGCCACCAACTAATTGGGGAAGTTTGGCCAGTTCTTCTAACACCTGTTGAGAAGCTTTACGGGTCGCAATTTGTGTATCAAGTGAAAAAACAGGAATGCTCAGAGAAGAAATATCAAGATTTCCTAGTTGATGGAATTGTTTAGCAAGACTCGGCTGTCGGTTTTGATAAGCCAAGATTTCCTGGTCGTAACTTTGTTGTAGTTCTGCTCCACGATTCATCACTTGTCTTTTGTTTTCCATCGCTAATGCTGGAACTTGAAAAAACTCATCTGGATTTAGTCCTAAAGCCAATTTTGTAGCTGCTACTTCAGCAGTACCCATAGGGGATCCGTGAGTGGCAGCCATACCAGTCATGTTTGGAGACGGGTAAGCAATTGATGTTCGTAATGCAATTAGAGTTGGTCGATCAGATTTTCTGGCAGCGACTAATTCTTGATCTAATTTTTGAATATCAATTTTTCCATCAGATGTTTGGTTAACTCCTACAGCGTGCCAGCCATATGCTCTATAACGAGAAACAATGTCTTCATTGAAAGATGCTTTGGCATTGCCATCAATTGATATTTCATTATCGTCATAAATCACAATCAAATTTGAAATCTTGTGAAGTCCAGCAAAAGAACTTGCTTCGCTACTAATTCCTTCAGATAAATCTCCATCAGAAGCAATGACATAAACATAACTCTTCAGTGGAGAATTCTCGTAATCTGGATCGAATCTATCTGCAAGACTCAATTGTGCCCACGCCATTCCAACTGCGGTAGCAATTCCCTGACCAAGAGGTCCAGTGGTCATCTCAACACCAACGGTGTGACCATATTCAGGATGTCCTGGAGTTAAACTTTCGGCTTTCCGAAAGTTTTTCAAATCATCAAGGCTTAGCTGATATCCAGATAAATGCAATTGCGCATAGAGCAACATACTTGCATGTCCACAAGATAGAACAAATCTGTCTCGTCCCGACCAATCTTGATTACTTGGATTGTGCTTTAGATGATGGGCGAAAAGCAACTGAGCGACTGGAGCGAGCGCTACTGCAGTACCTGGATGACCGTGCCCTGCCGCTTCAACAGCATCTAGTGCAAGACCAGCAGCCGTGTTTGCTGTTACTTGATCGACGTTGGTGTAGGTCATAGTGATAATCCTTACAGAGACTTTGCCCAGAGTACCGCCTAAAACACCCGAATATCCTGCGATACTCTGACTCCGATATGTCAGAACCTCAGCCAACAACCAAGCGTAATTATCTCCGTGTTTTGCTCGCGCTGGTAAAGCCAAGAATTATCGAATTGCTACTAGTGACAGCGTTACCAGTGTTGATCCTGTCAGCTAAAGGTTGGCCCGATTGGCAAAGTGTGATTGCGGTTGTTGTGTTTGGCACGATTGCCGCAGCTGGTGCTAACGCATGGAATTCCATCATTGAGCGAGAAACAGATGCCTTAATGACAAGGACGCAGAACCGTCCTCTAGTAACTGGTGAAATATCAGTTAAGTCTTCAATCGTGGTTGCAGCTTTGTTAACTTTTACATCCATCTCGGGCATGTTTTTTATAGCAAATGCTGCTGCGGCAATGTTAACTGCTGCAGCAATAGGTTTTTATGTTTTGGGTTACACGTTGTTACTAAAACCTCGAACAAATCAAAATATCGTGTGGGGTGGTATTGCTGGATGTTTCCCAGTCGTGATTGCCGAATCGATAGTGCTTGGCGAAGTTACCGTTAATGGCTGGCTTTTATTTTCCTTAGTTTTCTTCTGGACACCTGCTCATTATTGGCCATTGGCATCACACTTCAAAGAAGATTACGCTCGTGCTGCAATTCCTATGTTGCCAGTTGAAAAATCAAATCAAGTCGTTGCTGCTTGGACGCTAGCTTATACGGTACTTACAGTAATCAATTCGCTTGTTATATATTTTGTTATTGGTTTAGGGGCAATATTCCTAATTGTTGCTATTCTCGCAGGAATTGCATTTTTACTATTGTCCCTACGTTATCTTGTTAAAGCAAAACAAGATGAAAATGCAAGCTCTATGGAAGTTTTTCACTTTTCGATTACTTATTTGGCAATTATCTTCATCGCCCTAGCGGTTGATGTGCTGGTATGAAACATTTGTGCTACCTGACATATGAGGACAATCCAGAAGATCCTGATCCAGATTTTGATAAACCAATCCTGATTTCAGCACTCGATGAAATCGGATATCGAGTTTCACCGCAGAACTGGCGAAAAGCAAAAGATTTAGAACAATTTGATGCTGTATTGATTCGAAGTCCGTGGGATTACTCACAACATTTATCTGAGTTCTTGCAATGGTTCCAATATTGGGAATCACTAGTTAAGTTCATAAATCCACCTAAAATAGTGTTGGAAAATATTGATAAGAGATATCTATTTAAGCTTGCAGAATTTGGCATTCCAATCATTCCCAGTCAGCTGATTGATAACAAAGTTCCTAGTTTACAAAATGTAGATTATGAGCAAAAACTGGTGTTAAAGCCAGTTATTGGTGCGGGAGCCAGAGGAGCATTCACCACTGAAAATAAAGCACAATTTCTAACCGGTGTTGAAAAGCATTTTGAGGCTAGCGAGATTTCTCTTTTGCTGCAACCATATTTGTCCGAAGTTGATCTTCAAGGCGAGATTGCCGTTGTGTGTTGTAATGGAGTACCGTTACATGCCGTAACCAAGCGCCCAGCGTTGAGCCAGGGTGGGCACGGGGATTTCCAATCAAGAATTGAGATGTCCACTGATTTGTTGTCTTTTGTTGAGAGCGTGCAAGATTTTCAAGTTGCTGAAAAACCTGTGCGGGATCTTTGGTACTCGCGGATAGATGTTGTTCCCACCGCAAATGGATACTTAGTAATGGAGGTAGAACTATTTGAACCAACTTTGTTCTTGCAGCAAAACCCTAAGTCCGCAAAAGTATTTGCTGAGAAACTTAAATCACACCTTGTCGGACCATAGTTTGATATTTGACCAAGAACACCCACATTGTGATAGCAAGCGCGACGTGAATACCAACTAGGGCCCAAGGTAGATTTGTGAACCATTGAGTATATCCAACGATGATTTGAACAACTACAATTAACAAAACCCGTGTAGCTTTCTGATTTCTATTAAAAATTAGATTAGCAATAAGCAACCCCGTAAATAACCAAACACCATCAGCGTGCACCCGAGCAATAATAGATATATCCAAATTAAATCGTTCAGCAACTTCATCACCTGCATGCGGTCCCGTGCCAGTGGTAATAACTCCAAGCACAATTATTACAAGTCCACTCATTAGCAGCAGGCGACTTAGAATAAGATGCTTGACATTTGTATCGTTAGGTAACGGATGCTCTGCGAGCACTCTAGTTCTAGCAGCAATAGCTACCAAAAAAACAGAAAGCAAGAAATGTGCTGCTACTGCATATGGGTTAAGAGCAACAAGAACCAATATTCCGCCCAGTATTGCTTGTGCGATAGTGCCAAGAAACGGTATGGCGGCTAGAAATAAGAATTTCTTGGGCAGTTTATTTACTTTTAAATGATGTCTCAAAATATAAATCAGAGATACAACTGCTGCAATTACCACTATGAACGTGAGCAACCTATTTCCAAATTCAATCCACTTGTGCAGTCCCTCTACTTGCGATGCTTGCGGGAAATAGGATTCTGCAGTACAGCGTGGCCAGGTGGGACAACCCAAGCCAGATCCGGTAAGTCGAACAAGCGCACCAGTTACCACGATTCCCGCTTGAGTGAATACCACAATACCCAGCAGCCTCAGACCCATTCGAGGCAATTCAAGAAGCGATTTCATTTCAGTTGCTGAGCCTAGACCTCCAGTTGCGGGCATGCCTTATTTACGCAAAACTATCGTTGTGGAATTCCTCACTCCTGGACCTCGAAGGGTAGTCGCTGCGTTGCTCGATATGGGAGCTGCGACGGCGAGCGAATTGGCATCTGAACTTGAGTTAACCCCAGCAGCAATCCGGCATCATCTGGATTGGCTCTTGAGTAAAAACTATGTTCTAGCAGCTGAACAGCCAGCATTTGGACCACGGATTTCACCAGGTCGCGGTAGACCATCTCGGTACTTTTCTTTAACTGCTAGCGGACGGCAAGCTTTTGAGCAAAGATACGATGACTTGGCTCATGCAGCACTAACTTGGGCTGTTGAAACGCACGGAAAGACCGCAATTAAGCAGATCGCTGAAATTCAAATGCGTAACCAGCGTGCTAAATGGGAACTGGGAGTTAGTTCCTCGGGTACATTAGCCGAGCGAACAAGAGAATTGGCGAATGTTCTGGATCGAGACGGTTACGCGGCATCAGCTGGTGAAACTAATGGTCCAGTTGTTCAGTTAAGTTTTCATCGCTGTCCTGTGGAGAGCGTTGCAAAAGAATTTCCCGAAATATGTGAAGCTGAGATGTGCGCAATTGGGGAAACACTTGGCGCGCACGTAACTCGAATTGCAACAATTGCAACTGGTGCTGATATATGTACTGCAATTGTGGCAAAACCAGAGGATTTGCAAAAGCATTTGAAAACTTCAAAAGTAAAGGAAGGTGCCGTATGACAACTGTTGATGCCGCTTTAGAAGGTTTAGGCAATTATGAATATGGTTGGGCTGATAAGAATGATGCAGGTGCAAATGCTCGTCGTGGGCTAAATGAAGATGTCGTTCGGGATATCAGCCAAAAAAAGAATGAACCAAAGTGGATGCTAGATTTGCGACTTAAGTCTCTTGAACTATTCAAAAAGAAGCCGATGCCCAACTTCGGTGCTGACTTAACTGGCATAGATTTTGACAATATCAAATATTTCGTGCGGTCTACTGAAAAACAAGCAACATCTTGGGAAGAGTTGCCTGAAGACATCAAAAATACCTATGATCGACTTGGAATTCCTGAAGCCGAAAAGCAGCGATTGATTGCAGGCGTCGCTGCTCAATATGAAAGTGAAGTTGTTTATCACAAGATTCGAGAAGATCTAGAAGAACAGGGTGTAATTTTTCTAGATACAGACACAGGTCTTAAAGAACATGAGGATATTTTTAAGCAATATTTTGGGTCAGTAATTCCAGCAGGAGATAATAAATTCGCAGCCTTGAACACTGCGGTATGGTCTGGTGGTTCCTTTATTTATGTACCTAAGAATGTCCATGTCGAAATACCTCTACAAGCATATTTCCGAATAAACACTGAAAATATGGGTCAGTTTGAACGCACCTTAATCATTGTTGATGAAGGTGCGTATGTTCATTATGTTGAAGGCTGCACAGCGCCGACCTATAGCTCTGATTCTCTGCACTCGGCGGTTGTTGAAATAATTGTGAAAGACAATGCTCGTTGTCGCTATACCACGATTCAAAACTGGTCTAACAATGTTTATAACTTAGTCACCAAACGTGCAACTGCTAGTCGTGGTGCAACTATGGAGTGGATTGATGGAAACATAGGCAGCAAAGTGACGATGAAATACCCTGCAGTTTGGTTGTTAGGTGAGAATGCAAAGGGTGAAACACTTTCTGTTGCATTCGCAGGGCCAGGGCAACACCAAGATGCGGGAGCAAAAATGGTGCATGCAGCACCCAACACTTCAAGCAGCATTGTTTCTAAGTCTGTTGCGAGAGCTGGTGGCCGCATTAGTTATCGAGGATTAGTCCAAATAGACGAAGGGGCGCACGGAAGTAAGTCAACAGTTAGATGCGACGCCTTGCTGGTTGACGATATCTCGCGTTCAGATACTTACCCATACGTGGATGTTCGCGAAGAAGATGTTTCGATGGGTCATGAGGCAACCGTTTCCAAAGTATCAGATGATCAGCTCTTTTACTTGATGACGCGTGGAATGGCCGAAGATGAGGCTATGGCGATGATTGTTCGCGGGTTCGTTGAACCAATTGCTCGTGAGTTACCGATGGAATATGCAATTGAACTTAACAGATTAATTGAATTGCAGATGGAGGGTGCGGTCGGATGACATCTGTTAAGGAACGTGAAGTTACTTACGTTGAAAAGGACGCGAAAGCGCCCTTGGTTATCTCAGACAATCCGGCAGATCACGTAGCATTCAATAAAAAAGACGAAAACTGGCGCTATATACCCTCCAAGAAGTTTGATGTTCTAGCCACTAGTCCAATAACTTCAGGGAATCCTTTGGTTGATGTTCTCAATGCAAGTAAATCGCACAAGATATCTTATTCAGGTGTGGCTGGTCTTAGAGTAAGAGACATAATTACTGCAAACAACATAGCTGCAGAGCACAACGAATTCGTGATTGATGTAGATAAGTCAGCAAACGGTAAATTAGTTGAAATCAATTACTCTGGTTCAACACCAAGCAATTCAGTAATTCAAGTAAATGTTGCATCGCAGGTTGAGGCTCAAATACTCTTGCGAGACTTTGGTCAAGCTGATACCAGTTTAAACTTAGCGATTAACTTGGGTAATGGTGCAATCATAAAATTTGTTTTCATCACCGAACAGTCCGCTAAAGGTATGCACTTTGGCCAAATATCTGCAAATGTGGGTCGCGACGCATCTTTAACTATGGGAATTGTTTCATTGGGGGGTGACTTAGTTCGACGCAGTTTTGATTCCTTATTCAACGATGTAAATGGCGAAATGATTTTGCTTGGCGCTACCCATAGTGCAGATGGGCAATATTGCGAACATCGCACTGTTGTCGATCACAATACGCCTAACTGTAGAAGTTATGTAGATTTTCGAAGTGCAGTTGATGGCCAAGGTACTCACTCAGTGTGGATTGGCGACACAATCATCCGTTATAGCGCAACTGGATCAGATACCTATGAAACAAATAGAAACCTTGTCCTTTCTGCAGGTGCGCGAGCTGACTCCGTGCCAAATTTAGAAATCGAAACTGGCGAGGTTGTCGGTGCAGGTCATGCATCGGCAACAGGCAGACTTGATGACGAACAAATTTTCTATTTGACTTCCAGGGGTTTGAAAGATTATGAGGCACTTAAGCTAATCGTGGTTGGCTTCTTTGCCAACATTGTTGAAAGAATGGGTATTTCAACGATTTTGCAGCCTGTTGTAGAAACTATTGAATCAAAATTGAAATCCGTTGGTGATCTATGACTTGGCACCAAGTGGTAGAAACCAACGAACTCGAACTTAATAAACCGGTCTCAATAGATATCGATGGAGATCCAGTTATGTTAGTGAAGACAGAGCAAGGCATATTCGCATTAAGTGATGTCTGTTCGCATGCTGAAGTCGCACTATCTGAAGGAAGTGTTCAAGATGGAAAAGTTGAGTGCTGGTTGCATGGAGCACAGTTTGACTTAGCGTCGGGTGCTGCTGTTTGTTTGCCAGCAACTAAATCAGTACCAAGTTTTCCCACCAGGATATCTAATGAAGTTGTTGTCGAAGTAGAAATCAAATAGTCAGGAGAAATGATGAGTAAACTCGAGATAAAAGACTTGCATGTAAGTGTTAAGACTGAGAATGAAAACAAAGAGATACTGCACGGAGTTTCATTAAAGATTGAATCTGGCGAAGTGCATGCAATTATGGGACCAAATGGTTCAGGGAAATCAACTCTAGCTATGGCCGTTATGGGTCATCCCAAATATGAAATTACCTCAGGAAGCATCTTGCTCGATGGCACAGATATAGCTGAAAGGTCGGTAGATGAACGCGCTCGAGCTGGTATTTTTTTAGGAATGCAACATCCTGTCGAAGTACAAGGTGTTAGCGTAAGTAATTTTCTACGTACTGCTAAAACTGCTATTTCTGGTGAAGCACCTAATTTGCGAAACTGGCTATCTGACTTGAAATCAAGTATGAAGAACCTTGAAATGGATGAAAAATTCGCTTCCCGAGATGTAAATGTTGGGTTTTCAGGTGGCGAAAAAAAGAGATTTGAAATACTTTCGATGGAAGTGCTTAAGCCTCGAATTGGAATTTTGGACGAGATTGATAGCGGTTTAGATATTGATGCGCTTCGTGCTGTGTCTGAAGGTATTAATCGAATGCGCAGTAGCGGAGAAACCGGTATTTTGTTGATAACGCATTACACACGAATCTTGCAGCACGTTGTACCTGATTTTGTTCACGTGTTTGTCGATGGTCGAATTGCTGAGTCTGGTGGTCCTGATTTAGGTGAAAGATTAGAAGCGGAAGGTTACGAGCGTTACCAGAAATCGAGTACTCATTGAGTTTCGATCTCGCAGATTCAGTATTAGATGATTTTCCAATCTTGCATCGGCGAGTTCGGGGAAATCAGAAGTTGGTATACCTAGATTCAGCTGCAACAAGCCAAAAGCCAACAGAGGTGATTGAGGCCGTAAGCAATTATTACGAAACAACGAACGCCACAATTCATCGAAGTGGCCACGAATTGGGAGAGTTGGCTTCAGCTGCTTACGAGTCTGCGCGCGCTAATGTAGCTAGCTTCGTTGGCGTAGAGTCTGGCAATTTAGTATTCACCAAGAATGCAACTGAGAGTATAAACCTTATTGCCTATGCAATTCTAAATGCAACTTTGCTCAACAGTAAAGATACAAACTTGTACCGCAAGTATGCACTTAAGGCGGATGATGAAATTTGGTTAACCGAAATGGAGCACCATGCCAATTTAGTACCATGGCAACACTTATCAAAAGTAACGGGAGCAAAACTTAAATATATTGCAGTTTCTGAAGATGGTGAATTACAATTTGATGCAAATCAGATTACAAGAAAAGCCAAAATTATTGCTGTTACACATCAATCTAATGTGCTAGGCACAATAAACAATATTGCTGAAATAAGTAAAGTAGCCAATCTGAACAATGCTTTATTAATTCTTGACGCTTGTCAGAGTGTGCCGCATTTACCTACTAACTTCGCTGAACTTGGGGTGGCCGCTGCTGCTTGGAGCGGACATAAAATGCTAGGTCCAACTGGAATCGGTTTGCTGTATCTACGCAATGACCTTTTAACAGAACTGCCACCATTCTTGTTTGGTGGAAACATGATTGAAAACGTCACTTTTGAACAAAGTACATTTCGATCGGACAACGGTAGATTTGAAGCAGGCACTATGAATATTGCTCAGGCTGTTGGACTGAGTGCGGCAGTTGACTATCTTAAAAACGTCGGAATGACCAAAATTCACGGCCATGAGAGTGCCTTGATAAAATATGCATTATCGGAATTGCTGCAAATGCCTGGCATAAGGGTATTAGGACCTAGGTCAGCAGATAATCGTGGCGGAATTGTGAGTTTTGAGGTAAACGGAGTACATCCGCATGATGTGTCACAATTTTTAGATGCAAAAGGCATAGCCGTTAGAGCAGGTCACCATTGCGCTTGGCCGCTCCATCGCAAGATAGGAGCAGTTGCATCAACTCGGGCATCCTTTTATTTGTATAACACTAAGCAGGACGTAACAGATTTTCTTGATGCCTTATCTCAGGTGCGAAAGTATTTTAAGGTCGTCTAATGCATTTAGATTCGCTTTATCAAGAAATAATTCTGGATCATTATCGAAACCCTGCAGGTAATGGATTGCAGGACAAGTTTTCTGGTGAAGCTTTTCACATTAACACGTCTTGTGGAGATGAAGTTAAAGTGAGAGTACTCGTGCAAGATGCCACAATCAGCCAAATGTCGCATGTTGGAGTTGGGTGCTCAATCTCACGAGCAAGTGCATCGATTCTGCACGATTTAACTAAAGGCGTATCAGTAGTAGAGTTTAACAGGCTGTTAGACGAGTTTGTGAATTTAATGCATTCACAAGGCAAGATGATTCCTGATGAACAAATCCTTGGGGATGCTGCTGCATTTGCTGGAGTGTCAAAATACCCAGCTAGAGTAAAATGTGCGTTATTGCCGTGGATGGCAATGAAAGAAGCGATTGAAGGGGATAGCCGTGAGTGAAGTTTTGGACTCAGACGTTGTGGAAGCGATGCATGACGTGATTGATCCCGAGCTGGGTATCAATGTGGTTGACTTAGGTTTACTTTATGGAGTAAACATAGATGATGCTGGTACTGCAATTCTAGATATGACTTTAACTAGTGCAGCATGTCCATTAACTGATGTAATTGAAGATCAAACTCGAGCAGCTCTAAATGGACTTGTCAAAGATTTTCGAATTAACTGGGTATGGATGCCACCATGGGGGCCAGATAAAATAACTGACGATGGTCGGGAAATGCTTAGGGCTTTAGGTTTTAACGTTTGATGATTCAGTTTTAGTTAAATAAATTGTTCCAGCTATCGCTATAAGACCAAAAATAATCCATTGGATTGCGTAAAAAAAATGTGGCCCCTGCGAAAACCGAGGTACGGGCACAAAAGCGATTTGTTTGTTTAGTTCTGGTGAGATCATCTCGACTTGTACGAAATAATCAAAATCACTTGACAGCGATGTTGCATCAAAAGTTAAGAGTTGATCAGTTGGTAAATCATCGGCGAATTTCTTTAGTTCGAACGCACGCGCAATTCCTGTGACATTATTGGATTGATTTTTAAATACTGGTGGCCTTACGTACTCAGTTGCTGAGCCCTCTGAAGAAATCCATCCCACTAAAACTGCCAACCGATGTCCATTTGTCGTCTCCAAAGTATCTATCACCCAAAAACCATTTCGACCCTCAAGCGGTCTATTCCTTATTAACTTAGTTTCAGCAAGGAAACGACCTTCGAAACTTACTGGTTGCCAGTATTCGATTAAATCACTAGGAGTGAGGTTAGTGAGCGTCGTTCTTGATAGGACTTGGTTTGTCTGCCTTGATTTTTCCGCTCTATCGTAATGTCGTTCGAATTGCCAACTACTAGCAAGCGCTGAACCGAAAACAACTACGATGGTCAAAATCCATAGAGAAACAATCCGAATCTTGCTCATTTAAAAATTCTACAGTTTGGGATCGGTGTTAGTTATCTCTCTCGACCGCCGATATCCAGTTAGGGTAAATGGTGTCTTGTCCCATTCTCTCCCAGCATTTGCAATAAAGACTGCTATGTATGGCAGGAATATTGCGCCTGCTAGCAAAATCCAACGCAATGTTCCAGTGGCAACAATTGCTCCCACAAAGCAAATAGTTCGAATTGACATACCAATCATGTAACGATCGCGTCTGCCGCGCTGCTCTTCAGAGATGCCACGCTGTACAGATGTAATCACGTAATTGGTTGGTGTTTTCTTTGCCACAAGGTAAAAATAGGGGGTAATTCATGATTTCGCTCGCGCTAATCGCCATATTACCCGCAAGTTCAGGGTAACCTCATCAGTATGCCTGAAGCAGTACTTGTCACCGGAGGCAATCGAGGCATAGGCCGAGCGATTGCTATGGAGTTCGTAAATCGCGGTAAGGCGGTTTTCATCACGTCTCGAAAGCCTGTTTCGGTTGATGGTTGCACCGTTCTGGTAGCAGATTTAACTTTTCCAAGTGCTTGCGATTCTGTTATTGACCAAATCGAGTCAGCTGGCTACACCTTGTCTAATGTTGTAGTTAATGCTGGAGTTAGTGCCGAGTCACTGTTAGTTAGGACAACGGACGAACAGATAGATGAATTAGTACAAGTAAATCTAATCTCAACCATCAGGTTAGCAAGGCGTGCAGCTAAATCGATGATGAAATCTAGGAGCGGATCAATTGTTTTCGTAGGTAGCGTCCTGGGGTTGAGTGGAAGTGCCGGAAGCTCCGTTTACGCAGCAACGAAATCTGGATTAGTTGGATTAACGCGCAGTCTGGCTAGAGAGATTGGCTCTCGAAATGTCACTGTTAATTTGGTCGCACCTGGATATGTAAATACGGATATGACGTCTAATTTGTCGGTGGAGTTCAAATCTAAAGTTATTGAGCAAACCCCACTAGCACGAATTGCTGAACCAGAGGAGATTGCAAAAACAGTGGCGTTCCTCTGTTCACAGGACGCCAGATTCATTACTGGGGCAATAATTCCAGTTGATGGTGGATTGGGAATGGGGCATTGATGGCGTTACTTGAGAACAAAAATCTTCTCATCTCCGGCGTACTAAGTGATCAATCTATAGCATTTCACGTTGCAAAGCTTGCACAAGAACAAGGTGCACAGGTAGTTCTAACTTCTTTTGGCAGAGGTATGTCATTAACAGAGCGAGCTAGCAAGAGGTTGCACAAAGAAGCGCCTATTTTAGAATTAGACGTTACAAACGATGAGCTTTTAGATTCTTTGGCAAGCAAAGTTGCTAATCATTTTGATTCACTCGACGGTGTACTTCACTCAATCGGATATGCACCACAGAGTGCTCTTGGTGGAAATTTTCTTTCAACTAATTGGAGTGATGTAGCAACTGCCCTACAAGTGAGCGCTTATTCACTTAAAAGTTTAGTAATGTCGGTTAGATCAATGTTAAATCCAGGTGCATCAATTGTTGGACTTGATTTTGATGCATCTCGTGCGTGGCCAGTTTATGACTGGATGGGTGTTGCTAAAGCGGCCTTAGAATCAACGTCGCGATATCTAGCAAGAGATCTAGGAATCGATGGTATTCGATGTAATCTCGTTGCAGCTGGTCCGTTGCGAACGATTGCAGCAAAAAGTATTCCTGGTTTTGAAGTGTTTGAGGAAGCCTGGGTTCAACGCTCGCCTCTTTCTTGGGATGTTAACGACCCAAGTGCAGCTGCAAAAGCTTGCATAGTTTTGTTTTCGGATTGGTTACCCGCAACTACGGGTGAGATTCTGCATGTCGATGGTGGTTTTCACATTGCAGGGTAAGTAATCAAGCCGATTATATGATCAAAGTAAGGTCCTTCAATTTGAATTTTTGATGCTTCCTGCACGACTGGTTTACCATTAAAGCTGACTGACCAACTTGCAGCTTTCAACATTAGTAAATCGTTAGCGCCGTCGCCAACAGCAATTATGTTGCTTTTGGGAATAGATAGTTGTTGAGCTAATTCATGTAGATAATGGGCCTTAGCTTGTGCATCAATGATAGAACCGAGCAACCTTCCCGTGAGAACACCGTTGACAATCTCAAGTCTGTTTGCACATCTGTTTTTGATGCCATATTCATCACACAGCGGATCTAAAACTTGAGTGAAACCGCCAGATACCAAAGCAAAGATATGACCTTGCTCAATCACATAATCAACCAACGAAGATGCACCATCTGAAAGTTCAATACTTGAGCGAATATCCGTTAATACATCAGCTCTCAATCCTGTCAGTAGCGAAACTCGCTCGATTAGTGATTGAACAAAATCAATCTCACCCCGCATTGCTCTTTGCGTGATCTCAGCAACTTGGTTTCTTACACCTGCGTAATCAGCAATTAATTCAATTACTTCCTGTTTAATAAATGTCGAATCAACATCGCTTACTATTAATAGGGGACAATTCTGATTGTAAGGATTGTCTGCCAATAGATTAATCAAATCAAGATTTGGTTTAGTGGAAACGTATGGAGAGTTCGCAATAATCTTCATTAACGAATCACTTCCACTCTTGAAGTGAGCTCAAAGATTAGTGCGTTAGTCATTAGTACTTGAAATCTGTTATTGAGTGTCAACACGTCTGCAAAAATCTTTTGAGTGTTAATTGATGACTCAACTGATACCGGTTGATTGCGGTTTAGAATAAATCCAATGCGAGCATTTACTCGTTGCATCTGTTGCAGAATCGAAATTCCTGATTCATTAAATCCAGTCGTTATGGTAATCGAATAGATTGATTCAAGATTTGGAAGTTGAACTGCGTTTAAATCAAAATCAATGTCATTCAAATCTTGGACTATAGATTTAATTTCCATTGCGTAAAGTTTTTCAATCTCTTTGACGTTATGTATCTCAAGATTTACTTGCGAATCATGCTTAGCAATTATCCATTCCCCATTACTAACAGACAGAGAAACTGAATTCTTACCATTTAGATCACAGACCAAGAACCGTTCATTAGAAACTGCAGAACTTAAAAAATATGTGACCCCAGGATTAATAGCTATCAATTTTCTTACCAAATTCGAATAGGAAACAGTGGATTCTAGGGAGCACATTCCTTTTTGGAAAGCTGCTACGTTCAATAGTGCTTGTGATACCTGAGTGAACATAGGAAACCTTAACTCCTGCGCAACAATCTCTGATACTAGACTTACCTCGTGTCCACAATAGCCAAATTAACTGATGTCTCGGTAAATCGAGGTAAGACGCAGATTCTCAAGAATATCAATTGGCAGATGCGCACTAATGAAAAGTGGGCAGTCTTAGGTCCAAATGGTGCGGGAAAAACGACATTCCTACAACTGCTAAGTGGCTACATTTTTCCAGCTAGTGGAACAGCGGAAGTTCTCGGAGAGCAGTTTGGAATCAGCGACATTACCGAAATTCGATCAAGAATAGGTCTAGCAACAGCTAATATGCTGAACCGAATAGGCTTTGATGAATCAGTACATGATGCAGTAATAAGCGCTGTTCACGGTGTAACGGGTATTGGTTTAGAGCGCTATGCTGATTTAGATGAAGAAAGAGCAAACGAATTACTAGAGGAATGGTTGTTAACTCCCTTAGCTAACAAGAGAATAGCAAATATTTCTGATGGCGAACGTAAGCGATTGCTCATTGCTAGAGCTTTAATGCCCAACCCCGAACTGTTATTACTAGATGAACCTACCGCAGCATTAGATCTGGGCTCTAGAGAAGCACTATTGAATAAACTTCAATCTTTGTGCCGTAAGGCCGATGCGCCTGCGATAGTTATGGTGACCCACCATGTGGAAGAGATTCCCGCTGGTATCACTCACATACTTCTACTTCGAGCCGGGAAAGCTATTGCTAGCGGTCCAGTAGAACAGGTGATTTCGTCAGTCACTCTTAGCGCTACCTATGGGGTTCCAGTTATGGTTCATCGCAGCGGGGAGCGATGGTTCGCCACTGCCCGCGTTAAATAGAGTTTCCAAAGCAGATTTAAGATTTTCATCTAGAATTGGGCACGAAGGAGATAAATATGTCAAACCCAGTTATTGAACGAGTTGTAGGAGAGTATTCGCTAGGGTCAAATTTAAATTCAGGCGAGCAAGTAAGACCTCTTACTCTGGACGCTGTAATCAATAAAGCTATCATCACCGCAATTTTTGTGGGTGTTGGTGCTATTGCTGGCTGGACATTAGCCCCAGCTATCGGTTTTGGCACAATATTGCTGCTAGCACTGGGTGGCTTGGCTCTTGGTTTGATAAATACATTCAAGCGCGAGGTATCACCATTTCTTGTGATGGCTTACGGTCTTGTCCAGGGAGGATTTGCCGGCGGAATTAGTTATGCATTGAATCTTCAATATCCTGGTGTTGCGCAGCAAGCATTTCTAGGAGCGAGCGTAACTTTTGGCACAGTATTGGTTCTTTACGCGTTCAGGATTGTACGAAGCGGACCTAAATTTTTGAGATTTTTACAATATGCAGTTATTTCGTATCTAGTATTTGCACTTATTTCATTTGGATTTGCATTGTTTGGTATGAATGAGGGCTGGGGATTCTATGGAGGATCATTTGGTTTGCTCTTTGCTGGAATTGGTGTTGTCTTAGCTACGCTGTCATTAATTGCCGATTTTGGAGCAATTGAGGCAGCGGTTGAGCTACAAGTACCTGAGCGCGAGGCATGGCGCTTAGCTTTTGGTGTAACTGTTACCTTCATCTGGCTTTATATTGAATTGCTTAGATTGCTTTCTTTGCTTGCAAGATCTAACGAGTAAAGTTAGGTTTGAAATAAGTGCAATCAGAACTGGACGAGCGCGCTAAGTGGCTCAGTGCAGATGGCATTAAAGATGCACGCGCACAATTACCCATTCTTTATGTAGAAGCTTTGCCAGTAAGAACGAATGCAGCAGGAAAAGTAGTTGAGATTGGTCTCTTGCTAAGAGCAATGCCTGATGGTTCAATTTCTCGAGCACTGGTATCAGGCAGGGTATTGCACGGTGAGTTAGTTAGAGACGCACTAATTAGG
>VGBH01000023.1 GCA_016870575.1 Actinomycetota bacterium
TACCGGCAGTCCAGTTAGCAGAGGTGCTCGAACGGCTACGCTCAGAGTAGGCAAATAAGTGGTCACCTGACCTTTTCCTGATAACGCTAACCCCTTACCCTTCTCCTGTTGGATTTTCCCCCCCCCAACAGGCTGGAGCGGCGATGTCCATTGGACAGACCCTTCGCCATGCTCGATTAGCCAGAAATCTTTCAATTGCAGATGTTGCAACTGCCATCAGAGTGCGGGCAACAATTATTCAGGATATTGAAAAAGATGAATTTGATTCTTGTGGTGGCGAAGTTTATGGTCGCGGTCATCAACGGATGTATGCCCGCTATTTAGGCTTAAACATTGAGAATCAGATTGCTACCTTGATTAAGACCGAACCAGAGTTTGAAACGATTACTCTTAAACCAACGAAGTTAAAACCAATTGGTGCTCGACCAAATTGGTCAATGGTGCTCAGTGCCGGAACAGTTGTTTCGCTTGCACTGCTAGCCGTTATTTTTATCGGTGATAATGATGGCATATCTGAACCCACCAACATTATCTCGCAAACTGATACAGCACCTGATATAACAACGGACGAGCAAGCGAGTTCTAGCTCAACTGCAATAACTGAACCTGGCGATATCACAGCTTCTGCTACCGACTCGGTCAGTGTTGGTATCGAAGTAATTAGTGATTCGTGTTGGTTAAGAGTTGAAGACGGAAGCGGTGCTGTTGTATTTCAGGGCGTACTTCGCGCTGGTGATGATCGTGAATTCTTAGATAGCACCCAATTGTTATTGGTGATAGGAAATGCAGGCGGTGTCAATTTCACCCTAAATGGAATTGACTTAGGTACTCCAGGAGCACGCGGTGAGGTTTTGCGACTCACTGTGACACCAGGTCAGATAGCACTTACCCCATAGTCATTACGCTTAGCAAGTGGGTAACTCAGAACAAATAAAAGTTCAGTTGACTTCATTGGGATGCGCTCGTAATGATGTTGATAGTGAGGAATTAGCTGGGCGATTAGATGCAGCAGGATTTGATTTAGTAACTGCAAATGCAGATTTAATATTGATCAATACGTGCGGGTTTATAGAAAGTGCAAAAAAAGATTCGATTGACACTATTATTGCGGCTTCGGATACGGGTGTGCCAGTGGTTGCAGTTGGCTGTTTGACTGAGCGATATGGCACTGAACTTGCAGCTGAATTGCCCGAGGCTGCAGCAGTTTTGGGTTTTGATGACTATCCAGATATTGCGCAGAAGATTAAGTCAGTTCTTGCCGGAGAGAAGTTAACCGCGCCAACACCTCAAGATCGAAGACAGCTATTGCCAATTGCACCCGTAGCACGCAGCAACTTCAATCATCAGCAACCTGGACATCAAATCACATCCGGGTTAGGTGGACCTAAAGTGCTGCGCAAGCGAATCTCTGCTCGACCATCAGCACCATTGAAGATTGCCTCTGGTTGCGATCGACGGTGCACTTTTTGTGCAATTCCTAGGTTCCGCGGTTCATTTGTTTCGCGTCCAATTACAGAAATTGTCGCTGAGGCCGCTTGGTTAGCTCAGCAGGGTGTTAAAGAGTTAGTGCTGGTAAGTGAAAACTCAACTTCATTTGGAAAAGATTTAGGAGATCCAAGAGCATTGGAGAACTTGCTAAATCAACTTGTTGCCATAGCTGGAATTGACTGGGTTCGAGTGACCTACTTACAGCCAGCTGAGATTCGACCAACGTTGGTGAATGTGATTGCGAGCACACCAAAAATTGCTCCTTACTTTGATCTTTCTTTTCAACATGCTGCACCTGCATTACTTCGAAGAATGAAAAGATTTGGCGGCACTCAAGACTTTTTGAACTTGATCAGTCAAATTCGCAATCTTGCACCAAACGCGGGCATTAGAAGTAATTTCATTGTTGGCTTTCCAGGTGAGAGTGAAGATGATTTTGCTGAATTAGAAGCATTCTTAACACAGGCACAACTTGATGCAATAGGTATCTTTGGTTATTCTATTGAAGACGAAACTGAAGCAGCATCCTTTACTGATCAACACAGTTCAGTTGAGATAGATTCACGAGTAAGTTATTTGACTTCTGTTGCAGACGAATTGGTTAATCAACGAGCTATGGATCGAATCGGTGAACAGACGCTTGTGATTATCGATGAGGTGGGGAGTCAAATCGAGGCCAGAGCAATACATCAAGCGCCAGAAACTGATGGAAGTGTTCTACTACACAGTACTAAGCACGTGCAAGTGGGAAGCATTTACCCAGCTGAAATCGTGGATTCCATTGGTGCGGACCTAGTAGCTGAGCTACGTTAATGCAGAAGCTACCAAATCTGTTCACTATTTTAAGATTGTTGCTTGTTCCGATAATCGTGATTAGTTATCTATTTGCCGATGGAACTAACTGGTTCATCTTTACCCTATTTTTCATCGCTGGATTATCAGATTGGATTGATGGCACTGTTGCTCGAAAGACAGGAGCCATTACAGAGTTTGGCAAACTGTGGGATCCGATTGCTGACAAGTTAGTGATTGGTGCTGTTCTAGTCTTACTAACTATTGATGGTGTCATACCGATCTTCATCACAGTTATTATTCTAATTCGGGAGAGTGCGGTCACCATTGCACGTCTTGCTGTGCTGAAACATGGCGTGCTCGCGGCAGATCGTGGTGGAAAGTTAAAGACAATGTTGCAAGGTTTTTCATTGCTATTTTTATTAAGCCCCTATCCATTAGATGGCATCGCACTGCCAATGCTTTATCTAGCAACGGTGATTACGCTTATCACTGGAGTTAGATATTTTGGACAGCTGTATGAATTACGGAGTAAAAATGCGAGTTAGCGAACTTATTGAGGCTATGGCTAGCAGCGGTAAATCCATTGCAGTTGCTGAATCGTTAACTGGAGGTGCACTGCTATCTGAATTGATTTCCATTCCAGGTGCATCAAATGTTGTTCAAGGTGGAATAGTTTGCTACAGCACTGAAAGCAAAACCCAAGTGCTTGGTGTACCAGCTGAGATTATTGAGCAATATGGCGCAGTTAGTGCTGAAACAGCAATCGAGATGGCTAGTCAAGTTGCCCAAAAATTTTCCGCCAACATCGGTATTGCAACCACTGGAGTTGCGGGTCCAGATGCCCAAGAGGGCAAGCCAGTCGGTCAGGTGTATTTAGCTATCGCGGGGATAAGTGGCTCAGAGGTGCTATCACTTAATCTAACTGGAAATCGCGATCAGATTCGCCACGGGACAGTTAGCGCCGGAATCGATTTACTTGGTAAATACTCAGGAACTTAAGCAGGCGTTGTAGATGTCTGATGCTCAATTTAGTCTTATTATTAAGCCCTTCTCCAGGAGGTAAATATGTTGCTTCGAACAGCAATCGGCGAGGAGATTCGGCGTAATCGAATCAATCAAGGCCGTACTTTGCGCGATGTTGCCAAGAGTGCTGTGGTTTCACTGGGCTACCTATCTGAAATTGAGCGCGGCGTTAAAGAACCCTCTAGCGAGATGCTTACAGCTATTTGCGCTGCATTAGATATAACTGTTGGCAACTTGGTTATGGCAGCCGGGGCTCAGCTCCAATTGTCAGCTCTTAGTGCTGAGGTCATTGCTTTGCGACCTACCGTTACCGTAAACGCAGCTTGAGATTTTCTACTTTTTGGGAGTTGTTAACCGCTCAATTGGGCGAGGTATACGCAAAATCATTTGCTGAAGATCAAGTCATCTCCGAAATAGGTGTAACTATCAATCAGGCTTTTGCTCTGGGAATCCCTGCTATCGAGGTCTGGCGGGCAGTTTGTACCCAGCAGGGTTGGCCTGATTGATCGACACGCCGACCCAATTGATGCATTCGAACACTTGTTCGAGTACTTTCCACCCAGTGGATTCCTGCCCAATGGGCGTGGAATAGCAATAGATGTCAGTTAGGGCAGTTATCTTCTCGAACTGAAATCACGAACAAGGAGAGCCGAATGGCAAGTAATGACCGCGATAAAGCACTAGATACAGCGTTAGCCCAGATTGAAAAACAGTTTGGCAAAGGCTCGGTAATGCGACTTGGTGATGAAAACCGACCACCAGTGCAGGTAATTCCAACTGGCTCAGTTGCAGTTGACGTGGCACTTGGCGTAGGCGGACTACCTCGCGGCAGGATCATTGAAATCTATGGACCTGAGTCATCTGGTAAAACAACCCTAGCTCTGCACGCAATTGCGAATGCTCAAAAGCAGGGTGGAATTGCCGCATTTATTGATGCTGAGCACGCATTAGATCCTGATTACGCCCAAAAACTTGGTGTTGATATTGATGCACTTTTAGTTTCGCAACCAGATACAGGTGAACAAGCCCTAGAGATTGCCGATATGTTAGTTAGGTCTGGTGCAATTTCATTAATCGTAGTTGACTCCGTTGCTGCATTAGTTCCGCGCGCTGAAATTGAGGGTGAGATGGGCGACTCTCATATGGGACTGCAGGCTCGTTTAATGTCTCAAGCATTACGAAAGTTAACTGGTGCGCTTAGCAATTCAGGCACAACAATGATCTTTATTAATCAGCTTCGTGAGAAAATTGGTGTGATGTTTGGTTCCCCAGAAACTACAACTGGCGGTAAAGCATTAAAGTTTTATGCATCAGTTCGAATTGATATTCGACGAATTGAATCTTTGAAAGATGGCACAGAAATCGTTGGAAATAGAACGCGGGTTAAGGTTGTTAAAAATAAGGTAGCACCTCCGTTTAAGCAAGCAGAATTTGACATTCTTTATGGTCATGGCATTTCACGTGAAGGTAGCCTGATTGATATGGGTGTGGATCAGGGAATTATTAAGAAAGCTGGCGCTTGGTATACCTATGAAGGTGATCAGCTGGGTCAAGGTAAAGAAAATGCTCGCCAGTTTTTAATCGATAACTCTGAACTAGCAACTGAAATTGAGTTAAAGATTTTGAGTTCACTTGGTGTTGGTGAAGGAGCTAAGCCAAATCTGGAAGTAGTTGCTGACTTGTAATGGCAAAGTTTGATGAGCAATTGCCCGAGACAGATCCAATTGGGGTCGCTCGGGCAATTGTTTTTCGCAAACTTGCCGTAAGCGCAAAGACTCGAGCTGAGTTAGCTGAGATTCTTAAGTCGCGAAATATCCCAACTGATATTGCCAGTGCAGTTTTAGATCGCTTTTCAGAAGTTGGCTTAATTGATGATCAACTATTTGCAAACAATTATGCTAAATCAAGACATCAGCATCGTGGTTTTGCTGCACGAGCAATTAAATATCAATTGGCTAATAAGGGTGTATCTCAACAGGAAATTGATTCTGCCCTTTCTGATATAACTCCTGAGGTTGAATTACAGCGTGCAATAAAACTCGCCGAGAAGAAGCTTGAGTCAATACGAAATTTAGATTCAACCAAACAACTTAATCGCGTTGTAGATTTTCTGGCTCGAAAAGGATACGGCGGTGCTATTGCTTATCAGGCAGCAAAACAAGTAATCGAAAATATTGAATCAACGATAGTGATGGAAACCTTGAGCGAACTAGAAAACGAGGATTATCAGGTTAGTTCGCTTTAGAAAGCACGGCTAAATTTATGGCAATTGACCACCCAATTAGTACTGCAAATAACGCTGTACCAAGGCCAACTGTGCCACCAAGTAGCCACCCAAAAGCAAGCACTGATATTTCAATACCAAGGCGCACGCGAGCAACTGGCCAGCCGAATCGATAATGCAATCCAGTCATTAATCCATCCCTTGGACCAGGCCCAAGTTGTGCAGTTAAATAAATTGCTGAACCAAGACCTACTGCTAAAACTCCTATGAGTATCAATAAAAGTTGATATCGAAATTCGCTTGGGGTAGGGATAACAGGACGCATTAAATCAATCGCGGT
Source organism: Actinomycetota bacterium (assembly GCA_016870575.1). Taxonomy (GTDB): domain Bacteria; phylum Actinomycetota; class Actinomycetes; order S36-B12; family UBA5976; genus AcAMD-5. Next base: position 5,871 of record VGBH01000023.1, read on the forward strand.
TGCGATAACTAGTGCATTCATAATTGTGCCAATTCCAGGCCATTGCTTTAGCGGAATCCACAAGAGCAAAACTAAAACGGATACAACAAATGTCGCCACTCCCACACCAGTTTTAAACGTAGAAGCTAGCCCTTCAGCCAATACTGTCCAGGGCGATACACCAAGACCCGCATTGATTAATGCAGCTTCACCAGAACCAAAAATCCACAAACCTATAACTAGCATAGAAAAGGAATTAGGTGAGAACTCCCATTGACCGCCACGACTACGCCAACTTGTTTGGGGAATAGTTTTAGCAGGATTAAACATAGCTCTTATCCACTTACTCACTGAGCGAGCGTATCAAAAGGATTTCTAGCACAATATGCGTCATGCCGAACAAAAAATTAGCAGATCGACCCTTGAATCTTCCTTCTGAAAAACGTATGCCACTTTCCACTCCACAGCGCGAGGCTAGATTGGCAGCTCATGATGCAGCAATGGCCGATAACCACGATGATTATATCGATCCAGTCAACAATATGTTTGTAATGACAGCCAAATCTTTAGCAGATAAAGGTTTTTGTTGCGACAGTGGATGTCGACATTGCCCTTATGAAGATTAACTTGCTCTGACAGATTTAACAACCCATCGCTCAGCAATAAATGAGAGCAATGGAATGGTTCCAGCAAGGCACATCCCAATGATCCGACCAACCGACCAGTTTGCTCGGCGGGCTAAATCAATTGTTGTAATTAAATAAATCATATATATCAGCCCATGCAATTGGGCAAACCACGGAATTTCCGGACCGAGGGTGTATTTCACAACAATTTCTACGGTAAAGGCCAATAGCACAATACCTGCCACAATAGCCATTACACGATATCTAGTTATTGCGGATTTCATTTTTCTCCAATTCATTCAAACGATAGCTATCAGAAATAAATTTCCACCAGAACCAAACTACAAAGCCTGCAAACACCCACCACTGAAATGCATAAAGAGTGTTTTGCCAATCGACCACACTAGTTTGCTCGTCAATTTGCCTTAGGCGGCGTTCCCACTGCCAGAATCCAAGGCGGGTAAATCCAAAAGTCACAGCCAGGGACAGCAAGTGCCACCATAACCATCTTGGATGACTTAGGTACTTCAGCACTCGCTAACGCTAACCTAGTGTGTTGGATAACGCATTGGTATCGGTCCAAAAGGAGACAGTTTGCATTTCACCGTAGAAACCTTAACTCCAACACATTGGCCTCGGTTGCGATCACTCCGACTTGCTGCACTAAGCGACTCATCGGAAATCTACGGAGACATTGATTTAGAAATGGGTTTCACAGCAGAGCAATGGCAGCACTTACTCGATGAACAAAGTTGGGCAGCGCTGGTTGTTGAAGGCAAAGACGTTGGATTGGTAACTGCAATACCCACCCCGCCTGATCGATGTGGGGATTGTTGGATAAAGAGTTGGTGGATTGCACATAAGTATCGCGGAAAAGGTGGAGCTAGATTACTTCTTAACTGGTTGATTGAATTATGCAAACAAAATAACTGGTCAACACTGGCTTTGGGTGTGTTTGAAACTAACACATCGGCGATATTGAGTTACGAAAGATTGGGGTTCCATAAAGTCGGAATTAAAAAACCCTCAAGCAGAGCTAATACATTCTTCATAATTATGGCACAGGAGATAAAAATTGGTTGAAGTGCAAAATGTGCAGCGCAAAGTACTTTCAGTTCTTGCACTTGGTCAAGTATTAGGCGGTCTTGGTGTTGCTAGCACAGTTGCTGCCGGATCACTTTTAGTAGCTGGTATCACTGGATCTGAAGCGATGGCTGGTTTGGCTCAAACTAGTGGTGTTTTAGGTGCTGCAGCGATGGCTATTCCACTATCAAAGTTAACTTCTCGCGGCGGAAGAAGATTAGCTTTGACATCTGGTTATGCACTTGGTGCGTTAGGTGCACTATTTGCAATTACTGGTGGAAGTTATCGCAATATTGTCTTGATGCTAATTGGTACTTTCTTAGTAGGAGCAGCATCGGCTGCTGGCTATCAATCAAGATTTGCCGCCGTGGACTTGGCAACAGATGTTTCGCGTGCACGGAATTTATCGGTAGTTGTATGGGGCGCAACCATTGGCGCGGTTGCTGGACCGAACTTGATGGAACCTTCGGGATACATTGCATTACATTTTGGATTACCGCAGTTGGTTGGACCTTATCTATTTGCCAGCGTAACACTCACACTTGCTGCAGTTTTACTAATTAGCCTGTTGCGACCTGATCCATATCTATATGCAGCCAAACTTGCTGATGCGCCAAGAATAATGCAAACCAAAAATACTCGAGAAGTTCTGCAGCAGATTCGCAAAATTCCGCGAGCCCTGTTAGCACTGCTGACAATTGCCATTGGGCATGTCGTGATGGTGTCAATAATGGTGATGACTCCTGTATATATGGCGCACGTTGATGTGCAACTAAGAGTTATTGGAATAGTTATTAGCATTCACGTTGCAGGTATGTATGCCTTTTCACCTGTAATTGGTTGGTTAACTGACCAGCTGGGAAGATTTAAAACTATTGGTTTTGGATTTGTGGTACTGCTTACTTCCACAATTATTTCTGGCACTGCAGGTGCTGCACAGTCAGTGCAGTTAGCGATTGGTTTGTTTCTACTTGGCCTGGGATGGTCAGCCACGTTGATTGCCGGTTCAACATTACTTGCTGAATCAGTACCACAAGAGATAAAGACTGGAAGCCAGGGTGTTGCGGACTTAGTAATGAATCTAAGCGGAGCTCTTGGCGGGGCACTTGCAGGAATAATTATTACTGTACTTAGTTATGGCTGGCTCTGTGCAATTGCAGCGATGCCTGTCGTTGGACTAAGCGTTTATTTATCTAGAGTTTGGCGCAGTTAACAAGATGCGGTTGTAGTTTCGAAATTATGATAAAAGATTTTGGATTTATCGTCACAATTGCTCTGATATCGATTACGCGAATAGCGAAATCAAAGTTTCTTGGGGTGAATTGTGTTTTGTCAATGGATTTTCTCAAGAAGAGACATTAGGTTCGTGCCTATGAAAAGACATACCGCCAAGAAAACCGCTAAGCGCAATAGTCCTGACCAGACTTATACCTGGTTACGAGACCAAATGGAGAAGGTTGGCTATTCGAGCTTAGAGGAAGTTTCTGTGGAAACTGGAATAAACCGAGGAAACATCTATCGGTACTTCACGCAAGAACAGCGTCCGTCAGTTGCACTGATTGATCCACTTTGCAAGGCATTAGATGTATCGCCACAGGCTCTGCTTGTTGGTTTAGGCGTTTGGGATAAGAAGTAATACTGCTTGCTCCACTTGCGCAGAATGCGTGATTTACCCTTAGCCCACTATGGGTTTAAAGACATATCAGGTAACCACCTACGGGTGCCAGATGAACGCGCACGACTCTGAAAGAATTGCGGGCACTTTAGAAGCTGCTGGCTACATACCAGCAAATTCTGGTGATGAACCTGATTTAGTAGTGATTAACACCTGTGCAGTGCGTGAAAACGCTGACCTAAGGCTTTATGGAAAATTAGGTCAATTACGTTCAGATAAGAAACGAAATCCAAACATGCAAATCGCAGTTGGTGGATGCCTTGCTCAAAAAGATCGAAACCAGATTATTACAAAGGCTCCCTGGGTTGACGCGGTGTTTGGGACGCACAACTTAAATGTGTTACCTACCTTGCTGGAGAGAGCAGTAGCGCTTGAAGAAGCACAAGTAGAGATTGTGGAAGCCTTAGAAGTATTTCCATCTGATTTACCAAGCAAACGTGAATCTCAACACTCAGCATGGGTGTCAATCTCAGTTGGCTGCAACAACACATGCACGTTTTGTATTGTGCCATCGCTGCGCGGAAAAGAGAAAGATCGCAGACCAGGTGACATTCTTCAGGAGATTTCTGCACTCGTTACTAGTGGGGTAATTGAAATTACTTTACTAGGACAGAATGTAAATTCCTACGGTGCGGAGTTCGGAGATCGATTTGCCTTTAGCAAACTCTTGCGAGCTTGTGGGGAAATTGCTGGGCTAGAGCGAGTTAGATTCACCAGCCCACACCCAAAAGATTTTACCGATGATGTAATTGAAGCGATGGCCGAAACGCATAATGTAATGCCTCAGCTGCATATGCCACTTCAGTCTGGCAGCGATGACGTTCTTCGTTTGATGCGCAGGTCTTATCGTCGAGACAAATATCTTGGCATTATTGAAAGAGTAAGAAGCGCGATGCCAGAAGCTGCAATAACGACAGACATTATTGTGGGTTTTCCCGGAGAAACGGAAGAAGATTTTGAACAAACTTTAGATTTAGTAAGTCGTGTCAGATTTGCAAACGCTTTCACCTTCATTTACTCAAAACGTCCTGGCACTCCCGCGGCTGATATGACAAATCAAATAGATGAAGAGATAAAGCAGCAGCGTTATGAAGAGTTAGCGAAACTTGTTAATCAGATTGTCTGGCAAGAAAACTTAGCTCAGGTAGGTAAAGTAGTTGAAGTATTGGTTGCGACAGGTGAGGGTAAGAAAGATTTAGAAACTGGGCGACTTTCAGGACGAGCTCGAGATAATCGATTAGTTCATTTCCAGCCTCACCCTAATACCAATCCAGGAGATTTAGTAGATGTTGAGATAACTGGAGCTGCACCATTTCATTTAATTTCTGATCGGCCAATATTGCGCACACGAACCACATCAGGATCAATTCAAAAATCTAGGAATGCTGTCAACTTAGGAATGCCAATTCACTTGAGCAGTAAATGAAGTTCTTAGTTTGTGGTGAAGCACTGATTGATTTAATCAAGCATTCAGATGCATCTTGGCATGCATACAATGGCGGTGGAGCATTTAACACCGCAAAAGCATTGATGAACCTAGGTGCGGACGTTCAATACTTATGTCGAATTAGCAGAGATTCTTTCGGTCAGCAGCTATCACGAGATATTCTTGATTGTGGTATCTCTCAAGATTTAATGGTTTTTACCGATGACCCAACGTCACTTGCGGTCGTTGAGCTTTCGGACCAAGGAATTCCAAGCTATAGCTTTTATTTAGACAAAACTTCAAACTTTAATTGGTCAGCAAAGGAAATCCCAAATAATTTTCCTGATTTTGATGCTATTCACATCGGCACATTGGCTCTAATTTTGGAACCAGGTCGCTCAGTGTTACTGAATCTAATTGAAGATATTAGAGCCACCAACTTGGTTATGGTTGATCTAAATGCGAGGCCGACTGTTGTCTCTGAAAGCAAAGACTATTCGAGTTTACTTGCGCCTTGGCTCTCACTAGCAAATGTTATAAAAGTATCGGATGAGGATATGGATTTCTTGTATCCAGATAATGGCACCCAAGAAAGAATAAATTCACTATTCGAGCATCCCAATATTGGCTTAATTGCAATTACGCACGGAAGTTTAGGATCTACTTTAATAACAAGATCAGTTACTGAAAGACAAATTGCACCCAAAGTCGAGGTGAAAGATACGGTTGGGGCCGGGGATATTTTTGGTGCTGCTCTTTTAATGAAACTAATTGAGATTGGCACTACTGCTGACAACTTAAATCAGATACCCAAGGATCAACTTTCAGCAGTTTTGAAGTTTGCAAATGTTGCCGCAGCGTTAAGTTGTACCAAATCGAGTGCTCAATCACCCACACTCAGTCAGATAAGTGATGTTAATGGATAGCGTAAACCCAGTTGTAGTTATCGCTGGTCCAACGGCAGTTGGAAAGACTCAGGTGAGTTTGGAGTTAGCAAAAGCTTTATCAAGTGAAATTATTAATGCAGATTCAATGCAACTTTATCGAGGCATGGATATCGGCACCGCCAAACTTAGGTTAGAAGATAGGCTCGGAATAAAACATCATCTAATTGATGTTTTGGAAATTACACAAATTGCGAATGTATCTGATTATCAACTGGTGGGTCGGGCAGTAATTCAAGATATGCGAATACAGGGCCTGGTACCAATTGCCGTAGGTGGAAGTGGACTTTATATAACTGCGCTATTGGATGACCTAAATTTTCCTCCGACAGATGCTCAAGTACGAGCTCACCTTGAGGCGCAGCTGGAAGAACTTGGTCCTAAATTTATGCACAGACGTCTTGTCGAACTTGACCCTGAATCCGCACAGCGAATTGATAGTGCAAATGGAAGGCGAATTGTTCGAGCATTGGAAGTAATTGAGTTAACTGGTGAAACATTTGCATCGACATTACCAAAGTCAAACCCAGCCATGGCTCCAGACATCAGAATTGCTTTGACGAGAAACCGAGCAGATCTAGATTTAAGAATTGAGGAGCGGGTTAACGAAATGTGGAATCTTGGTCTTGTAAACGAAGTTACAGGCTTGCTTGATCAAGGTTTGGATCGAGGGGTTACTGCGCGGAAGGCCCTTGGTTATGCCCAGATAATCGAAGCACTCAATGGCGACATCACACTAGAAACTGCTAAATCTGAAACAATTAGACTCACGAAACGATATGCTCGAAAGCAAGAATCTTGGTTTAGGCGAGATCCAAAAATGATTTGGCTAGACGCAGCTGATCCTGATTTAACTTCAAGAATAATTGAGATCATTGAAAAAAGTGGAGCTGAAAATGATGATTCCGTTTACTAAAGGGCACGGCACTGGCAATGACTTTGTGTTGGTGTTCGATCCTGATGGCCAATTTGATTTAGATAAAGAGGTAGTTGCTTTAGTTTGCAATCGATCATTTGGAATTGGGGCTGATGGGTTAATTAGAATCACGAAAAAAGACGGAGTTTGGTTTATGGATTACCGAAATGCCGATGGAACTATTGCTGAAATTTGCGGAAATGGCACTAGGGTGATGGCTAAATATCTAGTACTGAACCATTTAGTTGATGGACCTACATTTGAAATAGGAACTCGCGCTGGATTAATTCCAGTCATTAGTAAGCATGACGGCAGTTTTACAGTTGAGCTTGGTCCAGTTATAAATTTAAATGAAAAAGTATTGGTTGAAGTTGGTGACAATCAATTACAGGGAAATGTGCTAAGCGCTCCAAATCCTCACGTGGTGACAATAGTTTCTGACTTGGAGAATTTAGGAAACTTGCTTGATTCCCCGAAACATTTGCCAACTCCGATATTGCCCCAAGGTGCTAATTTTGAGTTTGTTCAGATAATTTCAGCTAGTGAAGTCAGTATGCGAGTTTTCGAACGTGGCGTAGGGGAAACTCTCTCTTGTGGCTCAGGCGCATGTGCGGTAGCTGTTTTCCTACAACAGTCGTTGAATTTTGATTCACCAATAACTATTAATGTGCCAGGAGGAAAACTGATACTTGAGCCGATTCCAGAAAACAAAGTTAAACTAACAGGCCCAGCAAAACTAGTTGCGTGGGGAGAAATTGATATTGAGGCTTTACGTAATAAATGACAGATTCCCAATTTATCCCTGATGATTCAGAGATTACTGAAGGGCAATTACAACTTCAGGACAGATCATCATTGAGGCGTGTACCTGGACTTTCAACGGAATTACAGGATATTACCGAGGTTGAATATCGTCAGGTACGTCTTGAAAAAGTGGTGTTAATTGGTGTTTGGACAACAGGAACTTTGATTCAGGCCGAGCGTTCAATGCGTGAACTTGCACAATTAGCGCAAACGGCGGGTGTGATTGTGCTGGATGGATTAATTCAGCGTCGTGATCGGCCAGATCCAGCAACTTATATAGGTTCTGGTAAGGCTCAAGAACTAAAAAGAATTGTTGCGCAAACAGGAGCGGATAGCGTTATTTGTGATGGTGAGTTAACTCCAGGTCAACTTCGAAATTTGGAAGATGTAGTCAAGGTTCGTGTTGTTGATCGCACTTGGTTGATTCTAGATATTTTTGCCCAGCACGCCCGAAGTCGAGAAGGCAAGGCACAAGTATCACTGGCGCAGATGCAATATATGTTGCCTCGAATTAGAGGTTGGGGAGAAGCGTTGAGCCGACAGGGTGCAGGAGTATTGGCTCGCGGACCTGGCGAAACAAAAATTGAAACCGATCGCAGACGAATTAGAGATCAAATGGCCAAGTTACGAAAAGACTTGGCCGCGATGCGAAAAACTCGAGAAGTCCAGCGAACAAGCCGAAGGAAGAGCGCAGTGCCCGCTATAGCGATTGCCGGCTACACCAACGCTGGTAAATCTAGCTTGCTAAACAAGCTCACGGGTGCGGGTGTGTTGGTTGAGGATGCCTTGTTTGCAACTTTAGATCCAACGGTAAGAAAAGTTGCCTTGCCATCTGGTAGGACTGTCACTGTGACCGATACTGTCGGTTTTGTTCGCCATCTTCCGCACCAATTAGTTGAAGCTTTTCGCTCGACTATTGAAGAGATTTCAGATGCTGATTTAGTTTTACATCTAGTTGATGCAAGTGATGAATCTCCGTTAGCACAATTAAATGACGTTCGTGAAGTGTTGGGTGAAGTTGGTACTAATCTTGATAAAGAGTTGGTGGTGATAAATAAGATTGATGCAGTTGACACTCAAACGATAGTAACACTCAAAAAATTGATTCCAGATGCCTTGTTTATTAGCACACAAACCGGTGCTGGAGTTGAAGATCTACTAGTTGAAATTGAATCGAGACTCGTGCAAAATGATGTTGCTATTGACTTAGTTTTACCTTATTCCGCACAGAACCTTATTGCTCGTGCGCACGAGATAGGTTCCGTTAACAAACTGGAGCATCTGGAATCAGGAACACATATCATTGCAACGGTACCGTTAGTCCTGGCCAATCAAATGCGAGAGACAATTAGGAAATGACGGCCAAAAAACTTTCCGTTAATGAACTATTGGATATTGCAGTATCAGCAATTGGAGGAACTTCGCGCCCAGGGCAAATCGAAATGGCTGAGGCAGTTTCAGTTGCATTAAATGAACGAAAACATCTTTTAGTTCAAGCTGGAACTGGTACGGGTAAGTCTCTAGCGTATCTGATACCCCCAATATTGCGCGAAAAAACAGTTCTTATTGCAACTGCAACTTTAGCTCTACAGCGGCAACTAGTTGAGCGAGATTTACCAAGAATTATTCCTTCCTTGGCTAAGGTTTTAGGTCGAGATATTAGTTACGGAGTTTACAAAGGAAAAGGCAACTATATTTGTTTGCAAAAAATGAATACTACATTGCCTGATCCTGATTCAGACATGTTAATTGAGGTCGGTACATTATCTGCAGATGCAAAGAAACTTAGGCAATGGGTTGAGAGCCCAGGTTCAACTGGTGATCGGGATGATGCACCCACAGTGGATAGACGCGTTTGGCTAGCACATTCCGTTAGTGGCAGAGAATGCGTGGGAGCAGACATCTGTGTGTATAGTGATAAATGTTTTTCTGAGTTAGCAAAATTAAAGGCAAATGAATCAAATATTGTGGTTACTAATCACGCACTTTTAGCAATTGAAATTGTAGATAAGCACCCTATTTTGCCAGAACGAGATGCAATTATTCTGGATGAGGGACATGAATTTATAGATCGAACAACTCAAGCTGTTGCTGAGGAAATTACTCCCAATATGGCTAATCGAGCAGCATTACTTGCCCGTCGTCACCTTCCAGGCAAACACGCAGATCAGTTAACAGATGCCTGCACAAACTTTGCTGAAGTTGTATTGGATTTTCAAATTCGAAGTCAAGCAGGAGAAGAAGATTCAGGCAACAGACTGGCTGAACTGCCATCTGATTTGTTTCAGGCTATCTCACTAGTTCGAGATACAGCAACTGACTATTTATCCGCACTATCAAGCGATAACGAAATTTCAGACATGGATTTAATGGCTGAGCGAGCCAGAGTGAAAGGTGCAGTAACCGAAATTTCAACAACCTGTAGCAAGTTAATTAAAGCAAATGAAAAAGATGTTATGTGGTTTGACCCAAATACTCCAGCACTCAGATTGGCACCATTATCGGTGTCAGATGTTTTGCAGCGCAATATGTTCAATGAAACACCAGTAGTAATCACAAGCGCAACCCTTACCGTGGGTGGAAGTTTTGAAACAACTGCAGCAGGATTTGGTTTATTTCGGGGTAAAGAAAATGATGAACAGTCAGAATCTGATTTCAATACGCTAGATGTTGGCTCACCATTTGATTTTGCAAGTCAGGGGATGTTGTATCTTCCTAAACATCTACCAGAGCCAGGTCGCGACGGAATATCGGAAGAAACAATTGAAGAATTAGCTGATTTAGTAATTGCGGCAGGTGGAAGAACTTTGGCTCTTTTTTCTTCTTGGCGAGCAGTGGAAGCAGCTTCTGAAAATTTGCGATTGCGGTTGCAGGCTCACCCAGAAATAAAGTTGCTAATCCAGCGAAAAGGTGATGCTGTAGGTCCGCTAGTTGAAAAATTTTCAGTAAACACTAAATCTGTGCTTTTAGGGACTATTAGTCTTTGGCAAGGAGTGGATGTACCCGGTGAATCTTGTTCACTAGTTGTAATTGATCGAATTCCCTTTCCACGTCCAGACGATCCAATAGTTTCAGCGCGGGCAGCAAGAGTTGAAGAGCTAGGTGGAAATGGATTTATGTCTGTGTCTGTACCAAAAGCCGCCTTGCTATTGGCGCAAGGAGCTGGGCGCCTAATAAGATCAACGACCGATCGCGGTGTAGTTGCAATTTTGGATAGCCGAATAACTACTAGAAGATATGGATCGGTGTTGCTTAAATCAATGCCAGACTTTTGGCGCACGCATGAAAAAACGGTTGTGCTTGAATCATTATCAAGATTAGATAAAAACTATTCGGATAGCTGACATCTTGGGCACAAACCAAATATTTCCACCTGATGTTCCACTTGATTGAATCCATACTTTGCAGCAAGTTGGGCAGCCCAACTTTCAACTTCGTCAGCATGCAGCTCCTCCGCTGCTCCACAGATTCGACAAACGAGGTGGTGGTGATGATGTTTGGTTTGGCAAGCTCGAAAAAGCATTTCTCCCGATTGGTCACGCACTACATCTACCAACCCTGCTTCAGCCATAGATTGCAGCGTGCGATAGACAGTTGCTAATCCGATTGCTTCACCTGCATCGCCCAAATGCTGATGCAAGGACTGCGCTGATATAAATCCATCTAAATTGGTCAATAAATTACTAATCACCTGACGTTGTTTGGTATTTCTAAGCGAAGCCATCGGTTACCTTTTTTCGTTGAATCAAATTCAGGATAAATACTAGTATCGCTATAATTGTAAACATACCTAAAGCAGTAAGAACAATTGAACTACCTGGCGGAACATCAATGTAGTAAGAAAACACCAGCCCGATGATTGCAGATACCCAACCAATAATCGAACCTGCAATTGCTGTTTGTCGAAAAGATTTTGCAAACTGCTGAGCGGATACAACTGGAATAATCATTATTGCACTTACCAATAGTAATCCAACCGCACGCATACCTACAGTTACTGTTACAGCAGAAAGAGTGGCAATAAGTCCTGAGAGGAAATTCAAACGCAATCCCTGAACGTGGGCGTGCTCTGGATCAACAGAAACAGCCAGTAGTTGCCGTCCAAACATTGCCACGGTAAAGGCAATGCCCAAACCAAGCAGCACTACCGCGATTAGATCTGACTGAGATACCGTGGTTAATGATCCAAACAAGTAACTAGAAAGTGTGCTACCAGCTGAGCCGGTGCGAATTGATGTAAGCAGAACTCCGCCAGCAATACCACCATAGAAAATTATTGAGAGCGCTGTATCGCCGGCAATTTTTGATTTCGCTCTTAAGTATTCAACCAATATCGCACCACAAAGAGCGGCAACAAGTGCGCCCCAAATTGGAGCTTGACCAGTTAGAACTGCAATTCCTATTCCAGTTAAGGCAATATGCCCAATGCCATCTCCGAGTAAAGCAAGCCTTCGTTGCACTAAAAAGATTCCTACAAGAGGTGCGGTGAGTCCAACAATCGAGGCGGCCAATAGCGCAAACTGCATAAATTGATAATCCAAAAAATCCAACACACTCATATGGCAATCCCCGCTTGATCAGAGTTCGGATGTTGATGATGTTGATCAGTGTGTTGGTGGTGCCGATCTAGCGGTATGCCATCGTACTTAATTTTTCGATTTTCTAACTCAATTACTCCAGTAAACAAGCCATCAAGGTCAGATAATTCGTGTGAAACAACGAGCATTGAATATCCTGCCTGCTTAAGTTCTTTAAGTAGAATTACAACTGAAATCACACTCTCACGATCTAATCCGGCCAATGGTTCATCAAGTAGTAACAAATCAGCCTGAGAAACAAGAGCTCGAGCAATAAGTGCGCGCCTTAATTGCCCACCTGAGAGAGAGGAATATTTGTATCGTTGTTGCTTGCTCAATCCGACCGAATCTATTGCTTCAAAAACTTGTTTTCGCTCGAGCCTTGAAGCCCCCCAATAACTAGAGCGATTTGTTAGGCCGGAACTAACTAACTCAAAAACCGTTAGCGGGATTAATGAAGTTGGTGGAGCAAACTGTGGTACTAGTGCAATTCCACTTTGAGAATCGTGCCCCGCACATATCTCTACTAAGCCACTACTTAATGGAATCAAACCAACCAATGCCTGTAGCAACGTTGATTTACCTGAACCATTAGTCCCAAGTAGCGCAACGGTTTCGCCATGATTAATCTCAAGAGTTATTTCATGAAGCACCGATCTACCACTGCGCTCAACACACAATTGATGTGCTGCAACTAGTGGTTTTTCTGTTAACGACAACCGAGCCCCTGGCTTAGATTAAGCAAATTCTGTTGCATTTCAGTCAAATAATCCAGACTTGCTGGTTTGAGTTCAATTGGATTCAAAACCAGCACACCAACTTTAAGTTCTTTAGCTAAAATATCTGCAACTGCTGGATTTGCGTTGTCTTCAGTGAAAACAGCCGAGACTTTCTTTTCTTTCGCTATTGCGATGATTTCACTTATTCGTGCGGCACTAGGTTCACTTTCTGGATCTAATCCAGCAACCGCTATCTGCTCTAAATCATATGCTTTAGCCAAGTAGCCAAATGCTTCATGACTTACCACCATAGTTTTGCTCTGGCATTGAGATAATTCATCTCGATAATCGACATCAATTTGAGTTAGATTCTGTACGAGGCTTTGATAATTATCTGAAGTTTCAGTTGCACAATCATCACTTAAGGTATTGATTACTTCTTTAATTAGATTAGCTGCAGTGATAGCTCGATTTGGATCTAACCAAAAATGAGGATCTAACGACTCTTCTCCAGAGCTCTTTTCATGATCTGTCTCACCTTCATGGTCATGATCTGTCTCACCTGAATGATTGTGACTGTGTGTTTCTCCAAGTATGGGATCGATGAGTGGAAGCAAGTCAAGAACGTCAGCAGTAGTATTTGCAACCGCATCATCAAAAGATATCTGAAAGCCACTTACGGAAATAATCAAATCAGCATCAATGATTGCAGCTGTTTGAGCTGGTGTTAATTCCAAGTCGTGCACATCGCCACCAGCGGGGGTTAAATCATTAACTACTGCGCAATCTCCGGCCAATTGACTACTAAGCCAGGCAATTGGAAATGCGCCAGTAACGATTTGAGGTAATTCTTCTTTGACCTGCTCTGGTGTTTCGGTTGAACTGCAGCCAACCAGAATGACAATTAGGGAGAAAAGCGAAATCAATTTCTTCATGAGAACCATGCTCACCTATTTGAGAAGGGTTGTCAACTAGCTACATCTTGCGAAGAACTGCCACCACAATGCCCATAATCCTTGCCTGACTGCCGTCGATTGGTTGATACGCAGAATTCTGTGGCAGTAACCAAACCCCATCAGTTGATTTCTTGAATGTTTTAACTGTCGCTTCTTCGTCAATTAGGGCAGCGACAATATCGCCATTGTTCGCAGTGTTTTGGCTTCGGATCACAACCCAATCACCATCACAAATTGCGACATCAATCATTGAATCACCCTTAACACGCAGCATGAAGTTATCTCCACTCCCAACTAGCTCTGAGGGTAAAGGCAGCACCATCTCAACTGATTCCTCAGCCAAGATTGGACCACCCGCAGCAATCTGGCCGAGCATCGGTACGTAAACAGGTTTTGCAACTGTGGCTTCAGGGTCAGAACTGCTCGTTAAAACCTCCATTGCTCTTGGGCTGTGAGGGTCTCGACGAATGTATCCCTTGCGTTCCAGCACCTGGAGTTGGTGAGTTACCGACGCAGGGGAGCGTAATCCCACTGCATCTGCGATTTCTCTAACGGTTGGGGGGAACCCTCTTTCAACAGTGGTCTCAGTAATCATCGACAAAATCAGCTGCTGTCGTTGAGTTAAGTCGCTTGATCCCTGCCCTGGAAACTCCAGTAGTTCCGCATCCTTGTCCGACATATGAATCCTCTCTACCGGGGAGCACCATACCTAAATCGAACAAATGTTTCAAACACCTGTTCGGATTTTCTTGCTTTTGTCGCACTGGTGTGGCACAATTCGTACAGATGTTCGAATACTTCCCTGGAGGCGCAATGACTACCTATTCGACGGCAGCACCAATCCGGCTCACAACACGAGGGCGCAGGGCCCTATTTGGGCTTGGCTTGAGTGTTGTTTTAGTTGCGGTCACCCCGCTTGTTTCAGTTTTTGCGGGAGCAAGTAATCAAGTAATTGAATCTACCCAGATAGCTCACTCAATAACCGTGCAGTCCGGTGACACTCTTTGGGAGATCGCTAGATCTATTGCGCCCAACCGAGACCCGCGAGAAGTTGTCTGGGAGATTAAGCAGATGAATAACCTGGGAGTTGGATTAGTCCCTGGAGATAAATTATTGGTTCCGCTGAACAATTAGTCGAGCTGAAACCATAGGCAAACTATCAACGTTTGATTAGTCACTCTCCAATTTGAATATCCGGATGCTTGCAATTCTGGTTCTGCGGTTGCAGACCAATAGGCTCGCTGGGCCTTGCGCCAACTTTCAAGATCGGGGTGGTTTTCCCCCTCGGCGGTTATGAAATCAAAATCAACTTGATCAAACTTGCGTATATCAACTCTCGTGACGATTACTTGCGCAACTGGCGCGAGCTCGCTATTTAGCAACCAAAGCTTTTCGCCCTCTGATTCAATAGGTTCGCCCTCATCCAGATATACGTCCCAGAGCGCGGCAGTCGCGCGCTTTTTCTTGTTGAGGACTAGCTTGTTTAGCGCGTCTCTAGTAGATCCTGGATTACCAAGTTCCAAAGAACGAACGCCATCAACGGTAGGAAAGCCCACGACTTAATTCTGCCCAAAAATAACTCAACACGCCCACCTTCAGGGGTTGCAATCCAGTAACAAGAGTTCTATCTTTCACCCCTACATCTAGTGGCTACTAGGTGAAAATGTTCCACAAATTGGGGTTATTTATCCACAGCCGTGGTTAGAGTTTCTCGGGTTTGTGTGGCAAATCAGCCAAGTCTAAGAAAGGAGCGGCAGTATGCACTGTCCATTTTGTCGCTCTGAAGATACCAAAGTAATTGATAGTCGTACCAATGATGACGGAACTCAAGTAAAGCGCCGAAGACAATGTGTTGATTGTTCTCGGCGTTTTAGCACTGCTGAAAATGCGATGTTGCAGGTCATCAAAAGAAACGGTGTGATTGAAAGTTTCGATCGAAACAAAATTATCAATGGTGTTAGAAAGGCCTGCCAAGGTCGACCAGTTACAGAAGCTGATCTCGCTGGGCTAGCCCAACGAGTAGAAGAGACATTAAGACTGGAAGGTTTGGCTGAAGTAGATGCGCATGATGTTGGTTTAGCAGTGCTAACTCCAC
>VGBH01000024.1 GCA_016870575.1 Actinomycetota bacterium
GTGGTGGCAAACTGTGATGCATCGCATCTATATCGTAATCTTCTTAATCACCCTTCAGCCAAATCAAATGCGCGAAAGATTGCAAGAAACACCCCTTCGTTAGCAGGTTTTATTTTGTTGCTCGCCGTTGATGGAAAAACGCCAAACATTGCCCACCACAATATTTGGTTCCCAAAAAATTATGACCAAGAATTTGATGACATTTTTGGTAAGCGGCCAAAACCAGTAAATGACCCCACAATTTATGCCTGCGTTCCTGACGATGATTTTATGCGACCCGATAATCAAAGTGAGTCATGGTTTATCTTGGTTAATGCACCCAGACATAGTGAGCATCTTGATTGGAATTCACCTGATTTAAAACAAGCATATGCCAAAAAAATAATTGAAAAGTTAGCTGAGCGAGGGGTAGATCTTCAAAGTCGAATCAAATGGCAAGAAATTATCACTCCAGCAGATTTAGAGCGGCGATACGCATCTCCGGGGGGATCAATTTATGGAAGCAGCAGTAACGGTGTTTGGGCAGCATTTTTAAGACCAAGCAATATTGGTTCGGTTACAGGTCTTTATCTAGTTGGTGGTAGCTCACATCCAGGAGGCGGTCTGCCGCTAGTTGGTTTGTCCGCTCGAATTGTTGCGCAACTTATTGGTAAAGCGAAAAAATAATTGCATCGAAGCAATCGCAGTTAAGCTAGTCAATACCCAAACGCCAATAGTTGCGCTCCGAGTATCTGTTCCAACGAAACTAACCCCGATATTTAGCATTACAAACATAATTACGCGTGTTGGTCGCTCTGCAATAGTTATGAGTCCTGGCCCATCAAGATTTAAACTGTTAGCTTTTGCGCGGGTATATTCCATCACCATGATCATCAATCCACAGACAACCACTGCTGACGCCTGCGCCCCCATCCAGATTAATGAAACAAACCAAGCAATTTCAACAATGCGATCGATAAGCGCATCAAGTATTGCGCCAAATTTAGATTTACGATTCGTCAATTCAGCGATAGCCCCATCAACGCCATCCAGCAGACTACTCAGAGCTGCAAGAGTTGCAGCTATCAACCAAATTTCAGAATAAACAAACCAAACAGATGCTAAGCCAATCAATCCACCGATTACGGTTGCGGCATTTGGTGTAACGCGAAAAAACATAAAGATACGAGATAGGCCATAGATAATAGTTAAGAAAATTTTTACAATTAACCAGTTAGGTGTGTTGTGTGATCTAATCCAAGCAGATTGATATTCCAATCTATTCATGATATTAAATTCATCGAAACTTGTTTTGCAGCAGTTGATTTATTCATGGTATAAAGATGAATCGAAGGTGCACCACCAAGCAGAAGTTTTCTTGCAAACTCGGTGGCAAATGAAATTCCGCGCTTACTTACTTCTGTTGAATCGTAATTCGCAAAACTAAAGTACTCTTTCACGTCATCTGGCATTGGGGCCCCTGCTAGCTGGCTAAACTTTTCAAGTTGCTTTGCTTCAGTTAAAGGCATAATTCCAGGAATAATTGGTATTGAAATTCCAGCTGATCTAGCCTGTTCAAGCAATTGAAAGTATGAGTCAACATCGAAAAACAATTGCGTTATGGCAAAACTTGCACCAGCATCCTGCTTAGACTTTAAAACTTCAATATCAAACTGTTTCGATGGGGATTCTGGATGTTTATCAGGAAATGCTGCTACCCCGATATCTTTTATGCCAAGTTCCTTTGCCAATGCAACTAATTCAACGGCATAGCTCAAACCAGACGGATGCTTATCCCAAGTTGAGTCAGCGCCTTGTGGCGGATCTCCTCGAAGAGCCATAAGTGCGGTTACGCCATCATTTTGTAGTGTTTTTATGATGTCAATTAACTCGGATTTAGCAGCGCCAACGCAAGTTAAATGTGCTACTGGAAACAAGTTCGTTTCCGTTTTTATTCGTCTTGTAATTCGCAGCGTGCGATCTCGAGTTGAACCGCCAGCACCGTAAGTTACTGACACGAAATGAGGCGATAATTCTGTGAGTTCGCTAATTGACTGCCAAAGGTTTTGCTCTCCCAAATCGCTCTTTGGGGGGAAGAATTCAAACGAAATCCCACCAGGTTTAGCAAAATCCATAGGTGGAAGGCTACCTCTAAGCAATCCTCCCTGTACGGTTTGACTTATGAGTACTTCTCTTGCGGACCTTAAAGTTGGAGTCGATGCTGAAATTGAGCGGTTCTTGGCAGTCCAGCGCAAGGTGATGGTTGAGATAAACCCGGAATCTATGGTTTTAATAGATTCCATTTCTGAGTTTGTTTCTGGAGGTAAGCGGTTACGACCTGCATTTTTGTTAGCTGGCTGGTTAGCCACCGGCTCAAAGATTAACGTTGGTGCTTATCAAACAGCTGCTGCGCTGGAATTCTTGCAGGCCTGCGCATTGATTCATGATGATGTAATGGACTCCTCCGATACCAGGAGAGGTCGCCCCGCAACGCACCGAGAGTTTGCCACATATCATCGAGGTCACCGATGGCTAGGTTCAAGTGAAACATTTGGAACTGGTGCTGCCATTTTGCTTGGCGATTTGTGCTTGTCTTGGGCTGACGAATTGTTAATGCAAGCCGAGTTATCTAGCGAAGCCAGGTTTTCTGGAAAAAAAGTTTATGATCTAATGCGCACCGAGTTAATGATAGGCCAGTATCTCGACTTACTTGAGCAAGCACGTGGTGGCGGATCAATTGATCGAGCATTTGATGTAATTAGATTGAAATCTGCAAAATACACAATTGAGAAACCTCTGCTATTAGGTGCAACCCTCGCTGAAGGGAATGCAGATTTATTTGTTGTGCTCGCTGAATATGGACTAGCTCTGGGTGAGGCTTTTCAATTAAGAGACGATGTACTTGGCGTGTTTGGTGATCCGAGTGAAACAGGAAAACCTGCTGGAGATGATTTGCGGGAGGGAAAACGCACTGTTCTTATCGCAGAAGCATTAACTACTGCAGAAAAATCTCAACGTGAACACATTGATTACCATCTGGGTAACCCTGCAATTGATGAAACAGAAATTACTTTACTTCGTGAAATCATCACCCAAACAGGAGCGCTAAGTCGGGTTGAAAGTCAAATTGACGCTCTAACAACTAAAGCTAAAAATGCCGCAAAATCAGCAGAAATTCCTCATTTTGTGCAAGATTTACTACTTCAACTGGCGGATGCGGCCACTTCACGCAAGGTTTAGCCAATGGACAACTTATTGAATCGATTGAATCGCTCTCCGCGCACAGTTACCGGCCCAACTGACCATGTGGTAATCGTCGGAGCGGGACTGGCTGGACTATCTGCTGCAATGCGTCTGCGTGGTGCTGGCAAAAAGGTAACTGTGATTGAACGCGAGGCAGTTCCAGGCGGAAGAGCAGGGATTTATCAAGTTGATGGTTATTCCTTTGACACCGGTCCATCAGTGCTAACAATGCCTGATCTAATTGCAGATTGTTTTGATGCGCTTGGCGAAGATATGAACTCCTGGCTAAAGTTAAAGCCAGTTGAACCACTGTATCGATCTTTTTATCCAGATGGTTCTGTTTTAGATGTTCATTCAAATCCAGAGCAGATGGCTGCTGAAATCGAATCAGTTATCGGACCTGATGAAGCAGCTGGATACTTGAAGTATGTTGATTTTGTTAGCAAGTTGTATAAATATGAGATGCAAGATTTTATTGATCGAAACATTGATTCGCCATTTGATTTACTCACACCGAATCTGATGAGATTGATTCAAATTGGAGCATTCCGAAAGTTAGCTCCAAAGGTTAGGGATTATTTAAAAGATCCACGAACGGAGCGCGTTTATTCCTTCCAAGCAATGTATGCAGGACTATCCCCGTATCAAGCGCTAGCAATATATGCGGTTATCGCTTATATGGATTCAGTTTCTGGTGTTTTCTTTCCAGAAGGCGGAATGCATGCAATTCCGCGCGCAATGGCTGCTGCTGCAGAAAAACATGGAGTTCAGTTCCGGTATAGCACTGAAGTTGTGCAAGTTGAGCGAACTGAACGACGCGCAAATGCGGTTATCACAAAGGACGGCGATCGCATTGCCGCAGATGTTGTAGTACTAAATCCAGACTTACCGGTTGCTTGGCGAGATTTGTTGGGCGAAACGCCATGGCAAGTGTCAAGACTTAGTTACTCGCCGTCTTGTGCCGTGCTTCTAACTGGCTCATCTGCAAAATTTAACAAGATTAAACATCATAATATTCATTTTGGCAATTCGTGGCGCGGAGTTTTTGATGATTTGATTGACAAAAAGAAACTTATGTCCGATCCGAGTTTACTAGTAACTAACCCTACTTTTACTGATCCTTCTCTTGCGCCTGCTGGTAAGGAGATTTACTACGTGCTCTTTCCAACACCGAACTTAACTGCTGGATATGACTGGAAAAAACTAGGTCCTAGATATCGAGATGAAATGGTACGAGTTTTAGAAGAACGAGGCTACCTTGGTTTTTCAGATGGCGTTGAAGTCGAACGTCTCACTACCCCGCAAGACTGGGCTGATCAAGGAATGGAGCAAGGCGCACCTTTTGCAAGTGCGCATACATTCTTGCAAACCGGACCTTTTAGACCAAAAAATATTTATGGCGAAAACATTATTTTTACTGGCTCTGGAACAACTCCAGGAGTTGGTGTACCTATGGTCTTGATTTCTGGCAGACTGGCAGCTGAGCGAGTGCTTGGCCGAGATGCAAACTATCGATCGCGAGCCTGGAATTAGATTGAGCAAACGCGAACTTGCCTCTGCAGGCATAACTGATGCCAAATTACGAGAGTCATATCAACTTTGTCGTAAATTAAATGCAAAGCACGGCAAAACGTATTTTCTAGCAACTCGATTACTGCCACCAGCTAAGCGACCTTATGTCCACGCCCTTTATGGTTTTGCAAGATATGCCGATGAGATTGTAGATGACTTAGCAAGCACGTTAAGTCCAACAGAAAAAGCACAGGCACTAACCACGTGGGGAGATCAAGTTCTGCATGATTTACGCTCTGGAAAATCAGACGATAACGTAGCAGCTGCACTAGTTGATACAGTTAATCGCTGGCAGATTCCAATAGAGCATTTCGAAGCTTTCTTAAAATCTATGCAGATGGATTTAACCGTAACTCAATACCCAACCTATGAACACTTATATGAATATGTGTATGGCTCTGCTGCAGTCATAGGCTTACAAATGGTTCCAATTCTTGAACCACTAAGTGCTGACGCATACGAGCCAGCAAAAGATCTTGGAATTGCCTTTCAACTTGCCAATTTCATTCGTGATGTTGGCGAAGATCTTGATCGAGGACGAATTTACCTTCCGCTAGAAGATTTGGCTAAATTTGATGTTTCAATTGATGAGTTTAAAGAACGTAAAGTAACACCAAGAATCAAGGAGCTGCTAAAATATGAGATAGCTCGCGTTCGGGAACTCGAACGTCGCTCAATTCCAGGCATAAAACTTCTCGCAGCATCCAGTCAGCCGTGTATAGACGCAGCACGAATCCTCTACTGCGGAATTGTTGATGCAGTGGAAGATATTGATTATAAAGTTTTTGATAAGAGAGCAAAAGTATCAAATTGGAAGAGAGTTAAGGTTGCCGGAAATGCATGGCGAAAGGCTCGCAAATATTTCTAGCGCAAGAATTTAAATCTCTCACGCATCTTTTGACTGGTGTTGCTTATGGGCAAATTTTGAATTCCTTTTCGACCAAAATATACCCACAATCCAATGGCTGATAAGCACATAGAAAATCCAAAAAGCAAATCTTCCACTGGTGCAAAAAACAATCTACCATCACCAATTAAAGGGGGCGTGTTGGAATAGAAATTCTCCCCTAAGTTAAATTTTGGATCGTACTGCACAATTGCAAAACCCGTTAAAGTTCCATTAGTTATAAATTGAAAAAAGACCACAATCAGATATGAAATCCACCAAACCGGTTTCCTAAGGATGCGTGTTTTCAGAATGAATAGATCTAAAAAAACTGCAAACAAAACTGCGAGTATTCCTATTTGGGTATAACTCATAATTCATCACCCACTTGCCATTGCTTAACAGCTCTAACCGCTTCAAAACTGTAAATAGCAGCTAACGGAACAACTATAAAAAAGAGCAATTCTTCTATTGGCACAATACCGATTTGCCAACCAGTTACATATTTTTCATTAAACCACCAATGGCCCTGAGAAATTGCATATATATCCCAAACGACAAGACCCAGAAAAACGGGTGTAATTGCCATAACTAATCGCAGTGGCTTGCGAAGTACTCTTGCGCCAACCATAAATTCCAACCAGATTGTGCCTAACAAAATAAAACTAAGTACACCCAGATAAGCAAAGTTGGTTAACTGCATAGTCCTAACCTACTTGGTTAGAGCAAAGTATTCAGTTAAGGCTAGACCATCAGCTCGCTCGCCTGACAAAATTAAATTAGCATGACTTCTTGTATTATCGATCTTGTGCCAATTTTGCTCGGTTTTTTGCCAAGTAAGCATCTCATTTGTTATCTGCGCTCCATCTCGATTTAATACCCGCGATAAACCCAACTGAGGATCTACTTCTAGCCAAACAACATAACTGGCGTACTTTCTTATTGGGGCTGAAGCAGATCCAACACCTTCGATAATAACGCTACCCGCAGTTACCTCAAATGTTTCTAAAAATTTATTCTGATACCAATCAAACTTTTGATATTTTCCCAATTGCCCATTCTCAAGTGGTAGCAGAATACTTTGCACAATGCGGTTCATTGTGGCACTGGTTAATGCGTCCTCCCAGCCGTGGTAGAGATCATCCATATGAATAACTTGAGCTCCAACTTCTGATTGCAACATTCTTGCAAGAGTTGTTTTGCCACTGCCAGCAGGACCATCAATTAGTATCAATTTACTCGTACCAAGTTTAGCCTCAGAAGTTAATGCCAATACGGCTATTTCGGCTACTGAGGTAATCTGAGTTCGCGCATCTTTAGCCATCGATACCAACCTTGAGCTGCCATAATTACTAAGACTGCATAAAACAACGATGTGAAAAACAAATCTTGTCGAGCATAATGGACGGTAGCAATCACATTTACCACTATCCAGATTACCCAAGCATCCACGCGCTGCAAAACCATAAGTATCTGAGCAACTAAAGATCCCACCAAAATAATTGAATCTAACTCTGTTGCAACTGCACCCAATTCTTTTAATAGTGGATTGAGTACAACCCACAAAAGCACAGCAAAAGTAGCCCAATATATTCGGTTTTTGTTAATAAGCAGTTTTGGTTGGGCACCTTTTTCGCCCCAACCGAACCATCCCCAGATAGCAGCCAGAATAAATACGATCTGTAGGGCTGCAGAAGCTAACAAGTCATACTCTAGAAAAAGCCAGCCATATAAAACCGAACCCAAAATCCAGAATGGCCATGCCCACCTGGTGCCAATGATTCCCAATGCGATACCAATGATTGATGCAATAACTGAGGCCAATTCCAAAACAGTTACTGGGTATCCCCATGCTTCAAATAAAACAGTCATTTTTACCTCCCGATTCGGCATTACCCGACTGGTCATACGGTCGGCGAACCTTTCGCCCTCTCAGTCCGCAAATCTGCGAACTCCCGTGTTCTATTACGTAGGCTACCACGATGGTCAAAACAATGCATCCTTTAATAGCGAGTTTTGCCTTGATATTTGCAACAGCGCTATGGGGAAGCTCTTTTGCAATTACTCAAGTAGTGGTAACGCAAATGGACCTTATTTCTGGTATGTTTTTTAGAGCATTAATTGCAGTAATTATTCTGTTGATATTAAAACCTAAAAGCTTGTCTGCCTTAAATAAGCCAGATCTTAAAAATGCAATTACTATTGGATTGTTTCTAGGAAGCGGCTATTTACTGCAAAGTTGGGGCCTGCAATACACAACTGCAACCGTATCTGGATTTATTGCAGGGATGTTTGTGGTGTTTACGCCATTAGTCGCAGCTGTATTTTTTCGCGAGAGAATTCCCAATATCACCTGGATTGCCATTTTAGTTGCGCTATTTGGTTTAGGCATAATGACTCTGCGTGGCGTCGGATTTGGTTTTGGTGAAAGTATAACTTTGGTAACCGCCCTGATGTGGAGTTTGCAGATAACTTTCCTCAGCCGCTGGGGAAAGTCGAATATTGCTTGGGCAATGACTACTATTCAAATGATTGTGGTTGCGGTTATGTCATTGGTTTTGGCATTTGTATTAGGTACTTTTGAATTTCCAAATCAGAATCTTTGGGATAAACTAATTTACCTAGGCGCAGGTGCTGGTGCTTTGGCATTGTTATTACAAACTTGGGGTCAAACGCATGTGTCTGCAGTACGAGCGGCGATCATTTTTACTTTAGAGCCAGTTTGGGGAGCAATCTTTTCAGTAATAATTGTTTCAAACGTCATCACACTTCCAATTGCAATTGGTGGTGGATTGATAATTCTAGCTATGTTAGTTTCTGAGTATGGAGCATATCGTGCTCGTGCTTCAGTAGTGTCCGTTTAATCTTTTCACCAAATGCATAATTGCCCACACCCCCAGCGCTTGGCACTATTCGATGACATGGCACAAAAAGTGGCAGATTGTTTCTTCCACAGGCCGTGCCGGCAGCTCTTACTGCTTTTGAGTTTCCAGCTCGCTTTGCTAATTCTTGGTAACACATCGTCTGTCCAGCTTTTATTTTCGAGATCTCTCGCCAGACTTTTTCTGTAAACAGCCCGCCAGATTGATGCAAAGGTACTTGATTCAAACCTTCAAAGTCACCTACTTGATAAGCGTTAAGCCACTTAGAAATTATTGAAATGGGCTTTTTAGTAACAGGTTCAGGAAACTCGCGCATCATTTTACCAAGAGGAAGAAATCCACTAGATATTATTTTTATCTCGTCTTTAATCGAACTTGCAACTACTGAAAAATCAAATCCTAAAATATTCATTTCAGTGCCAATTAGCATTATCTTGCCTTTAACATCTCAGATACTCGGAAGGCTAACTCTAATGATTGAACTCGATTTAATCTAGGGTCGCATGCAGTTTCATATCTGCTTGGCAGGTCGTGATCAAGTAAACCTTCCATCCCACCAGTGCATTCTGTGACGTCATCGCCAGTTAACTCAATATGAATGCCTCCTGGATGAACACTCATCGCGCGGCAAACGTCAAAAAATCCAACTACCTCTCCAATAACATCACTGAAATCTCGAGTTTTATGACCAGTTGAAGCAGTTTTGGTGTTGCCGTGCATTGGGTCACACACCCAAAGAGGTTTATGTCCACTCTTGAATGAAGCGCTCATTAATGGCGCGAGCTTTTCTTTGATTTGTTCCACACCCATTCGCGAGATAAATGTGATTCGACCATCAGTTCTATCGGGATTCAATTTTTCTAAAATCTTGCCAATGTCTTCAACATCAGTACTTGGACCAATCTTTATACCAATAGGGTTTGAAATCCGAGAGGCAAAGTCGATATGAGCACCATCTAATTGTCTAGTCCTATCCCCAATCCAAAGAAAATGTGCACTAACGTCGTAAAGTTTTCCAGTTCTAGAGTCAACTCGAGTTAAGGGTTGTTCATAGTCAAGCACCAATGCTTCATGGCTTGAATAAAAATCGACTGTTCTAAACTCGCTTGGGTCCACCCCGCAAGCGGCCATGAATGCCAATGCTCGATCGATATCACTTGCAATTAGCTCATACTTGTCACCTGTTTTAGTTTGCTTAACAAAGTCCTGGTTCCACGAATGCACTTCACGCAAATCAGCGTATCCACCTTGCGTAAAAGCTCTAACTAAGTTCAGTGTTGCGCTTGAAGCGTGATATGCACGAACCATTCGCCATGGATCTGGTTGCCTAGCGGCTTCATTGAATTCAATATCGTTAACGGCATCCCCGCGATAAACCGGTAATGTGATTCCATTTACCGTTTCAGTTTCGCCAGATCTCGGTTTAAAGTATTGCCCTGCAATTCGACCTATTTTTACAACCGGCAAAGTTGATCCGTATGTCAAAACAACTGCCATTTGTAAGACGGTTCGCAGTCTACCCCTAATTGAATCAGCAGTGTTGTGTTTAAAAGTTTCAGCGCAATCGCCAGCCGTCAAGACAAATGCACCGCCGTGTGCGGCTTTACCTAGCGAATTTCGCAATTGATCTGCCTCGCCAGCGAAAATTAATGGTGGCAAAGTTGCCAATTCGGCTCTTGCCTGGTTGAGGGCTTGCGTATCGGGCCATACGGGCTGCTGTGCAGCAGGTAAATCAGGCCATTGAATCTGCGTCATACGCTAAGCGTAATGAACCCAACTCGATCAAGGTTACAAGGGCGATGCTTCATCATCACTAAGTGAATCAGACCACTCTGGAGTGCGTCCGCGTCGCTTATCTATCAATCTTGCGATACCAATCGCACCAAAAACTAAAATCAACATCGGCCCTGCTAGCAGAACCATATTGAGTGGATCTCCAGTAGGTGTCGCAACAGCTCCAAAAACCACCACAATCATAATTATCTGTCGCCACCATCTAACCATTGTGTAACCTGAAACCACATTGGCCAAACTAAGCATCACAATTACTACTGGAGATAGGAATCCAAGTCCAAAAACAATAAGAGTTCTAAGAAAAAAATTTAAGTAACGATCAACGGGAAGAAGGTTTGATACTCCTTGTGGTGTAAACCCAAGAAGTAATTCCATAGCCAATGGCAGCACACTGTAGGCCAGAAAAACTCCACCAAAAAATAGTGGAATAGCGGTAAACATAAATATCAAGCCATAGCGTCGCTCTCGCTGCTTTAATCCTGGAGTGATAAATCGCCAAAGATGCCAAAGCCAAACTGGAGCGGTCACAATTAAAGCAAAGGTTGCTGAAACTCTTAATTGCAATGTAAATGCATCAGCAACTCCCGATAACACCAAGCCTATTTCGCGACCATTATTTGCAGCTTCTGCAATTGCAAAATCTATTGGGCGTTTGAGCAATGCAAAGGTATAATCATAAACAAACCAACCAACAAGTGTTGCGATTACTAAAAATATAACAATCTGAAAAAGACGATTGCGCAATTCTCGAAGGTGCTCAATTAGCGTCATCTCCGCGTTCGGATCGCGCCTTCTCCGACCAAACTTAGGCATAGTTTCTTAACCCGCAGGTTAAGACTTCGCGTCAGTGTTTTTGTCGTCCTCGATCTCTGGATTATCTTGCGCTTTAACTTCAGCCTTAAATATTCGCAGTGATCTGCCAATGCCGCGGGCTGCATCGGGCAACTTCTTTGCTCCAAACAACAGCACCAAGACGACCAAGAGGATGATCAACTCAGTGGGCTTCAAATTTGGCATCTCTGCCTCCTATTCCGTGGTGATAAGGATAAAGGGTCTTACCCTTTTGTGGAACCTAGGGTTAATCCAGAAACAAATTGCTTACGCAGCACCAAGAACACAATCAAGGTAGAAATAGCTGCAATCATGGCTCCTACCGCAAGCAAGTTGTAATCAGTAACAAACTCACCAGTTAGCCCTCCGAGACCAGAGATAATTGGTCGTTTTGCATCGGTTGACATCAGTACCAGAGCCCAGAAAAAATCATTGTAGATCCAAGTGGTCATCAAGACTGCCAGAGAAGCAAGCGGAGGGCGCAGTAATGGCAGCATAACGTTCCAATAGTGTCTCCAAACTGAAGCACCATCTACCATTGCTGATTCAGATATTTCTTTTGGAATTGTTTTCATATAGCTAGATAGCACAAATGTTGCAAATCCCATTTGGAATGCAACGTGTATCAAAATTACTCCCCAATGTGAATCATAAAGAAATCTTCGATCCCCCACCCAATCACCAATTTGCAGATATAGTTTAAAAACTGGAATAAAAACTAACTGTCCTGGCAATAGATTTCCAGCAGTAAACAAAAGTAGCATCGCGACATTAAACTTAAAAGAATATCTTGAAACCACAAAAGCAATCAGCGACCCAAAAAGCAGTGTTAGAAATACTGCGGGGGCAGTAATGATAAATGAGTTCCAAAGATAGGTTGGAAGCTCCATTCGAGATATTGCTTCGGTATAGTTGAAAAATCCAACGCGCTCGGGCATTGAAAAAACTCCGCGGATCATAATCGTGTTTTGATTGAGCCAGGATTTCTTAATAGAGCAATCGTTAATAAGCAAACGCAAAGTTACTACCGCTTAATTACAGCATTAAAGAAATCACATCCCAGATTAGAGATTGAATCATGTGCTTCTGGCGGCGCGAGGATTGATTTAGGTGTTGCAAGACTGGTTGACAGATTCTGGGTCAGTGATTGCAATGAAGCGTTGGAGCGAACATTCATTCAGCGTTGGACTGGACTAGTCATTCCACCAGAGATGCTTGGCACTCACATTGGTCCTCCGAAATCGCATACGACCGGACGTGTGCACAATTTATCTTTTCGAGCAGTTACCGCCTTGTTTGGACATGCTGGTATTCAATGGGATGTAACTCAAGCTTCAACAGCCGAACAATTATTACTGGCGGATTGGATTTCTTACTACAAAACTAATAGGGACTTACTTCATTCAGGTGATGTTGTCCAAGTTAATCAGCCAGATCAGGCAATTTGGGTGCACGGCGTTGTTTCCCAAAATCAAGATAAAGCAATATTTAGTGTTTCATCAATCGCTGCTATTGCCGCAAGTAAACCACCTCTCTTGAAATTTTTCGGACTAAATCCAAATTACAATTACTTTGTTCGAATAGTTCAGCCAGCCGGTCCTGCTGAAACAATCAAGAATGAAGATCCAAGTTGGGCTAAGGGTGCAATACTTGGAGGAGATTTGATATTAAATCACGGATTGCGCGGCTTAAAGATTCAACCTGAAAATGCTTACTTGGTTGAAATGATTAGGCAGGATTAATCTTCAGCCTTGCTTTTATTTCGCTTTTCATTAGCTAGCAAGCGTCGTGCCTCGTCCGCATAGATATCGACATAATCTTGATCACTTAAATCTCTTATATTTTTCATAATCTCATCAGTAACTGCTCGCAAAGTTTCTCTATCCTTTCTTTTTTCAAAAAGGTGAGAGAATTCAAGTGGTTCACCTATCTTTATCCCCACTCGACCTAGCTTGGGAATGTTTCTTTCGGGAGGCTGTATCTCTCGCGTGCCGTGAAGCCCGATTGGGATAATTGGAACGTTATTTTCGAGTGCTAATCGAGCAACACCAGTTCTGCCCCGATACAACTTTCCGGTGGGTGATCTAGTACCTTCTGGATAAATTGCAATCAAGCCACCATTTTGCAGTACTTTTGCAGCTGCAGTTAGTGCATTGGAGGCTCTTGCGGTACCGCGTTCAACTGGAATTTGTCCCGCACTTTTAAAGAAATTTCTAGTAACAAACCCCTTTAACCCTTTACCTTCAAAATATTCAGCCTTTGCCAAAAACGTGACTCTTCGGGAAGTTGATAGTGGAACCACAATCGAGTCGATAAAAGACAAGTGATTTGGAGCGAGGATGGCAGCACCAGTTTTCGGAATATTTTCCGCGCCTTCAATCCAAGGCGAGTAAATCAAGTT
Source organism: Actinomycetota bacterium (assembly GCA_016870575.1). Classification (GTDB taxonomy): domain Bacteria; phylum Actinomycetota; class Actinomycetes; order S36-B12; family UBA5976; genus AcAMD-5. The sequence continues at coordinate 13,589 of VGBH01000024.1, forward strand.
AACCAGCGGACCAAGGCTTCCATATCGCAGAAGCCAGTAAATTGGGATTTCTAGCCGCTCGTCATCAATTGCCACAGGGGAAAAACTAGAGCCTGATAGGGCTGACAACTAACCACCCCCCGCCCTAACATAATTCCGTAGGGATAAACCAAGGAAGATATGAACACACTGGAACCAATTAGCTCTAGATCTAGCAGTCAGATTGGCGTTTTGTTATTGCACGGATTCACTGGCTCACCGGCCTCACTTAGGCCTTGGGCTGATCACTTGGTAGATGAAAATTTCTCGGTAGAACTGCCAGCATTACCAGGTCACGCAACAAACTGGCGAGACTTAAATCGAACCACTTGGCACCAATGGTACGCAGCAGCAAAGTTAGCTTTGCTCAAATTGAGTCAAGATACTGAGCAGGTTTATGTAGCTGGACTTTCAATGGGTGGGGCACTTGCTTTGCGGTTGGCGCAACATCACACCGACATATCTGGTTTGATTTTAGTGAATCCTGCGTTGCAGGCTAAAAACAAATTACTCCACCTTGCCCCTGCTTTAGCTAAGTTGATTCCAAGTGTGCCTTCGGTTGGTAATGACATCGCAAGGCCAGGTATCACGGAACATTCTTATAATCGAACGCCAGTTGCGGCTGCAGCATCCATGTTGGAATTATGGGCTGATGTTAAAAAAGGACTGCATTTAGTTGATAAACCGGTTCAAGTCTTCACGAGTACCAATGATCATGTAGTGCCAGTAAGTAGTTCGAACTTAATTTTGCAGTCCATTTCAACAGCTCCACATCTAAAGGAGCAAGTTGTACTTGAAAAATCTTTTCACGTTGCCACATTAGATTTCGATCAAAATATTATCTTTGAAAAATCAGTATCGTTTATTAAATCGCGCGCAGAAAACAAACTCTAACGAAGCAGATCTTTTCGTGCTAGAACTACAGCATCAACTGTTGCTGCGGAAACAATATCTGGTCCAGTGAGCACTGGTGTGCCATTACCTATTCGACCTGCAGTGGTTAGAAATGTTCCCAGCATGTCTACTGCGTACCGCACCTGCATTGCTTCTTGATTATCTGTCATAAACAAAATGTTGCCATTTCGAAGTTCAGTTTCCAGTTTGTCTGAATAGCCTAAAACTCCAACTGTTAAATCTCTAACTACATTTTCTTTAGCTCGTTGATAAACCCCAATCAACTTTGGGTTTGCCAGCAATACAGAATCAATCTCTTTGTCTCCCGCAATAGCTTTTCTAATGTTTTCTGGGGCTTCATCAGCAGTAACTTGTACTGAAATCACGACTGAACTTTTCAGTTTCTCACCTACAGACTGACACAAAACGACTTCTCGGCTCTTTGCAGCACTTGTCGAGGTTATACACAGAAGTTTTTTCTTATTAGCTGCTTTAAATCGATAACCAACCGCTTCCCCGATACCAACATCTGTAACTCCAATAAAACCTAAAGCACCAAATGGTAGGGCTGCAGCAGAATTGTCTCCGATACCAACAACTGGAATGCCTGATTGTGAAACTTTTGAGAGAGCTTTACCCATTCTCGCTCCTTCGGAAGCAACAATAACTCCACCTAAATCTGGTACTACTTGAGTTTCTTTGAGCTTCTTTAGTGCATCTGCAGATGATGTTGGAACAACAATTTGAATCTCATATCCAAAGCGTTCTGCAGCCTGCTTCGCTGCTGCTTCCATAGCTAAAACGGTTCGGTCATCTAGATTTGGTTGGGTGATTATCTGGATGGCTTTACCTAAAGCCACGCGCTGAGTTTCCTTCTCTTCAGTTTGAATATTCAAAACCTCAGCATCATCTGCACAACCGGAAAGCAGGGTTGCGGTGAGCAAAAGTAGGAGGAGTTTCTTCATAATCTAGCCAAGTCTGCCACACCCACAATTCCAGCAGCATTACCTAGCTGGGCTTGCAAAATCGGAGCTATCGGTCGATATTTTGCTGCAGTTAAATGCTTCAAGAAAGATCTCCGAGCCGGTTGCAAAATGAGCTCACCAGCCCCGCTACCGCCGCCACCAATTACAAATATCTCAGGATCTAAAACTGCAGCAATACCAGCTAAACCCTGACCTAATCGGGTTCCTATCTCAGTTAACAAGGCAATAGCAATCTCATCACCTCGTTGTGCAAGTTCAGTTACTCGCTCTCCGGTTATTAGTTCAACATTTCCACCGCAATATTCGATTAAAGCTCGTCCAGCATCTGGATTAGCAATTGCTAATTTTCTAGCATTGCGGGTAAGGGCTGAACCACTTGCATATTGCTCAAAACAACCCTTTAAGCCGCAACCACAATCCTCACCATCAGGCACCAAGACAGAATGTCCAGCTTCAGCAGCCATTCCATATCCACCAACAACTAATCTGTTTTCAATCACAATTCCGCTACCTAAACCTGTGCCAATCGTGAGCATCACAAGATTCTTGAACTCTCGACCAGCACCAAATTGAAATTCTCCCCAGGCAGCACTGTTAGCATCATTTTCTAAAACAACGGGTTTGCTCGTTAAAGATGCGATCTCCTCGCCAATATGAAATCCCGTCATATCCAAATTTGGTGAAAATAGAATCTGCTTTCTATCTTTGCTTAAGAATCCTGCAGCTGATATTCCAATAGCCGAAACATCAAAACTCTGTAATAGTGGTTTACACAATTCAAAAATAGTATTTCTAATTGCAGTTCTATCGCGGCTTGGTGATACTGTTTTTTCATATTTCAAAATTTTTCCGGACTCATCAACAACTCCAGCAGCAATCTTGGTCCCGCCAATATCAATTCCAATGGTTAATGTCATAGATTGCTCACCGAATTAGCTAATCTAGTCATTATTTTTTGAACCATTTGATCCTCAACTGTGCTCTTCATCAAATTTAATATGGCATTCTTGAATTTTATTTCTAGATTATACACCACATTACAGCTATTCTCCGATACTGAAATCACTTTGAAATTGCCAATCAGTTTAGATAACTGAGTAGATTGCACTAAAGACCAAGAGATTAAATTTTTCTCCAGCCGCGAAATATTCAAGGTAATCCAATCAGAGAATCCTTGCGTTTCTAATTCAAACCTGACTTGACTGTTGAGTCGATTTTCATCAGTACTTATTACTGATACTGATTTAAATCCAGACCATACAGGGTATTTCTCAAAGTTCAGTAATGTTGATAGCACTTTTTCTGCTGAAGCATTTATCGCGACTTGTCTTGTTACCATAAATTTATTTTTTTCGACTATCTAGTAAATCACGAATCAAATCTCCCCTACTACCTAAAGTAAATTCCTTCGCAACCCATGCGCGACCTGCTAAACCGAATTGCTCTCGCTTAGATTCGTCTCGTAACAATGTTTGTATTGCTGGAATTAATGATTGGTCATCCACTACTAAACCGCTTTCAGAATCAATAACTGCCTCTGGAGCTCCACCGCTTTTGCCAGCAATCACTGCGACACCACAGGCCGCTGCCTCCAGATACACAATTCCAAATCCTTCTACATCCAATCCTGCAAACCGAGTTCGACAAGGCATGACAAACACATCAGCTAGATTGTAGATTTCTGGTAAATCATTGTGCGGTACAGATCCAATAAATTGGACCGCATCATAAACGCGATTACGTTTAGCAAGTTTCATTAACCTATTGCGATCAGGTCCTCCACCAACTACAACAAACTTTATATTTGGAAATTCACTCATTAGTGCGGGCATCGACCTAATCACTGAATCAAATCCCTTGCGTGGCATCAACCGAGATACACCAAGTAAAACAGTATTGTTAGATAAATTGAATTTTTCTCGAATCATCTCACGTTGACTTTTGTTAAACGGTGTATATCGATTCGAATCTACGGCTGGCGATAGCTGAATCAATCTTGCAGTTGCTGGCATAAGAGATTCAATTTGCTTTTTGGTGTACTGAGTTAAGTAAGTTATTACATCAACGTTTTTCGCACACCTTGCAAGTAGAAAACGAAGCAATGGTATTTTGGCCCAACCGGCTTCATGGCCATGAGTTAGTGCGACAATGTTTTTGATTCCCGCGCGCTTGAGGCTTTTACTCATTATAGCTAACGGAGCAAGTGCACCGAAAAGTACCTGATCACAGTCATATTGCTTAATTAACCGCTTTATTTGCAAAACTCGTCTAGGTGTAGGTAGCAGCACTGAACCAGATATTCGCTTGACATCAAAGGGCAATTTTGCGTCATACTCTTTTGCACCAGACCAGCTTGAAGTAAAGACCACTACAGATTTTGGATACATCTGTGACACCAGTTGCTCTATGAATGTTTGGATGCCACCTCTACGAGGTGGAAAATCGTTAGTAATCACCAAAGTACGAGGCACAGGACTAACTTAGCGGGTTTGCCCGCATCCAAGGGTCTACCTTTTAAGATAATGGGGTGAAGATTCTTTACATACTTTTAATGTCACTTAGTCTTGTGGCAATAGCGCCTGTTTCTGCTAATCCAACTGAAGGTTCCCAGTATGGCGATCGAATTGTTTTTGATTTGTCGCAACAGCGCGTATGGTTAGTAAATGAAACTGCTGGATGGGTTAAGACCTATTTAGTTTCTGGATCAAGATTTGATTATCACCATAAACCTGGAATTTACAAGGTGTTTTCAAAGTCTCGCACTACCACTTCTTACTTGGGTAATGCAACTATGAATTACATGGTTCGATTTGACCGGGGAAAAAATGCCAATATTGGTTTTCACGATATCCCGAAATATTTTGATGGAACCTATGCACAAACAGAATCTCAATTAGGGACTCCGCTTTCAGATGGATGCGTACGGCAGCGATTAAGTAATTCAAAAGCGTTATATGAATTTGCAAAAATTGGTACTACCGTAGTAGTTGTTCCTTAATCTAATTTGGCTCATCAATAACCAATCTAAGTGGCGAAACCAAACCCGAATCGCTTAAGACTTTTATTGATGTCAAATCCTCTTGTGATAATTCAGTCGGTGCGCCGATTAAGGCCGCAACTACACAATCATCGCATTCAATAAATCGCACCTGACAGCTATTGCAGTCAATCCGCAGCACCATTGGTAAATCACGTTTTGGCAGTTCATTCATACCTCAAGGCTAAACACACCCACTGACAACTAAATTGAACCTAGAAGCCCAACGAGCTTTTCTGGCCGATGCTCACCCAATACTCTTCTAGTAGTTCCACTTAGCGCTCTTAACGCGATTGAGTCCGTGGTCGCGCCTTCAGCTTGATATCTCACGCCTTTTAGTAACTCGCCATCAGTTATGCCAGTGGCTGCAAAGAAAGCATTGTCGCTTCTAACCAATTCATCAATGGTCAATACTTTTGTAATGTCAAGTCCCTGTTCATTTACCGCTTTTATCTCTTCAGGTAATTGCGGGGCTAATCTGCCCTGCATTGTGCCGCCAAGAGTTTTCATCGCACAGGCCGCAATAACTCCTTCTGGCGTGCCGCCAATCCCCATCAACATATCCACACCGGTATTTGGTCGAGCTGCCATTACTGAGGCGGCGACATCTCCATCCTGAATCAATCTAATGCGTGATCCAGCATTTCGAATATCATCAATCAAAGTTTGATTTCTATTTCGATTTAGCACCATCACGGTAATGTCGGAGAGTCTTTTTGATTTTGCTTTTGCGACTTTAGTTAAATTGTGAATAACTGGAGCGTTAATATCGATTTGATCTTTTGCTTCTGGCCCAACCACTATTTTGTCCATATAGAAAATAGATTCAGGGGAATAAAGACTTCCTCGATCTGCGATTGCGATAACTGATATGGCGTTCAACTGTCCATTTGCAGTTAAGGATGTGCCATCAATTGGATCAACAGCGACGTCAACTTCTGGGCCAGAACCATTACCTACTTTTTCGCCGTTGTAAAGCCAAGGAGCATTGTCTTTTTCACCCTCCCCAATGACAATCGTGCCTGCTATATCTATTGACCCTAAAATAAAGCGCATCGCACGCACTGCTGCATCATCAGCATTGTGCTTATCGCCTCGACCTACCCAAGGAGCAGCTGCTAAAGCAGCAGCTTCAGTTACACGAACTAATTCAAGCGCAAGATTGCGCTCTGGCTTTATCGCACTCAATTGCCACCACGCTCTACCCAGTTTTGGGAACGCTGTACTGCTCGTTGCCATCGAACATATTCCCACTCATCTCGCGCTTGAGGAGTGAATTCGCGATCAATTGTTATGCTGCTTCTCAATTGATCTTTATTACTCCAAACGCCTGTTCCCAGCCCAGCCAAAAATGCAGCGCCAATTCCTGTTGTTTCCAAACTCATGCCTCGCACAACTGGAACTTTCAACACATCGGCCTGCATCTGCATTAACAAGTTGTTTACTGCAGCTCCTCCATCAACACGCAACTTAGCCAATGGTTTGTTGGTGTCTTTTATCATTGCTTCAACTACATCACGTACCTGAAAAGCAATTGCTTCAAGTGTTGCGCGAGCTATGTGCGCTGCCGTAGTGCCCCGAGTTATTCCTAGAATTGCACCGCGGGCATATGGGTCCCAGTAAGGTGCACCAAGTCCTGAAAGTGCTGGAACAAATACCACTCCGTCAGTTGTGTCTACGCTGTTAGCTAGTTGTTCAGTTTCAGCTGCAGATTTGATAATGCCAAGGCCGTCGCGTAACCATTGCACCGCTGCTCCGGTAACAAAAACAGCCCCCTCGAGAGCATAGGTAATTTTGCCGTTTGGCTCTTGCCAAGCAATTGTTGTTAGCAACCCACGCTTTGATAACTGAAGTTCTGAACCAGTGTTATACAAAATAAATGAACCAGTGCCATATGTACATTTGCTATCACCTATATCAAAGGCAACCTGTCCAAACAATGCTGCCTGTTGATCGCCCGCAATACCCGCAATTGGCAGATTCAATCCCAAGAATTCTGTTGGATCAGATGACCCAACTTCGCCATATGAGGAAACAACCTCGGGAAGAATATTCTTTGGTACCTCGAATATTGAAAGTAATTCATCATCCCAAACCCCGGAATCTAGATTTAACAACTGTGTTCTTGAGGCATTTGAAGCATCAGAAACGTGTACCGCACCCTTAGTCATCCGCGAAATTAGGAAAGTATCTACTGTGCCAACTAGGTATTTACCAGAAGTAACTCCTTGCCAAACTTCTTTATCATTCCGAGAAAG
>VGBH01000025.1 GCA_016870575.1 Actinomycetota bacterium
TGTACCGATCGTTTGATTCGCTAGAAGATTTCGAAGCGGAGATTGCATTGTTACGCGCCGGCTTACTCGGAGACACCGCTGCCGCTTACGCACCTGATCAATTTGTCAGCGTGGGCGACAGGGATGGCTCCGCGTCTTCCAAAGAATAAAGAAAAACAACGACGCGAACCAAAAGTGGATCGCCCCACACAGAAAGAGAATCTCATGACCGAGACTGCAAAAGAAAAGAAGTCCGCTGCTAAAAATATTCTTAAGTTACAGCGGGTATACACCAAGCCAGGAGTTCATCCTTACAGTGAAGTTAACTGGGAACGCCGAGATGTCGTTCAAACAAACTGGAAAACAGGCGAAGTCGTTTTTGAACAACACGGTGTTGAGTTCCCAGATTTTTGGTCAGTAAATGCTTCCACAATTGTTACCACTAAGTACTTTCGAGGAGCCGTAGGTCATGACAATCGCGAGTGGAGCTTAAAGCAAATTATTGACCGCGTTGTTCTTACCTACACAGCAGCAGGAAGAGCAAATGGTTATTTCAGTACCGAAGAGGATGCAAAAACCTTCGATGAAGAATTAACCTATATGTTGCTACATCAAGTATTTTCTTTCAACTCACCAGTTTGGTTTAATGTTGGAACATCTGCACCGCAACAGGTAAGTGCTTGCTTTATTTTGTCAGTAGATGATTCGATGGATTCTATTTTGAATTGGTACAAAGAAGAAGGAGTTATTTTTAAGGGTGGCTCTGGCGCTGGTGTGAACTTGTCTCGAATCCGCGGTGCAAATGAATTGCTATCTAGTGGTGGTTCGGCATCTGGTCCAGTTTCATTTATGCGCGGTGCAGATGCATCTGCAGGCACAATTAAATCTGGAGGAGCAACTCGTCGAGCAGCCAAAATGGTGGTGCTAGATGTAAATCACCCGGATATAGAGGAATTTATTGACACCAAGGCACGAGAGGAAGAGAAGATTCGAGCTTTGCGAGATGCTGGGTTTGATATGGATCTTGGTGGTAAAGACATCATTTCCGTGCAGTATCAAAACGCAAACAATTCTGTTCGAGTTTCGGATGAATTTATGCAAGCAGTTGAGAATGGAACTGAGTTTACCCTTCGTGCTCGCAAGGATGGCAGAGTAATTAAAAATTTAGATGCTCGAGCTTTATTCCGTTCAATGGCACAAGCTGCCTGGGTCTGCGCTGATCCAGGAATTCAATACGACGACACAATCAACTATTGGCATACTTCACCGGAATCTGGACGAATTAATGCATCCAATCCTTGCAGCGAGTATATGCATCTTGACAATTCATCCTGTAACTTGGCTAGTTTAAATTTGATGAAGTTCTTAAAGGATGATAATACTTTTGATGCAGACAGATTTAAGAAAGCAGTTGAATACATTATTACTGCAATGGAAATCTCTATCTCATTTGCAGACTTCCCAACCGAAGCCATTGGCGATACCACCCGGAAGTTCCGACAACTAGGAATTGGTTATGCAAATCTCGGCGCTTTACTTATGGCACTTGGACTTCCATATGATTCGGATCAGGGACGGGCACTTGCTGCAAGCATCACGTCATTAATGACTGGAACTTCTTACAAGCGTTCTGCTGAGCTTGCAGGAGTAGTTGGTACCTATGATGGTTATGCCCGAAACGCTGAAGCACATAAGCGTGTAATTCGTAAACATGCAGCAGCAAACGATCAGATTCGTAATCGAACAGAAATTGATCGTCCTGTGCATCAGATTGCAACTGATGTATGGAGTGAATGTATTGAATTAGGCGAGAAGTTCGGTTACCGAAATGCCCAAGCATCAGTGTTAGCTCCAACCGGAACTATTGGTTTGATGATGGATTGCGATACAACTGGTATAGAACCTGACTTTTCGCTAGTTAAGTTCAAGAAACTTGTTGGCGGCGGTTCTATGCAAATTGTTAACTTGACTGTGCCGCGTGCACTCGAGCGACTTGGTTACACAGATGAGACAGTTGAAGCAATTGTGGAATACATTGCTGAAAATGGCCATGTGATTGATGCGCCAGGACTCAAGCCAGAACATTACGCTGTTTTTGATTGCGCCATGGGTGCACGATCAATTGATCCAATGGGACATGTTCGAATGATGGCAGCAGCTCAGCCTTTCCTGTCTGGTGCAATTTCAAAGACAGTGAATATGCCAGAGAGCGCAACAGTAGAAGAAGTCGAGCAGGTTTATTTTGAGGGCTGGAAGATGGGCCTTAAGGCACTTGCAATTTATCGTGATAACTGCAAGGTTGGACAGCCATTAAATAACGCAAAGAGCGACAAGACCGAGGAAGCTGCAACAGAAACTCTTGCGGTTGCTCAGCCAACACGTCGTCGGCTAAGTAAGTCACGATCTGGTAAAACAATCTCATTCACAGTTGCTGGAGCGGAAGGTTATTTAACAACCGGTGCATATGATGATGGTGCACTTGGTGAAATCTTCTTAAAGATGAGCAAACAAGGATCTACCTTGGCTGGCATTATGGATGCGTTCTCAATTGCAATATCAATCGGCCTTCAGTACGGCGTACCACTTGAGACTTTTGTACAGAAGTTTGTCAATATGCGCTTTGAGCCAACTGGCATGACTGATGACAAAGATATTCGAATGGCACAATCAATAACTGATTTTGTTTTCCGTCGACTAGCTTTGGATTACTTGCCATATGAAAAGCGAGCAGCTCTAGGTATTTTTACAGCTGAGGAGCGGGCCGCTGAAGTTGCGAACGGTTATGAGATTGCACCCGTTGCAAGTAACACCGTAATAGCTGCAGCAATTGAAGCTGAAGCATCGGCAAAGCCAGCTGTTGTAACCGAAGCACATTCCAGTACAGAAGTTCTAGAAAGCTTGCTTGGCACAAAAGCTGATGCACCTTTGTGTATGACCTGCGGTATCAAGATGCGTGCTGCAGGATCTTGCTATGTATGTGAAGGTTGCGGAAATACTTCTGGATGTAGTTAAACGTACCTAAGAACAGCGCCCTTCAGGATCTCTGGGGGCGATGTTTTTTTGCTGAGGACTAGCCCAGACAAGACGCTGCCAAATCGCGCTAAGGGGATTTGAATCAGTTAAAGGACTAATGTTGGTCTCTTATGCTTAACTTAAAAATACCCACTCCATTTGATCATTTACCCTTATCTGAGCCGGGATACCCAGTTTTAAGTACAGCACCAAAACTTATGTGGTGGCTGGCAATGCAAATGAAGCGATTGCTAGCAACCGGCACTTTTTTTGGGATAGTAGGAATTGGCTCAATGGCTGCTATGCCTGGATTTATCGGCGAAGCTGTTCAGGCAGTTGCAGATAACAATCAAAACCAAGTCAATTTTTGGGCAATAATGATTTTGCTTCTTGGTGCCTTCACAGCATGGTCCACGATTATGAGACATCGCCGTGCCCTTGCAATGTGGGTTACTTGCGCATCACGCCTACAGCAACTAATTGCGCGTCAAGCAAAGACACTTGGCGCTGATCTACCTCGATATGTTTCAACTGGAGAAGTGGTTTCAGTGAATTCAAATGATGTTGAACGTGTGGCTCGAGGTTTTGATCTGATTCCTAGGTTTATCGGTGCAGTTATCAGTTTCATTGTGGTGGCCATCATATTGGTTCAAGGTGCGCCAACTCTTGGATTGCTAGTGGTAATTGGTGTACCACTACTAGTTACCGGTATTGGTTTCTTGATTAAGCCACTTGAAAAGCGCGAATCAATACAGCGGAACAAACTTTCACGAGCTAGTGATTTAGCAAGTGACACTGTTGCTGGGTTGCGTGTTTTACGTGGCATTGGTGGTGAAGATGTATTTGTGGATAGATTTAAGCAAGCATCACAAGAAGTTAGATTTGCTGCTGTTCGAACAGCCAAAATGCGAGCAATTTTGCATGGTCTTGAGGTGCTCCTTCCAGGAGTTTTGCTAATCGGCGTTGTTTGGGGTGGCGGATTATTAGTTGCTTCTGGTGAACTTGAAATTGGTGCGCTTGTTGCATTTGCTGGTTATTCAGTTTGGATGGTGCTGCCAATTCAGACAATGGTTGAGTTTGCCCAGCGGTGGGCTTCAGCCTCAGTTTCTGCTAAACGAATTTTGAAATTACTTTCAGTTGTTCCTGTTAATGAATGGGGAGAATTAGAATTAACGGACGTTAAGACCATTAAAGATTTGAGTTCAGGCTTAAGCGTAACCAGCGGTGAATTGTTAGTTGTAGTTGCCGACGCAGAAACAAATACTGATTTATTGGTTGATCGGCTTGGTGGTTATCAAGAAATTAGTAAAGTAGAGATAAATTCCATCCCAATGCAGCAATATTCTCGCTCAAGTATCCGATCTAAAGTTATGGTGCAAGAAAAAGAGCCAACTATTCTTTCCGGCACAGTTGGTACGCACTTCGCAGTTGTTAATTCAGGTCGAATTTCGATTGCGCAGGCCATAAATGCAGCATTAGCTGATGACGTACTTGATTCGTTGGTGGGCGATGGAATGGCAGCGGAGATTATTGAACGTGGACGAACTCTTTCTGGAGGTCAACGACAGCGACTTTCGCTCGCTAGAAGTTTGTTCGTTGATCCGGAGGTATTGATTTTAGACGAACCAACAAGTGCCGTAGATGCCCACTCTGAAGCCAGAATTGCTGCTCGAATTGCCGCTTTGCGTCAGGGAAAAACTACTGTAATTTTCTCTGCAAGTCCTTTGATTTTAGATGCGGCAACTAAAGTTGCCTTTGTTTCAAATGGACATGTTGTTGAATCTTCAACACACAAAGTTTTGATTGAGAAATCTGCAGAGTACCGAGCCTTAGTGGTGCGTGGCGAATGAAAGAATTTGATCAATCCAAGCTTGGAATTGCGACTTTTGACCCACCACCAAATAACACTACTCGAGTGGCAAAAGATTTTGGTTTAGATCGAGCCAAAGCACGTTTACCAATTGCATCCGATACAACAGTTAATCACGAATTGTTAACCTTATTCAAGCAACATCGAAATGAATTTGCTTGGGTTGCAATGCTGCAAGTGCTAACAGTTATTGCTGCACTTGTTGCACCTAGGGCATTTGGTAACTTACTTGAAGCCTTAAAAGATGGTGCTGGTCGTGAAGCTGTGGTAAGTACCGTATTGCTCATTACGGCAGCATTAACATTTCAGACCATATTTGCTTACTTTACCCGTACTAAAGCTGCGATTTTAGGTGAATTTGTGCTTTCAGCATTGCGGGAGCGATTTGTGCAACGCGCAGTGCAATTACCACCAGATGCAATAGAGCGAGCAGGCTCAGGTGAATTACTAAATCGAACAACTACTGATATTAATCACGTTACCTGGGCCGTGCGCGATGCCTTGCCCGTTATTACTATTTGTATTTCAGAAATCGTGATTATAAGTATTGGTATATTTATTACTTCGCCAGTTTTCCTAGCGGCAGCACTAGTAACACTACCTGTTGTGGTTGGTTTGACTAGGTGGTATCTGCGTAGGTCTCCGCAGGCTTATCGTGTCGAATCATCACTTTACTCTCAAGTTAATTCAGTACTTGTTGAAACAGCTGAGGGTGGGCGCACCATTGAGGCATTGCAGTTAGGTGATGATCGATTGATTCGCACGCGATCAGCAATTGGCAGATGGTTGCAGTGGGAGCGATACACAATGCGATTGCGCAGTAGATGGTTTCCAGCTGTTTCATTCTCTTACATAGCCCCGCTTGCGGCGGTTTTACCAATTGGTGCTTCGATGTATCAAAACGGGCAAATTAGTTTGGCGCAATTAACTGCTGCGCTGCTTTATACCCAGATGTTGGCGGATCCGATAGAAGGCTTGTTATGGTGGATTGATGAGTTTCAATCTGGCAAAGCCTCACTTTCTCGCTTGCTGGGTATTTACGAAGTGCCAAACCGAGAGATTAAAGAAGCAAATCCTGCCAATGACGAACTGATTGGAACTGATGTGCATTACGCATATCGGACGGGTAAAGATGTATTGAAAGGCGTTAATTTTATCGTTCAACCAGGTACACGTTTAGCAATTGTTGGTCCAAGCGGAGCTGGTAAATCAACCCTAGGTCGATTGTTGGCAGGCGTTCAACCGCCAACTGATGGCAAATTGACCGTTGGGGATGCTGAAATTGGTTATCTTCCAGTGGAACAAGCACGAAGCCACGTCGCATTGGTTACTCAAGAACATCATGTTTTTGTAGGAACCATTCGCGAGAATGTTTCGTTAGCATTTACGGATAAATCAGATGATGAAATCTGGCAGGCGTTAGATGCAGTTAACGCTTCAATGTGGGTGCGTGAATTAGAAAAGGGATTAGATACTGAAGTTGGCAGTGGAGGACATCGATTATTGCCAGCTCAAGCCCAGCAAATTGCATTAGCTAGATTAGTTTTGGCAAATCCTCGAACATTAGTGCTGGATGAAGCAACTAGTTTGCTTGATGCAAAAGCGGCGAGAAATCTTGAGGGATCGCTTAATCAGGTGCTTGGCGAAAGAACGGTTATTGCAATTGCGCATCGGCTACAAACAGCGCACGATGCGGATTTGATTGCGGTTGTAGAAGATGGTGAAATCTCGGAGTGGGGGTCTCACGATCAACTTTTGGCTGCTGGCGGAGCTTATGCTGCACTATGGCGCTCTTGGCGCGACGAGCATTAACCAGAACAAATGTGCGATAGCAAGCCTTGCATCACGAAACTAACTTGGGTGAGATACTCTTAAAGTAATTAAGAAAGTGAAGTGGATTGGTGTCACAGATATTACCTGGAACGGGCGTGGGATCAACAGCAGTTATTGCACCAGTGCATCGATTAGCAGATCGACCTATTCAACCACCACCAACTCGGCGTAAAAAATCAATTGAAGAAGAAATTGCAGCGTTAGAGGCAGCTGCTAAAAGTGTGCAAGACTTACTTCAATCTCGTGCGACACAAGCAAGTGGTGACGCTTCAGCTATTTTGACTGCTCTTTCAGCATTTGCGGCAGATCCCGCATTAATGATGGCTGCAAAAGCGGAGATTAGCAACGGCTGGGATTCGCCAACAGCGATTAGTAGGGCTGCGAAAAGTTTTGCCCAAATGTTGCAGTCAGCAGGTGGTGCATTTGCTGAACGTGCTGCAGATTTAGATGAAATCGCCCTTCGCATTACTGCTGAACTAACTGGCCAGGAGTGGTCAGTTGAGATACCTACATCAGGAAGATTTGTGCTGGTTGCTGAGGACTTAACCCCTGCTGATACCGCAGGCATAAATTCTAAAGTTGTAGTTGGTGTGATAACCCAAAAAGGCGGCCCAACAAGTCATACCTCCATTATCTGCAGACAAATGGGAATTGCCGCAGTTGTGGGATGCGCTGCTGCACTTGAGTTAACTAATGGTGACATAGTTTTAGTTGACCCAGTAGGCGATCGAGTTGTGCTAAATGGCGATTTATCCGATGCAACTCAAGCTTTACCTATTGTTGCACCTGATGCTAAGACTTTGATTCCAGTTTACGGAAATATTGGAAATCAAAAAGATGCAAAAGCGGTTGTAGAAATGCATGGGGCTGGTGTTGGCCTGTTTAGAACCGAGCTTTTGTATTTAGATGCGCAAAGTGCGCCAACAATTGCCGAGCAACGCAAAATTTATCAAGCAGTATTTACTGAGATTGGCAAACTACCAGTGGTCATTCGCACACTCGACGCTGGTTCAGATAAACCGCTTAGGTTTTTAAATCTAGATTCTGAAGAAAATCCAGCCCTGGGTATTCGTGGCTGGCGAATAAACAGACCGCAACCACAAGTTATTTATGATCAGCTAACTGCGATTAAACAAGCGGCAGATGCCACTGGTGCTGATGTTCGCGTTATGGCTCCGATGATTGCAATTCCACAAGAAGCTTTTGAGTTTGCCGCAATTGCGCGTGAAATTGGATTAACCAACATCGGAATTATGATTGAAACGCCAGCTATTGCATTTGCTGTGCGAGATTTGGCAGGACACCTTAATTTTGTTTCGATTGGCACAAATGATTTAGCACAATATCTTTTTGCTGCAGACCGACAGCACAATGAGCTAGTTGATTTTCTGGATCCCTGGCAACCAGCCCTGCTTCGCACGATCAAACGTATCTGCGATGATGCAAAGCGCATTGAGTTATCAGTGGGTGTTTGTGGTGAAGCAGCCGCTGACCCCTTGCTCGCGGTGGTGCTTGCAGGCATTGGCGTAAATTCAGTTAGTGCTGCAGCTCCAGCTATTCCAGCGGTGCGAACACGATTAGCAATAGCTAATATTGAAATTGCTGAGCAGGCAGCTGACTTAGCAATGAAGGCAACAACTGCACAATCCGCTAAATCTCTTGTCAAATCTTTACTCAAATAAAATTAATTTGTTGCAGCTATTAGATTAGAAACTGCTTGCGAAACTAGTTTACTTGCATTTGGATCAATTAAGTCGCCATCTTTATTAAAGACTTGTGCTGAATTGCCAATTGCAACTTCTGGTTCATCAATTAACTTAGCTTTGAAGTGACCCATGACTTGTCGTAAGTGCGGTTGCATTCTGGCCGTGCCCAATTTGCCAGGGGAGGTGCCCATAATTAACGTCGGCTTGTTTTCAAATGGGTTAAAACCAACGCGAGACAACCAATCCAAAAGATTCTTAAGTCCTCCAGGAATTGACCAGTTGTATTCAGGTGAGGCAATCATCACCGCATCTGCTTTATTAATCTCTTCAGCAATTTCCAATATCTCTTTATTTGCTGGAGTCATATCATCAAAAATTGGAATTTCTTTCCAGTTAATCCAGTGAATATCAGTTTGATTGGGTGCGCTTTCAGCCGCAGCTCGGAGCAGATGGTGATTGCTCGACCCAGGACGTAAGCTGCCACAGATTGCCACAATAGTTTTCATAGTAGGAGTGTTCCGTATTTTGTTCTGGTTGCAACTTCACTACAGTTGTACTATGTCAAACCCAGTTCTTGATGCCTACACGGCCGGTATAGCAGACGTTGCAGATTTACTTACTTACCCTCCAGCTGACCTAAATCATTCGCCAAGCGAGGGAGAATGGTCTGCCAGCCAAGTTCTTAGTCACTTAGCTGATGCTGAGATCTCAATTGCGCTTCGTATTCGAATGATGTTCACCACGGAGAACTACTCATTTTCCTCATGGGATGAGGATTTGTTTGCAAATCTAAACCCTAATCGCAGTGCTATCGCGTCAGTTGCAACTGTTACTGCACTTCGTAGGGCAAATTTGGATTTGATTGCTGGGCTTGATTCAGAAATGCTCACAAGAACAGGTATTCGGCAAAACGGAACAGCAATTAGCGTAATTGATTACCTAAAGATGATGAATCAACACACATTTGATCATCTTGATCAAGCTAATAGGGCGTTGGATCGATAACTTGCCACAGGCTTACTGGGCTTTTTTAGTGAGCTCAATTGTGATTATTTTGATTCCTGGTCCATCGGTTTTGTTTGTGATGAGTAGGGGAATTGCGCTTGGTAAGAATTCTGCTATTGCAACCGCATTTGGCAATTCACTTGGCACTTTTGTTAACGTCTTGGTGCTTGCAGTTGGTTTAGGTCCGATTATTGAGCAGTATCCAGTTGTTCTGATGATAATTCGCTATTTAGGTGCAGCCTATTTAGTTTATTTGGGTATTGAAACCATTCGCACTAGAAGAAAAGTTGCGCTAAATGTGCTGAATGAAGAGGACCAGGGATTATTAAAAGTGATTCGCCAAGGAGCTATTGTTGGGATAACTAATCCAAAGACGATTGTTTTCTTTGCTGCCGTGTTACCTCAATTTGTGGTCACTAAATATGGCTATCTATGGCTACAACTGCTTTTACTAGGTTTAGTTTTTTGTATCTTGGGATTTTCTTTTGATTCTGGCTACGGACTAGCAGCTGGATTGCTAAGAGATTGGTTTACTAGAGAGCCAAAGCGACTTGCGCAACTTAGCGCAACCGGTGGCAGCATGATTGTTGCACTTGGAATTGCCGTCGTGATGGGTTGGTTTTAGTTTTCTACAGTTAAAAAGTTTTTTATTCAAATGGCTACTTAGTCCGCATAGTTCAGGTATGAATACACCATTAAGAGTCTCCGGACCGCCTTCTTTGATCTCAGCCCTGCCATATCTCTTGGGATTTCAGCCAACTGATTCCGTCATCTGTGTTTTACTTCAAAGTGATGCCATATCAGGATGCATTCGCTATGAATTAAGTAATGATACTGAGCAAGTGTTTGATTTGATTGAATCAACTTTAGTAAACCACAACTATGATGCGTTAGTTGTAGTTGTGGTTACTGAAAATATTGCATCAGATTTGAACAGGTTGTTAACCAAATTCAATTTAGCCAAGATTGATTTATTAGATTTTCTAATTACCGACTTTCAAGTTTACAGATCTGCTTTGTGTGTTGATCTATCTTGCTGCCCGCCAACCGGCACAGATCTAACTGCTGCTCAGCGCGATACCGTGTCTGCTGAATTAGTGCTCAGCGGACATGTCGCAGCAACTTCACGAGCTGAGTTGTTAGAGAGATTAATGCCTAGGCCAATAAATTTTAATCAAGAAGTTGCTGATTTGTTAGATGGCGAAAAGCTATTAGGTAGTGAGTTGCTAAAGCGGCTAACTGAAATACATCGAACTGCAATTTTAGAAACCGAGATGATTGAAATAGTGATTGCACTTTCTGATCCTGAGATTCGGAATGACTTGGAATATACTTTGTTTGAATCCATTGATGGTGAGTTAACTAATCCAGATCAACTTAGAATCGCAGCTGAAAACTTGCGACAATGCGCGGTAATTGCGCCTCGACAACTAGCAGCAATGCCCTACGGATTGTTGGCCTTTTGTTTTTGGAATCTGGGGGAGTGGATATTAGCTGATGCATCAGTTGCGCAAGCACTAAAGTTAGATGATATGAATTCGCCGGCACGTTTAACAAAGCGGTTAATTATGCAAGGGGTAGATCCGGTGACAGCAAGGCGGCAGATTTTTCCAAGTGCAGCTTAAACAATTTTTCTTAAATACTTTGTTGTAGCATCATAAGCAGAGTCCATTCGTTGTAGTACTCGCTTTGCTTCTCGTGGGTCAAAAGCAGCTCGGTCTACTGACAAAATCGTATTAGAGCCGGTAGGCAGCAAATGTACTTCAGCTGTTTCTTCCGCCTTTGTTACTGCAGCATTAAATCTAGCTCGGCGA
Organism: Actinomycetota bacterium; assembly: GCA_016870575.1. Taxonomy (GTDB): domain Bacteria; phylum Actinomycetota; class Actinomycetes; order S36-B12; family UBA5976; genus AcAMD-5. The sequence goes on from VGBH01000025.1 coordinate 11,220, forward strand.
ACAATTTCTAGTGCCGTTAAAGCACTCGAAATTGGATTGTTCGGAATAGGAAGTGACTGCTCCATTTTTCCAACTTGTAGCACAAAGATTCGAGTTGCTCCCAGTTTTCTTGCTTTATCAACAGGAACTGGATTTACGATGCCACCATCCATATAAAAACCATCTGCAATCTTTACCGGTGGATAAATACCTGGAGCGGCTGAACTTGCCAGTATTGCAGGAACTAGGGGTCCAGATTCAAACCAAACTTCACGTGCATTTTGAATGCGCACTGCAACACAACCAAACTTAACTGGTAGATCTTCGAACTCTTTGGCATTTAATTGTTCAGTTAATAATCTATTCAAACTCTCCGCTTCAAACAGCGATACTCTGGTTTTTGCTAAAGTAGAAATACGCTCGACAATAGAGCCACTGAAGGGACTTTGTTCCGCCACATTTAGCCAAAGTTGGGTTAACTGAGCAACGCCATCTACATTTGGTTGCTGGGCAAATCCAGCGCCATTAATTGCACCAATGGACGCTCCCAAAATTAGATCTGGAGTGATTCCGAACTCCACTAGTGATTGCAACATTCCAACTTGGGTTGAACCCAAGAGCCCACCACCACTTAACACAAAAGCAGTCTTGGCATCACTCACAGTCCTATTCTGCCACTTTTTGTTTATCGTTCTGAAATAGCACCTTTGGGTGCATACGGATTTATTCGGTTAGGTTCGCTAAATGCTGAAACCACTACTTTTCATTCTTGCCCTGAGCATCATTCCTTTGAGCAATCCCGAAGTAGAGGTGATTACTCAAGACGGTGACTCCTATCTGGTAACTGGCCGCTTTTTTATCTCCGACCAAAGCAGCGAAAACTCATCGACTGCAAAAAAAGCAGCAAGTTGCGTTGGTTGCCAATGGCATCTACAACCAATTTGTCCAGATCCAATAAACCAACCAACGCACCTTGGATTTGATTGCACAGATTCTGGTAGCTATTTATGTAGTGATAATGGCAAAAGATTTCAAGTATGGTTTTTAGATGAAGGGCTATGGAAACCTGGTGATTGGCAACTGCGTGGCAGTATTTGTATCGGCCCAAGTGGCCCGAAAGCAATTCGGGAACTCCAAACAGAAGTTGTGCAAACTGCAGTAGGTCAGTTGCCAGAAATTAGATTTGATTTACAACCAAAAACAAATTCTCTAGTGAATTTACCAACAAAAGTCAAAGTTAAGTCTCCTAATCAGTACCAATTTGAGGTCATTGTTGCGGGCGTTACTGTTTTAGTAACAGCTACATCAACTTATCGCTATGAGTATGCAAATTTGTTTAGCATCACAACCACAAGTAGGGATTCTGTTTATAGTTTTCGAAGTAAAGGTAACCATCCTGTAAAAGTTACTGCCTATTGGCAAGCTATCTGGAGCACCACGGCGCATGGCACAAACCCTGTTTCTAGCCCTGACTTAACGCAAACATTGTCAAAAACAGCAACAGTATTAGCAGCCAGAGGGCGATTGATAAGACGCTGAATGAGAATTTATGTGCCAGAATTCGCTTATGCTGCAAATTGCTCAAATTCCCGCTGCTGATAAATTGTTATCGAATGATCCATTAGCACTTCTAATTGCGATGTTGCTTGACCAGCAGCAACCAATGGAACGCGCCTTTGCCGGTCCATATCTAATTGCGCAACGACTAAACGTTAGAAAATTGTCAGCTAAGAAAATTGCAGCGCTTCCAGCGGCGCACTTTGTTTCAATAGTTACCCAGAAGCCAGCAGTACATCGGTTTCCAAAAGCTATGGCCGAACGTATTCAAAAGCTATGTCAAGTAGTTGTTAGTGATTATGGCGCAAATGCGTCGAATATTTGGAATGATGTTACCGATGCCGATGAGCTATTTTTGAGGCTAAAGAAATTGCCAGGATTTGGTGAAGATAAAGCAAAAATTTTTATTGCCCTGTTGGGCAAACAGCTCGCTGTTAGACCTAGAAACTGGCGCAAAGTTAGCGCTCCATATGGAGATCCCGGCACCAGAATGACAGTGGCGGATGTCAGAAATCAAAGATCGTTGCTTGAAGTTAGGGCTTTTAAGCAAGAAATGAAGGCCGCTGGGATTTGGTAGTTGGCCCTAAATGCGCTTAATTGAGCAAGTTATGCGATAATCCGGCCTGCCTAAAGCAAGTCCTGGGACTTGACTTTGGGCCTTGTTATTCCCGAAATGGAGATTAGGTGCCGCAAACCAAGAAGAAAACCGCAAAGAAGCCTGCTGCCAAAAAGCCAGCCGCAAAAAAACCTGTTGCCAAGAAAGCAGTTAAGAAGAATTCTAAATCTGCTGCTAAAAAAGCTAATAGCAAGAAGCCAGCAGCTAAGAAATCTTCAAAAAAAGCACCAATAAAGAAGAGCAACGCTAAGAAATCTCCCGCTAAAAAACCTAAGTTGTCTGCTGCTGAGATAAAGAAAAGAGCAAAAATTGCCGCGGCCAAGCAAGCTGCTGAAAAACAGCGCGAAAAAGAAAAACTAGCTCGCGAGAAAGCAGCAATTGCAGCAAAGCGTGAACGCGAGCGCAAGGCAGCTGAAGTTGCCAAACAAAGATTAGCTGCTCAAAAAGCAAAAGAGAAAGCGGCGTTAGCTGCTGAGTTAGCCAGAGAAAAAGCGGCAGCTCAGAAAGCCAAAGAAAAAGCAGCGGAAGTAGCCAAGAAGGCTAAAGAAAAAGAAGCCTTAGCAAAGCAGAAAGAAAGAGAGCGGCTGGCTGCGTTAAAACAAAAAGAGCGCGAAAAGATTGCGGCACAAAAAGCGAAAGAAAAAGCAGCGATTGCAGCTGCTAAACAGAAAGAAAAAGAACAGAAGATAGCTGAGGCAGAGCGCAAGAAAGCAGAAATGCAGGCTTTGCGCGATGCTGGTAAGAAACCATCAGCAATTCCAGCATCCATTAAAGCAGTGCTCGGTGAAGATGGCGAACTGCTTGAAGATGATTTAGATCCAATTATTACCCGTCGCAAAAAAGGTAAAGGCGATGAAGATGAAGAAATTGATTTAGAGGAAATTGCACGATTAGAAAAAGAACTTGAAACAGAAATTGCTGAAGAGATTGCTGAAGTTGCAGATGATGAGCCAGCAAAAGCGGGTAAAAAGAAAGCTGATGATGAATCAGAGGTGTTTACCATCTCGGATGTTGATGAGTCAGATGAGCCAGTACAAACAGTCACTGTTGCTGGCGCGACTGCTGATCCTGTTAAAGATTATTTAAAACAAATCGGAAAAGTTCCACTACTTAACGCTGAGCAAGAGGTAGAACTAGCAAAGCGAATTGAAGCTGGTTTATTCGCTGAAGAGATCCTAGCAACTCAAAAGATCAAGAAAGCATCTGAACGAGCAGATTTACAGTGGATTGCTCGAGATGGTCAGCGAGCCAAAACACACTTATTGGAAGCGAACTTGCGACTAGTTGTTTCCTTAGCTAAGCGATATACCGGTCGAGGAATGTTGTTTTTGGACCTAATTCAAGAGGGCAATTTAGGCTTGATTCGTGCTGTTGAAAAATTTGATTACACCAAAGGTTACAAGTTTTCTACTTATGCCACGTGGTGGATTCGGCAAGCAATAACCCGTGCTATGGCTGATCAAGCACGCACTATCAGAATTCCTGTGCATATGGTTGAGGTTATTAACAAACTTGCTCGAGTACAACGGCAAATGCTTCAAGATCTAGGTAGAGAACCAACTCCAGAAGAGTTAGCACGCGAACTTGATTTGACACCTGAAAAAGTAGTTGAAGTGCAGAAGTATGGCCGTGAGCCAATCTCTCTGCACACGCCACTTGGCGAAGAAGGCGATTCTGAATTTGGTGATTTGATTGAAGACTCAGAAGCAATCGTGCCATCTGATGCAGTTTCATTCACGTTACTGCAAGAGCAACTGGAATCAGTTTTGATGACGTTGCAGGAACGAGAAGCAGGCGTAGTTCGTATGCGCTTTGGCCTAACCGATGGGCAGCCAAAAACACTTGATGAGATTGGTAAGGTCTATGGCGTGACTCGTGAACGAATCCGACAAATTGAAAGCAAGACGATGTCGAAATTACGTCACCCATCAAGGTCACAGGTGCTTCGCGACTATTTAGATTAAGGTTTAAACGATTTGATCTGGCGCGGCAATTAAGCGATGGCTTTCATCTTGAACGCTAATTGCAATTTTACGAATCTTCACACCGTGTTCGGTAGCGTGGTGATTGCAGAACAACAGTTCCAGTCCATGTTCAAATTCAAATCGAACATATGCCTGGGCGCGACAGCGGTCGCAGCGATCGGAATTGGTTAGTGCTTTTGCGGTAGTTGTTGCCATGAAGCCCTCCTTTTCAGGCATAATTTTTACACCATCTTTAGGAGACTGCATTGTTAATCAGGCTGATTTTGTCGCTCAGGTGTGTCGCGCTCAGATAACTCTCAGCAGGCTTCTACTCTCGGAAATGCAACAACCACAAATTAAAGGACGTGTTCGTTAATGGCTAAGCCCAGCAAAAAAAGCGGCTATGACGCATCTGACATAACCGTTTTAGAGGGACTAGACGCTGTCAGAAAACGTCCTGGAATGTATATCGGCTCAACTGATGGCAGAGGTCTTGCCCATTGTTTATGGGAGTTGCTAGATAACGCCGTGGATGAGGCAATTGCGGGATATGCTAAAAATGTTGAAGCTATCTTGCATCCTGATGGTTCATTTGAAGTAATAGACGATGGTCGCGGAATTCCTGTTGATGTAGAAAAGAAATCAAAACTAACTGGGGTTGAGTTGGTAATGACCAAACTTCATGCTGGTGGCAAATTTGGCGGATCGAGTTATCAAACCTCAGGTGGCTTACACGGTGTTGGTGCATCAGTGGTAAATGCTCTTTCAGCTCGTTTGGATGTGGAAGTGGATCGGGAGGGCAAAATTCATCTAGTTAGTTTTCGCCGAGGCATTGCTGGAGTGTTTGACTCTGCGAAACCGGATGCAAACTTTACTAAGAAAAGCGGTTTAAGAGTTGCTGGTAAAGTAGCAAAGGGAAAAACAGGCACTAGAGTTAGATTTTGGCCAGATCGACAAATCTTTACTTCTGATGCCCAGCTAGATATAGCTCTACTGCATGAGCGTGCTCGTCAAACTGCATTCTTGGTATCGGGATTAAATTTAACGGTTACCGATTTACGAAATGGTAAAGAATCTGTTAGTTATAAATTTCAAGGTGGAATTGCAGAGTTCGTTGAGCATTTAGCATCAGATGATCCAGTTACTCGAGTAATCCGACTAGAAGGCGTTGGTAAATTCAACGAAACCGTTCCGGTAATGGATGAAAAAGGACATCTTCTTCCCAAAGAAGTAGAGCGCGAAATGCATGTTGATATTGCGCTTCGTTGGGGAGTTGGGTACGACTCGGAGTTGCGTAGTTTTGTGAATGTTGTTTCAACACCAAAAGGTGGAACACATGTGCAAGGATTTGAGCGCGCATTAACAAAAACCATTAATGATCAACTTAAAGCACAAAAAGTCATCAAACCGGCTGATGATTCAGTTCTAAAAGAAGACATATTGGAAGGACTGACAGCCGTAATTTCAGTTAGAGTGCCCGAACCGCAGTTTGAGGGTCAAACAAAGGAAATTCTTGGCACACCTGCAGCAACTCGTGTGGTTGCAAATGTGGTTAGCAAGCAATTAGGTGACTGGCTAGCTGAACCTCCAAGGGGATCAAAAAATGAGGTAAAGTCAGTGCTGGAAAAAATTGCAAATGCAGCACGCGCCAGAATTGCCGCTCGAACTCATCGAGATATTCAACGCAAAAAAACAGCTGTTGAATCATCTGCGCTACCAGCCAAACTAGTTGACTGCCGAAGTCGAGATATAGCGCGCAATGAGTTGTTTGTTGTTGAGGGTGAATCTGCATTAGGCACTGCCAAGTTGGCACGAGATTCTGAATTTCAAGCGCTATTACCTATACGAGGAAAGGTATTAAATGTTCAAAAGGCATCCTTTGCAGATATGTTAAAGAACGCTGAATGTGCATCAATTATTCAAGTTATTGGTGGTGGGTCAGCTAGAGAATTTGATTTGGAGTTGGTCCGCTACGGGAAAATTGTTATTATGACTGACGCTGATGTAGATGGCGCACATATTCGATCACTACTTCTTACCTTGTTCCATCGTTATTTAAAGCCGCTGCTAGATGATGGTCGAATTTATGCAGCTATGCCACCTCTGCATCGTATCGAGGTGGTTGGTAGTAAAGAAGTTCACTACACATATTCAGACGCACAAATGCAGCAGATGATTGGATCACTAACCAAAGCTGGAAAGCGAATAAAGGATCCAATTCAGCGCTATAAAGGACTTGGCGAAATGGATGCGGTCCAGTTGCGCGACACCACGATGAGTGTGGGCTCTAGGTCATTAAGAAGAGTTTCAGTGCAAGATGCTGCTAGGGATGCTGAGATTTTTGAATTATTGATGGGTAGTGAAGTTGCTCCGCGCAAAGATTTTATTATCGCTGCAGCAAATTCTCTTGATCGCTCAAAAATTGATGCTTAGCTGATACTGCTACCAAGAGCGGTAACTTGGCTGGTCAATTTCTCACCTGTGGAATCTCTCTCGTATAGTTCTGGTAACTCAACCGCAGCACCTCGTGAAGTATTTGCCAAAACTGGCCCAGAGCCAACAAATGATAAAACTAAGTTCGCTTCACCTTTACGGAATTTGTGACATCTAATGCCTGTTCCGCCTCGAGTAGTAATAGAAAATTCATCAAGGTTAGTCACTTTTATACTGCTGTGGTTAGCCCCAGGTAGCGCTCCAGCTGCACCAGCAACAGTCACAACCAAATCATCTTCATGACAAACATAAAAACCAATTAGCCGGCCCTTTGCGCTGGTCTTTATGCCAGATACGCCAGCAGCACCTCTACCCAATGGACGCAAGTCTGAAAGTTCAAACTGAAGTAATCGGGCATCTTCAGTAATTAGCACCCCAAGTGGTTCATCATCTGCAGCAATCCAGCCACATCCAATCACGCTATCGCCAGTTTTCAAACTAATTACTTCAATTGCATCTCTATTTGGCAGATCCGATAAATCAAGGCGTTTAACGACTCCCTGCTCGGTTGCTAATGCAAGCGAACCGACAGGATCAACAGCACTGATCCCAACTACGCGTTCACCGCGTTTAAGTGAAACAAGATTGCTCGCCACAACATTACTGGCAAGACCTGGTTTTGTGCTCACCGGTAAATCCACAACGTTGATTCGGTGTAATCTGCCTTCTGAAGTAATAAGCCCTATTTGTGACCTAGATGATGTGATTAGATAGTTAGTAACTGCATCATATTTAACACGAGTATCTGCGGGTGTAATCTGATCAGTCTCGGTTCTGGCTAACAAGCCAGCTTGGGAATACAACACTAAACATGGCTGATCTGGAATCTTAATTTCATCAGCATCAGCAACAACTGGTAATTCATCATCACTTAGAATTGTGGTACGCCGGGGTTTGGCGTGCTTGGTTGCAACTTCGTCTAATTCTCCAGCTAGTGTCTGGTTGAGTTTCTCAGGGTCATTTAGTATCGCTGTTAATTGTTTTATTGTTGACTTAAGTTCGGACTTTTCACTTTCTAATTCAATCACCGAAAACTTGGTTAGCCGCCTAAGTGGCATATCTAGAATGTATTGAGCTTGAATTTCTGAAAGCTCAAACACTTTAGTTAGTTTAAGTTTTGCTTCAGCAGTATCATCACTAGCCCGAATAACTGCAATTACTTCATCGATATCTAGCACAGCAAGCAACAAGCCCTCAACTAGATGCAGCCTGTCTTTGGCTAGCTTACGTCGATGTTCGCTACGTCTGCGAATAACTTCAAGTCGATGCGCTATAAATACTTTTAGCAAATCAATAAGGTTGAGCGTCTTGGGCTGACCATCAACTAATGCAACATTGTTTATACTAAAAGTTTCTTCAAGAGGCGTAGTTTTATAAAGTTTTGCTAATACTGCCAGTGGTTGATAACCAGATTTAATCTCAATCACAAGGCGTAATCCATGGTCGTAATCTGTTAAATCAACTACATTTGCAATCCCTTCAATCTTCTTGCTGGTACTTAAGTCTTTAATTTTTTCAACGACCCGTTCCGGACCAATGTTGTAGGGGAGGGCGGTTATCACAAGGCCTTTGCGCCTTGGATTAACATCCTCAACAGCTACGCTTGCACGAATTCGAAAACTACCTCGCCCAGTTTCATAAGCTTCACGAATTCCGTCAACACCAACAATTTGACCGCCACTTGGAAAATCTGGACCGGGTAAAACTTTAATTAATTGCGCCAAAGTGGATTTTGGTTTTGTCAGTAAGAGTTTTGCAGCAGCAATTGTTTCACCCAGATTATGTGGAGCCATAGAAGTTGCCATACCAACGGCAATTCCAGAAGCACCATTCACTAAGAGCGCTGGTACTGCAGCTGGCAACACCTGCGGTTCTTGCTCTCGACCATCGTAGTTTGGCATAAATTCAACAGTGTCTTCGTCTATTGAATCGGTCATTGCAAGTGCTGCTGGTGCAAGACGACATTCGGTATAGCGCATTGCTGCTGGACCATCATCAACTGATCCAAAATTTCCATGTCCATCTAAAAATGGAAGGGACAAAGTAAATGGTTGAGCCATTCTCACTAACGCGTCATAAATTGCGCCATCACCGTGCGGATGCAGTCGACCCATAACTTCACCAACAACACGAGCAGATTTGACGTGGCCCTTTTCTGGACGTAACCCCATCTGTGCCATTTGATAAAGAATGCGTCGCTGAACTGGCTTCAGTCCATCTCGTGCATCCGGTAGTGCTCTTGAGTAGATAACTGAATAGGCGTATTCCAGAAATGAGTCGCGCATTTCATCTGCGACATCAACATCATAAACCTGCGGCTGGGAAAGCGATGCCTTGGTTGTTGATTTAGCCATACTGGATTTGGCCTCCTGTCTGGGGCATCTTGCCACTAATTAAGCGCAAGATTGGGGATTTCCTGCTTACTGTGTAATTTCAATAGGACTGAATCTGCAATCTGAATCTAGAATCGGGGGAAAATCAACGATGTAGGGAGCAAAGTCCGTTGGCTGAATTAGTTTATTTTTCCGGCACGATGGATAGTGGTAAATCCACCCTTGCTCTTCAGACTCACCATAACCACTCAACTGCTGGAAGACGCGGTTTGGTTTTTACTCGCAATGACCGCGCGGGGAAAGCAAAACTTAGCTCTCGATTAGGTCTTGAGACGGTGGCGATTGAAGCAGATGATGCTTTAGATTTTTATTTTTT
>VGBH01000026.1 GCA_016870575.1 Actinomycetota bacterium
ATTGAGCAGCTGCAAGCTGATGGTCGGTGCTCCTACGCAACGATTGCGAAGGCAGTTGGCTTGAGCGAAGCCGCGGTTAGGCAGCGTGTAGCCAGACTAACTGAATCAGGAATCATCCAAATTGTTGCAGTAAGCGATCCAATGCAAGTTGGATTTAAGCGATCTGCTCAAATTGGAATAAAAGCAGACGGTGATCTTGAAGCATTAGCTGAGAAGATAAGCAAGTTTGCAGAAGCAGCTTATGTTGTTATCTGCGCTGGGTCTTTTGATCTAATGGTTGAAGTAGTTTGTGAAGATGATGAGCACTTATTCGAGTTTTTGAACAAAAAGATTCGCTCAATTCCTGGCGTAGTTGGCACTGAAACATTCATGTACTTAAAGATTCATAAACAAACATACAGTTGGGGAACTCGATGACTATCACTTCAGATAGCGATAAACACACGCATAAGAAACTTAATGATTCTGCTAAAGAGCACTTGTGGATGCATTTCACACGTCATTCTGCATACCTAGAACAAGATGTTGATATTCCAATAATTGTTAAAGGTGAAGGACCATACATATACACATCAACTGGCCAAAAGATTATTGATGGTCTTGCAGGATTGTTCACAACTCAAATTGGTCATGGTAGAAAAGAATTAGCAGATGCAGCAGCTGCACAGATGCAAACTCTTGATTTTTTTCCACTTTGGTCATATGGACACAACAACGCAATTGAGTTGGCCGATCGGTTAGCAAGCTACACCCCCGGAGATTTAAATCGAGTTTTCTTCACTACTGGTGGCGGCGAAGCAGTTGAAACTGCTTGGAAGTTAGCTAAGCAATACTTTAAGTTAACTGGCCATGTCAATAAGTACAAAGTTATCTCCAGATATGTGGCTTACCACGGTACAACACAAGGCGCACTTGCATTAACTGGAATTCCGATTGCCAGAGCGCCATATGAGCCATTGGTTCCAGGTGCAATCAAAGTACCAAACACTAACTTTTATCGAGCTCCTAAGCATCTGCAAAACGATGAAGAAGCCTTTGGGCGATGGGCTGCAGATCGAATTGAAGAAGCAATAATTTTGGAAGGGCCAGATACCGTCGCTGCTGTATTCCTAGAGCCAGTGCAAAACTCCGGTGGATGCTTTCCCCCGCCACCTGGTTACTGGCAGCGAGTTCGCGAGATCTGCAATAAACACAATGTCTTGTTAGTAGCAGATGAAACAATCACGGGATTTGGCAGAGTTGGTGCAATGTTTGCATCAAATCGCTTGAATGCTCAGCCAGACATAATTACTTGCGCGAAGGGACTTACAAGTGGATATTTCCCAATTGGTGCAATGATTGCAAGTGATCGATTGTTCGAACCATTCAAGCAAGGTAAGAATTTTATGCCTCACGGATTCACTTTTGGTGGGCATCCAGTTGGAGCAGCTGTTGCGATGGCCAACCTAGACATAATTGAAAATGAAAAAGTGATTGAGAACGTTCTTGCAAATGAAGACTATTTCCGAAAATCGCTTGAATCATTACATGATTTACCTATAGTTGGAAATGTTCGTGGTATGGGTTATTTCTATGGCATTGAAATGGTTAAGGACAAAAATACACGCGAGACATTTAATGACGAAGAGAGTGAGCTGTTGATTCGAGGATTCCTCTCTCGTCAATTACTTAAAAATGGCCTCTACTGTCGTGCTGATGATCGAGGGGATCCGGTGATCCAACTCTCCCCACCACTGAATATCGGCCCGAAAGTTATTGATGAGATCACTGCCGTCGTTCGCAAAACACTTATTGAGGCATGGGAGTTATTCTGAGCGAAGATTTCCTCAAAGTAAAGCGCGTACCTGAACGAGCCGTTTCAGATCGCGACCAACTGTTTCAGATTCTTGATGCCGGAAAAATCATCCATATTGGTTTTGTAGATGATAATCATCCAGTTGTTATTCCGCTTGCCTATGTGCGTGATGGTGAACGAATTTTGTTACACGGTTCAACTGGATCACGTCTATTCCGCACCCTTGCGGCGGGAGCGCAATTGTGCGCCACAGTAACTCTTCTTGATGGAATTGTTGCTGCAAGGTCAGCATTTAATTCATCAATGAATTATCGATCTGTGTTGATTTTTGGAAAAGCGACATTATTAAGTGATGAATATAAGGATGAAGCACTCGAAAAGTTCACGAATAACCTTATTCCTGAAAGATGGCAAGAAGTACGTAAAATGACAAACAAGGAAAAAGCAGCAACGATGGTTTTATCTGTTCCACTTGAAACAATTTCAGGCAAAGTTCGAGTTGGCGGGCCTGCAGATGAGGAAGATTCCGATTTGGAATTACCCATCTGGGCAGGGCATATTCCAATAATTTCAGTTTATGGTGAACCAATAGCTGCTGAGAATTTATCTGACGATATTGATGTACCACAATCTATTAAAAATATGAAATGAATAACTCATACTGGTGGCAATCTCTTCCTGAATGGAAACCGTTAGCGCCAGTTGTATCTGATGAAGAATTTGATGTAATCATTATTGGTGCAGGTTATACCGGTCTGTGGTCCGCCTATTTTCTTCTTCAAGCACAACCTGACATAAAAATTGGCATAGTTGAATCTAACCACGCAGGTTATGGTGCTTCCGGCCGAAATGGTGGCTGGGTTTCATCCTTTTGGCCAGCTTCATTGGAAAAGATATCCAAATCGCACAGCAAAGAAATTGCAGTTGTCTTTCAAAATCTTCTGCATCAGTTAGTTATTGATTTTGGACACACTTTGCGTTCAGCAGGTATAGATGCAGACTTTCAACACGCAGGAACAATCAATCTCGCACGCACTCAACCACAACTCGATCGCTTGAATCGCGAACTAAAGGAATATAGAAATTTTGGCTTTACTGTTGATGATTATGACTTAATTTCTAATCCAGAGTTGCTACCCAGAGCAACCAACGTGTTAGCTGGACTGACAACTCCCCATTGTGCATCAATTCACCCGGCAAAATTAGTGCGCGAATTAGCAAAGGTTGTAATAAATCAAGGAGCTAGAATCTTTGAAAACAGCACTGTTACACAAGTCGCTGCTGGAAAAGTAAAAGTAAATAACTATACGATTTCAGCGAAACAGATAATCGTTGCAACCGAAGGGTATAGCCATGAGATTAATCCGAGAGTAACAGCTCCAATTCATTCATTAATGTTTGTTACCTCGCCAATACCTGAGGATTTGCTCAACGTGCTTCGGCTTAAACCAGGTATCACTTTCAATGATGCACGTAATTTAATAATTTATGGACAGCGAACTAAAGACAATCGAATTGCATTTGGTGGCAGAGGAGCTCCATACCGCTTTGGCAGTGAAACTGGAACTCGTGCTGAGTACTATCAACCAGCTTTTAACTATCTGCAAAACGCTCTTATTGAAATGTTCCCTCAGCTAACCGATTATGTTAACCAAGCAACGCACACTTGGGGTGGACCTATTGGAGTTGCGCGAGACTGGCAGCCAAGTTTGACATACAACCACGATACGGGAATCTCACGAGCAGGGAATTATGTTGGTGATGGTGTGCTGGCAGCATATTTAGCAGGACAGACTCTCGCTGATATTTTACTAAGCAAAGTTACGGATAGAACAAATCTACCTTGGATAAATCATAAATCTCGTAAATGGGAAATTGAACCGTTTAGATATCTACTAATTAATGCTGCACGAGTCACAATTGATTTAGCAGACAAATTGGAATCAAGGGCTGGAAAAGAGACAAACTTAACTCGTCTTTTGTGGCGTCTGCTTAAAGGCTAATTTGGATTAGCCGCCAACTGGCCGCAGGCACCTTCAATTTCACGACCTCTGGTGTCACGAACTGTAACTGCAACTCCGTGTCTTTCAATTGCTGCTACAAAAGCGGATTCTGCTCCTGGGGTTGAGGCAGTCCACTTAGATCCCGGAGTTGGATTTAATGGAATTAAGTTCACATGCGCTAGATGCCCTCGCAAAATTCTGCCCAATCTATCTCCACGCCACTCTTGATCGTTGATGTCTTTGATCATTGCGTATTCAATTGAGACTCTTCGTTTAGTTTGACGAGCGTAATACCAAGCTGCATCAAGAACTTCTCTTACGTTCCAGCGATTATTAACTGGAACTAATTCATTACGTAATTCATCATCAGGAGCATGCAGTGAGACTGCAAGAGTTACTGGAATACCTTCGTCTGCAAGTTGCTTTATTCGCGGCACTAAACCAACTGTTGAAACTGTAATTCCACGTGCAGAAATACCAAATCCATTTGGTGCAGGTTCAGTCATTCTTCGAATTGCTGTGACAATGGTGTTGTAGTTTGCTAGTGGCTCACCCATTCCCATAAAAACAACATTGGATAGCCGACCTACACCACCGGCTATTCGACCAAATGCCATATCAGCAGCTGCTCTCTGTACCTGGCACACAATCTCAGCAACTGAAAGATTTCTAGTGAAACCTCCCTGTCCAGTAGCGCAAAACGGGCAAGCCATTCCGCACCCGGCTTGCGAAGATATACAAACTGTGGCTCGGTCTGTGTAACGCATCAAAACTGATTCAACTAAGGCACCATCATGAAGCCGCCATAACGACTTAGCTGTAGTTCCGTTATCGCAGGTAATTTGTCTTACTTCAGTAAGAAGGTTTGGAAGCAATAAATCAAGAATCGCCGTTCGCTCAGCTGCCGGCAGATCGGTAAAACTATCCGTATCAGAATCAAATCTGCCGTACCAATGCTTCGCAACTTGTGTTGCTCTAAATTTTGGATAGCCATTTGAAACACAGAGTTCTTGTGCTTTCGTTAAACCCAAATCGGCGAGATGAGTAGGTGGCGGTTGTCGTCTAGGTGCTACAAATTTCAGTTCAGGGAACTCAGCCACATCATTTAACTCATTCGTCATGGTAGCAACCAACTAAACACAATCCAGGCAACTAAAGCATTTGGAATAAGTGAATCTAACCTATCTAAAACACCACCATGGCCAGGCAATACACCGCTCATATCTTTAATTCCTGCATCACGTTTTATTGCAGACTCAAACAAGTCACCTATAACTGCCGTTACGGTCATAATTGCAGCAGCAGTTAAACCGAGCCAAATTGATTGAGCAAAAAAGAAATGAAAAATCAATGCTCCAAAAATCATCTGTAAAAATAGGCCACCAACAAAACCTTCCCAAGTTTTAGATGGAGAAACCTTTGGTGACATCGGATGCTTGCCAAATATGATTCCAGAAAAATACGCACCAGTATCGCTGGCTACAGTTAAGAGAATAAATGCCAATACCCTTAGCGCTCCATCTTCTTGGTTGAGCATCAGAAGCACAAATGCCGCCATAAAGGGTAAGTATGTGAGAACTAATAGTGATCTACTAAAACGATTAACAAAATCATCAACTCCGATTTTTAATGCGGCAACAATCAAAGTCAAAATAGATATGCCAAACACTGTAACTAAATGGGTGAGCTCTCCAAAGTAAGCTGCAGTAAACAATGGAAAAGCTAATGCTATCAAAATCCACTTTGGCACCATGTGTGCTTTTTTGTTGAATACATCAACAAGTTCACTAATAGCAAGTGCAACAAAGAGAGTTAATAATGGTAGAAAAAGCCAGTTCGCCAAGAAAGTACTTAGCAAAACTAAACCAAACAACAGTAAGCCAACAAGTGTTGCTAACGGTAGATTGCGGCCAGTCTTAATCTGGTCTCTACTTCGCACAGTTAAACCTCTAGTAGTTCGGCCTCTTTGTGCTTAAGTAAGTCATCGATAGCGGCAACGTGCTTAGCAGTTATCTCATCGAGTGTCTTTTCAGCACGACGACCTTCGTCTTCGCCCGCCTCATGGTTCTTGACGGATTTATCAATTGCTTCTTTGGTTGATCGGCGAATATTTCTTATACTTACTTTCGCATCTTCCGCTTTAGCTCGAGCTTGTTTTATGTAATCTTTACGTCGCTCTTCTGTTAATTCGGGTAATGAGACGCGAATGACTGTTCCATCAGAAACTGGGTTTACACCCAAATCTGAATCTCGGATAGCCTTTTCAATTGCAGATACTGCACTTTTATCAAAGGGTGCAATCAAAATTACTCTGGCTTCCGGTACGGAGAATGAAGCCAATTGCTGTAATGGCGTTGGTGATCCATAATAGTCTGCAACAATCTTATTAAACATTGATGCATTTGCTCGACCAGTTCTAATGGTAGCTAAGTCTTCTTTTGCAACATCAATTGCTTTATCCATTTTACTTCCCGCATCAGCGAGTGCCTGGTCAATCATTTCTCCCCCAAAATTCTTAAGCTGATACTAGAGTACCAATACTCTCACCGGCTACAGCTCTTGCAATGTTTCCAGGAACAGTTAGATCAAATACAACGATTGGTAAATTGTTCTCACGCGCTAATCCAATTGCGCTTGCATCTGCAACCTTTAAGTCTTTTGCCAATACTTCATCATAACTAACTTCTTTGTATTTTTGTGCAGACTTATTAACTCGCGGATCTGAATCGTAGATTCCATCAATTGATTTGGCCATAAGTACAACCTCACAATCATTTTCCAATGCACGTTGGACGGCAGCACTGTCGGTTGAAAAGAATGGCTGTCCCAGGCCAGCACCAAAAATCACAACTCGTCTTTTTTCTAAATGTCTAACAGCTCGGCGCGGAATATAGTTTTCTGCAACTTGTCCCATTGATATCGCCGTTTGGACACGAGTTGCAACACCACGTCGCTCAAGGAAATCCTGTAGTGCTAAACAATTCATAACCGTACCAAGCATTCCAATGTAGTCAGCTCGTGCGCGTTCCATACCTCGCTCTTGAAGTTGTGCGCCACGAAAATAATTACCGCCGCCGATGACCACACAAACTTCAGTACCTTTATCAACAACTTCTTTTATCTGAATTGCAATAGAGTCGACAACATCAGGATCAACGCCCAGTCCTCCACCACCGGCTAGCGCTTCACCAGACAACTTGAGCAATACGCGTTTCCAACCATGCTTTGGCGCGATAGACCATTTACTCATTTAGCCTCCTTCGCTTGCTGGTAGAACAAACTCTAAGCCTGACCCACTTTGAATCTCGCAAATCGAGTAACGGTTACTCCTTCTGCTTCAAGCATTGACCCAACAGACTTCTTATTGTCTTTAACAAAGGCTTGCTCTAGCAAAACAAAATCTTTAAAGAATCCATTTACACGGCCTTCAATTATTTTTGGCAGCGCGGCTTCCGGTTTTCCTTCTTCTTTAGCTGTTTCAGCTGCGATTCGACGCTCTGCTTCAACTACTTCTGCCGGGACATCTTCTCGATTCAAGTATCTTGGTGCCATTGCAGCAATGTGCTGTGCTAGATCCTTTGTTATTTGAGCGTTTGCTGCAGTGGTTTCTACCAATACTCCAACTGTTGGTGGTAATGCTGGATCCGATTTGTGTAGATAGGAATCAACTGGCTTGCCAGTAAAGACTGCGAAGCGACGCACCTCAATCTTTTCTCCCATTGATGCATTTGCTTCAGTTAGCGCATCCTTAATTGACTTGCCATCAGCCATCTTTGTTGACATCAATGCATCCAGGTCAGATGGCGAAGCCAGTTTGACAGCTTTCGCAATTGAATCTGCAAGGGCTTGAAAGCCATCTGTTTTAGCTACGAAGTCCGTTTCACAATTTAGTTCAACCATTACTGCTGAAGTTGGCTCAACAATCGCAACAATCAAACCGTTTGACGCATCGCGCCCTTCGCGTTTACCAACATCTTTTGCACCTTTGATTCGCAAAGCTTCAACCGCTTTGTCAAAATCACCACCTACTTCATCAAGGGCTTTTTTGCAGTCCAGCATTCCAGCACCTGTTACCTCGCGTAGACGCTTTACGTCTGCAGCACTATAACTCACTTTTGTTTCCTTCTGATTTTAGAAATTTACTTTGCAGGTTCAGTTGATTCAGTTGCAGGGGTTGAGCCAACAAGCAATTCTTGTTCCCACTCAGCCAGTGGTTCTGCTGCTTGTTCGCCGGAATCCCCAGACTTACGCTGCGACCTTGCCATTAGTCCTTCAGCAACTGCATCGCCAATAATCTTAGTAAGCACCTGAATTGACCTTATGGCATCGTCATTTCCTGGGATTGCAAAATCGACATGCTCTGGATCACAATTGCTATCTAAAATTCCAACAACTGGAATATTTAACTTACGTGCTTCAGTTACTGCAATGTGTTCTTTATTTGTATCAACTACCCAAATCAAGCTTGGCACTTTGTGCATATCTCGAACGCCAGAAAGCATTCGCTCCAATTTTTCTTTTTCCCGTCGCATCATCAGTAGTTCTTTTTTTGTACGACCACTTCCTGAGACTGCATCAAAATTTATCTGTTCTAACTCTTTTAACCGCTGAACTCTTTTGGTTACAGTATTAAAGTTAGTTAGCATTCCACCAAGCCAGCGCTCAGTTACATATGGCATCCCAACCCGCTTTGCCTGCTCTTGAATTGCTTCTTGTGCTTGTCGCTTGGTTCCGACAAACAGCACCGTGCCACCCTTGGCTACTGTTTCTTTCACATGCTCATATGCACGATCAATATAGGCAAGCGATTGTTGCAAATCGATAATGTAGATACCGTTGCGCTCTGTAATAATGAAGCGCTTCATTTTTGGATTCCATCGACGCGTTTGATGTCCGAAATGAACACCAGCATCAAGAAGTTGACGCATTGTTATAACAGCCATATTGGCAGCCCTTTCTGGCACGACTTTGCGTGCGGTCCGGTTTTGTGGTTACCAAGTTGGTTTCCACCCTGACGAATATCCCCTGATTCCTTCGAGTTTCCTCGACCGGCGAATCAAGTGGTGTTGCCTTGATATTCGTGCGAAGTCACCAGTTTCCTGATGCGAGGCGTAAGTGTACTTCCCACAGGCTAGCCCTCTGCACGGAGTCAGAATTAGCGAGCACGACTGGCATAAAAGACATAATCATTTACCGATGAAAGTCATGATTTCTGCGGCGCTACCTAGCTGGTTATTGGGAATCGCCACAATTCCCAACCCGCAAGCAGGAGATGGCACCATTTTGCGAAACTTTGTTCCGCCGATAACGCAATATGGACCAGGCCATCGCGGGGTGGACCTGGCGGCATTTCCAGATGATGTGGTTACTTCTCCAGTTAATGGTCAGGTTCACTTTGTAGGTTACGTCGTTAATCGAGCGGTAATCACAATTGCTACTGCGACTGCACTGATTAGCTTTGAACCAGTTGAATCTTTTTTGTTATCTGGTGATCAAGTAAGTCGGGGTCAGATAATCGGCTGGGTTAGTTACGGTGGCCACTGTGATCAGCATTGCATTCATGTCGGTGTTCGAAATCGGGAAACAAGAATTTATCTAGATCCAATTCCTTATCTACTTCAGTTACCTAGATTAATTCCAGTTAAGCCCTAGGGTGCGCTTGTTTATACACGGACTTTAAGCGCTCACTCGCAACATGGGTATATCGCTGAGTTGTAACTAAGGATGAATGTCCCAGTAGTTCTTGAACGCTTCTAATATCAGCGCCATTTTCGATTAAATGTGTTGCGGCTGAATGCCTAAAACCATGTGGGCCAACATCAGTAAAGTCGTTTGATTCAAGTATGTGTTGCACCATTGCCCGAACGACTCGTTGATCTATGCGTTTACCACGCAATCCCAAAAAAAGTGCAGACTTGGAATCCTTAGTCACCAACTTGGGACGAGATAATTCAAGGTAATTCAAAACTGCTCGCACAGCTGGTGCACCCATTGGGACATACCGCTGTTTGTTTCCTTTGCCAATTACAGAAATTGTATTTTGGCTTAAGTCAATGTCGTCAATATCTAAACCAACCAATTCAGCAACCCGAATACCTGTTGCATAAAGTACTTCCAAGATTGCGCTATCTCGAATTGATTCAGGGTCATCAGCATTTAGTTGCAGTTCATTTAGCAATTCTGTTATCTGTCCAACCCGCAAAACCTCAGGTAATTTCTTTCCTACTTTCGGTGAAACTAATTGCGCACCAACATCAGCTTTGAGCCCTTTTCGTAAATGAGCCCACTGCGTAAAAGCCCTGATTGCCGCTGCCCGACGAGCAATTGTGGCAGCAGCGAGATTGCGTTCATAATTAGCAGCGAGCCAGCCACGCAAATCGTGAATGGTTAAATCGTCTATTGCAACGTCACCTTCGCGGGCTAAATAATCAATCAAGTCAGTAATGTCTGCGTGATAAGAGCGAATGGTATGTGCACTTAATCCCCGCTCAACCTTCAAGAATTGCACAAAATCATCGCGAAGTGCAGTTAACTTGCGATTATTCGATACGTTCATCTGCTAAGGGTGCGGTAATAATCCAAAAGGGTCAAGTCACGCGCCGAAAAGTAAGCTAATTGTAATTACATTTCGACCCAGATGAATGGTCAAATTCAAAACATAATAATGGTGTTAATTATTGGTCATTGGGAACTTGGAGGTCTGGTTGAGCAATCTCCTCAACGTTCACATCCTTGAACGTTAACACTCGAACATTCTTAACAAACCTAGCCGGCCGATACATATCCCAAACCCAGGCGTCTGATATTCGAACGTCGAAATAAACCTCGCCACCAACATCGCTTTTAACCTGGACATCAACTTCATTACATAAATAGAATCTACGATCAGTTTCAACTACATATTTAAACAGTGTTGCAACATCTCGATATTCTCGATAAAGCCCCAGCTCAACCTCAGCCTCATAGCGCTCTAAGTCTTCTGAACTCAACCTACCTCCAGCCTCGATGATTTATCCCAGATGAAAGTCCTACGATGAATTTCCGAGTTACCATATTCTCGCAAAGCTTTTAAATGCTGTGAAGTGCCGTAGCCCTTATGTGTGGCTAGCCCGTATTGAGGATAGTTTCGGTCTAGTTCAACCATCAAGTCATCGCGATATGTTTTTGCAATTATACTGGCAGCAGCAACAGATGCACAAAGTTGATCTCCTTTTTTCATTGCAAGGGAAGGACAATCAAGTCCGTCTACTGCAAATCCATCGCTAATCACAAAGTCTGGCTGATTTGCAAGCCGAGCCAGTGCTCGACGCATACCCCGCACATCTGCTTGTCCAATTCCTATTTCATCAATCTCAATTTCAGAAATTTCGACAATTGAAACGGCAAGGGCATTCTCATAAATCTTTACTCTTAGTTGATCTCGCTGTTTCTTAGTTAAAAGTTTAGAATCATTCAATCCAGTTATTGGATGTTCAACATCCAAGATAACAGCTGCAACAACCAAAGGTCCAGCAAGAGCTCCCCTGCCTGCCTCATCTACGCCGGCAATGCGATTAAAACCAGCAGAGCGTAATTTTGATTCATATTGGAAAGTTTTTGTTTTCATCACTCAGAAGGTTCAAGGTCGCGATACAAATCAGGAGTGCTAACTCTGGATATTCGGTCAAGTGGCCAAATGATGGCAAACACGCGCCCGACAACATTCTTTACTGGCACAGCACCGTTTGCGCCATTGTCCAACTGGTACCTACTATCTCTGGAATTAGCACGATTATCTCCCATTACAAACACATAGCCCGGTGGAACAGTGATATCAAATTCAACATCTTTGTTTGATCCCTGGGTATGGGGTTCGTTAGACTTTGTACCATTGATAACAAGTTTTCCAGATTCACAACACCTAACTTGATCTCTAGCAACACCTACTACACGCTTAACTAGATGTTCACCCATATTTGCCGGAAGGAAGCCAACGAAGGTCAAAAATCGCTGAACTTGACCGCGAACTCCAGCGGTAGGCTCAATTTCTCCCAACCAACCTCCAGGATCAATAAAAACGACAACGTCACCGCGATTAATGTCGCCGAGTCTGGCTGAAACTTTAGAAACTACGATTTTGTCGTTTGTCATCAGCGTGGTTTCCATCGAAGCGCTTGGAATATAAAAAGCCTGCACTAAAAGAATTCGAATCAATGATGACAAGATGAGCGCTGTAACAACAACTATTGCTATTTCCTTAGCGCCTGACACTAACCTACGACGTAGTTTTGGGCCGTCGAAAAAACGCAATGCTTATGCCTGTTCTGATTCCTCAGTTGCACTCTCTGCAGCTGGTTCAGTAGCCGATTGTGCAGCGGCTGCTTCCTCCGCTGCTTTTGCTGCGGCTGCTTCTGCAGCTTCAGCTTCGGCAGCCTTCTGGGCTTCAACCTGCGCTTCATATTCGCGTTCAGCCTGCATTGCTTGCATAATTGCTAAATCAGAATTTCGCTCTTCTCGGCGTTCCTTAATTTTTGATCGCTTACCTGTTACATCGCGCAGATAATAAAGTTTGGCGCGTCGAACATCTCCACGGGAAACTACTTCAATTTTCTCCACTATAGGGCTATGAACGGGAAAAACGCGCTCAACTCCCACCCCAAAACTGATTTTGCGAACTGTGTAAGTTTCGGTAGCGCCAGCTCCCTTTCGGCCAGTTACCACGCCTTGGAAAACCTGAATACGTGATCGGTTTCCTTCAATAACTTTTACGTGCACTTTAACAGTATCGCCAGCACGAAATGGAGGTAAATCTTTACGCAGCGAGGCTGCATTCAATGAGTCAAGGGTATGCATCGGGTTCTCCCACGCGAAGCGCCGCAGGTCACTCGCGCAGATGCGAATAGTGGTTTGTTTGTATCCTGTTGATTTGCTCCCCTGCGGCGGGGTCAAATTCAGATACGACGTAATTCTGCCATAAGGGAAGACTTGCTCATTCACCGGTCAGGTCAGGACGTCTAATCGCGGTGCGTTGTTTTGCTTGCGCTATTTGCCATTTTGCGATTTCGGCGTGATTGCCGCTTAGAAGCACCTCTGGCACCCCAAGACCTCGCCAAACAGCTGGCTTGGTGTAGACCGGTCCTTCAAGTAGGCGGCCGTGTTCAGTTTCAGCGAATGAATCATTAACAGCTGAGTCCCAATTTCCTAATACACCTGGTATCAACCTTGCGATAGCTTCAATCATTACTATCGCAGCCACCTCACCACCGGCAAGCACATAATCACCGATTGACACTTCAAGGACGGTTACCTTCTTTTCATAATACTGCGCCACTCGCGCATCAATACCTTCATATCTGCCACAAGCAAAAACTAGATGGGGTTTACTTGCTAATTGCTCAGCCATTTCTTGATCAAACTTAACTCCACTTGGTGTTGGGATAATCAAAATCGAATCATTGTTTAATAGCTCATCAAGAGTTGCACCCCATGGTTCAGGCATCATTACCATTCCCGGACCACCGCCGTAAGGAGTGTCATCAACGGTGCGATGTAAATCAGTAGTGTGATCTCGTAAATCATGCACATCTAAACTCAACTTTTGGTTTTCAATAGCTTTACCAACTAGAGAGAGTCTTAAGGGCGCTAAGTACTGTGGAAAGATTGTGATAACATCAATTTTCATCAGATAACTCCAAAAGCCCAACTGGCGGATTTATTCTAATTAATCCTTGTTCCAGATCAATTTCCGGCACTATTTCATCAACAAAAGGAATTAGCACTTCTTTCCCAAAACTATTTACTACTAACAAATCCTGTTTAGCAAGATGTACTACATCTTCAACTTTTCCAATCACAGCGCCATCCAGCTTGGCAACCAGTAAACCAATAAGTTGACGATCAAAGTATTTACCTTTTTCCGGCGGTAAATCATCTTTTGCAACTTCGGCAAACAAAACGACTTTAGCTAGATTTTCTGCCTGCGTACGATCAGTAATTTCAACAAGTTTCATCAACAATCTGCCACTGTGACTAGCGCACCGCTCAACTGTAAATATTTGATTTGTATCGGTATGCAGTTTTGCACCGTTTGCAAACCGAAGCTCCGGAAAGTCCGTTAGCGATTCAACAATCAACTCGCCCTTAATGCCGTGCGCTTTGATTAGTCGACCAACTTCGACCAGCAAAATTTAGTTTCCGTTAATGTCGAGAAAATCGATTCGAACTTTTCGGCCACCATTTAAAGCATGCACGACAGTTCTGATTGAAGTTGCAGTGCGACCATTGCGTCCAATTACCCGACCAAAATCCTCAGGGTGTACTGATACTTCAAGAGCTTTACCGAATTTTGTAGTGCGTTCCATAACTGAAACATCATCAGGATGATCCACAATACCTTTTACTAAGTGTGCAAGCGCTTCATTAATCACAGTTATTCACTTGTTTCAGGAGCAGCATCAACTGCTGGTGTTTCCGCTGATTCAACTGCAGAGTTTTCAGCCGAAGTCTCAGATTGTGCAACTGAATCAATTACTGGCTGCTCCGTTACTGGTGCTTCTACCACCTTTGGCGCAGTTAGTTTTGCTTTAGCAGCATCACGATCCGCATCTAGTGAAACCTTTGCTGACTCAGAGTCAGCAACAGCTGCCGCATATGCAGCCTTTTTGTCGGGCTTAGCAGCCGCAACTTTCAAACTGCCTTCAGCACCAGGAAGATTATTAAACTTTTGCCAATCGCCAGTAACTTTCAAAATAGCAACTACTGGCTCAGTTGGCTTCGCGCCTACACCTAACCAATACTGGACGCGATCAGACTTAACTTCAATTCTTGATGGCTCTTCTTTCGGGTAATAAAACCCAATCTCTTCAATTGATCTGCCATTGCGAGCACTACGTGAATCAGCAATAACGATTCGATACTGAGGCAAATGCACTTTGCCGGTTCGCTTCAACTTAATCTTTACAGCCACTTAGTTCCTTTAGTTTGTTGTGGAGGGTCGTGCAAGCGAGAGTGGGGCGCTCACAACACAACCACGTGGTGCCTTTGCTTGAAGAGAGGGTCGAGCAAGTGCGAGGCGGATTGTAGCCAAAGACCATTTAGGGCGATTCACTAGCCCTGTTGAGCGCGCTTGGCAGGATTTCCACTTCTTCGGGCACCCTTGCCAGGCTTGTTCTTCTTTGCAGTGGATTTGGGAGCGCCTGGAATAGCGCCAATGCCAGGAATAATCCCACGCTTGAGCATTTGCTGGGCTTCACTAAAGCGCTTAACTACGGTGTTTATCTCCATCACGCTCGTTCCCGAACCGGCAGCAATACGTGCCCTTCTTGATCCATTTAGGATTTCAGGGTTTACTCGCTCAGCTGGAGTCATTGATTGAATGATTGCTTCTGTGCGCTTTAACTGATTGTCATCTAAATCAGCAAGTTGATTTTTCATTTTTCCTGCGCCGGGCAACATACTAAACATACTGGAAAGATTTCCCATTTTCTTAACTGCTTGAAGCTGTTCTAGAAAATCTTCTAGAGTAAATCCGTCTCCAGATTTAATTGATTCTGCAAGTTTTGTTGTTTGTTGACTATCTAGTGTGCGCTCGGCTTGCTCAATTAGTGTAAGTACATCGCCTTGATCCAAAATTCGCGAAGCCATTCGATCCGGATGGAAGTAATCAAAATCTGTTAACTTCTCTCCCGTTGATGCAAACATAATAGGTTTTTCAGTGGTGGAAACAAGTGAAAGCGCAGCGCCGCCACGTGCATCGCCATCGAGTTTGGTTAGCACAACGGCATCAAATCCAACTGATTCATTAAATGCAGTAGCGATGTTTATTGAATCTTGACCAATCATTGAATCAATTACTAACAAGGTCTCTGCTGGATTTACCACCTTTTTAATTTCAACAGCTTGCTTAATGAGTTCGTCGTCAATAGCGAGTCGACCAGCAGTGTCAATAATTATTACGTCATTTCTGCCAGCGGCATACTTAAGAGCATCTTTTGCAACCGCAACTGGATTGCCAATACCGTTTCCGGGCTCTGGAGCATAAATTGCTACTTCTGCCTGCGATGCAATCACTTTTAACTGATCAACAGCATTTGGACGTTGAAGATCTGCTGCTACCAGTAGCGGTGTTCGCTGTTGTAATTTGGCCCAAAGCGCTAATTTTCCCGCTAACGTAGTTTTGCCTACACCTTGTAAACCCAGCAACATAATTACTGTTGGCGAACCGCTTGTGAACCTCAGGGTTCGGGTATTTAAACCAAGTATCTTTACCAGTTCTTCATGCACAATTCGAATGAACTGCTGACCCGGATTTAAAGCCGTAGATATTTCAGCTCTGACGGCACGAGTTTTAATGGTTTTAGCAAACTCCCGAACAACTGAAAGTGCAACATCAGCCTCAATTAGTGCAGCCCGAATCTCAATAAGTGCATCATCAACGTCAGATTCGGTAAGTCGTCCTTTTCCACGAATTTCACGAAGGGCTGCTGACAACCGGTTAGAGAGCTGATTGAACATTGTCAAAGTTTACTAAAGTCTAAGTTCAGCTAACACTGCTTGGCTCAATTCAGCCTGCTGCTGAGAACTTAACTTCTCGCCACTCTTGTTCAGAATATAAAACACGTCATCCACAGTTGCGCCGAGAGTTGAAACTATCGCTGCTGCTATATCTAAATCTTGCTTTGCAATTTGATTAGCAATTCGATAGAGCAAACCTGGTGCATCATGCGCTCTTACCTCTACTACGGTAAATCTCGATTCAACCTTCGGAAAAACAACTTTTGGTGGAGCTACTATCTTGCTCTGCAGTATTGCTGACTCCTCGCGCTCTTTCAGCAACTTAGCAACATCGATGCTCCCTTGAATGACCCGATTTAACTCGCTTCGTAATAAATCAATACTGGGAGTTTCACCAAAGAGCGGCTGAATGTGCCACTGACTCACTGCTCTATCTTTTATGGTTTTTGTTTTTGCTGACCGAACCAATAAGCGATTAAGCGCTAAAAGGCCAGCAACTTTTGCGAGCACTCCAGGGCTGTCTGGCACAGATGTTCGAATTAGATATTCGTTGCCGTCAAACTGAATAGAGATACCAATACTATGGCTATCAATTTCAAGATCATCGCGTAAGTCGGGTTCCGCAACCACACCTTCACCTGTTAACGACTTCTTTATTAAATCAACAAGTTGATCAATTAACTTAAGTCGCCAATTTGAAGAGGCTATTGAGGAGGTTGCGTAGGCATCGGCAATAGTTAACTGATGCAATAATGTAAGAACATATTGGGACTTCACATTTTCCATTACTAACTCAATGGTAGAAACATCATCCAAGTCACGTTTTGTTGCAGTTTCTGCAAGTAACAAATGATGCCGCACCAATGATTCGATTAACTCTCGATCCAATCTCGAAAAACCCATCTGCTCAGTTATCTCAACTGCTAACTGTGCACCGAGCACGCTGTGATCTTCCATTCTTGCCTTACCAATATCATGCAAAAGTGCAGCCATCAGCAGAATGTCTGGCCGTGCAACGGAAGTTGTTAGCTTGCTTGCTTCAACTACGGTTTGAATCAGATGTCGATCAACAGTAAATTGATGCACAGAATTTCGTTGCGGCGCAAATCTAATCGGCTGCCATTGAGGCAGAATCAAATCAATTGCCCCTACTTGATCAAGTGCTTCCCAGGACTCAATCAATCCTGGCCCACTTGCCAGAAGTGATAAAAACAATGCACGTTTATTGTCATCCCAGGTAAATGTATTTTCGCTAGCGAGCAAATTTTTCAATGTTTCTGGGTTTACTCCCAATTCGTGCTCAGCTGCTGCGATTGCCACTCGCAAAAGTAATGAATGGCTGGGCTCGTGATTGATTGCCAGCTGAATTTGATTATCAATAACTACAACCCCATCGGCAACGGGTCGACGTGCTTTAGAGCGTCCAGAAAAAATCCCACTTTTTTTGGTTAGATAGCTAGCATTACGAATTGCATTTTGATAACTAAACGAAATTGTTCTAGCTGATTTATAAATATCTTTAAGTAATTCGTCAGTTGATCTATAACCCAATTTATCAGCTACTTCAGCCTGATAGTCCTGACTTAAAAGATCAATTGATTTACCACTCACCAAATGAAGAGCTGATCTCGCATTGAGCAATGTCCGTTTTGCTTGCTGCAGAGAGTTTAGTCCGACTTCAACTTGCCAAGATTTAGCGATTGCGCTTAGCGTAACTAAGTCTCGAAGCCCACCTCTAGATTCTTTCAAGTTTGGATTTTGCAGATGAGCCAAATCGCCATAAGAATCTTGTCGTTGGTGATCTGCTTCAATAATTTCTGGTAACCGCTTGTTGAAACTCTTACGCCATAATTGCAGCACTCGATCATTCAAATTCTGAGTAAGTTCAGCATCGCCAGCCACAAGGCGCATATCAAGCAGTCCAAACAAAACACGCAAGTCTGTTTCGGCAAGCTTCAGGGTTTGTTCAATAGTTCTAACTGAGTGATCTAGCCCAACACCACTATCCCAGATTGGATACCAAATCTTTTCTGCAATTTCGCTAGCTGAATTCGACATATTCGCACTATGCAAAAGCAATAAATCCAAGTCCGAACCTATCGTGAGTTCAGCTCTTCCAAATCCACCAATACCAACTAATGCGATACCGCTTTTATCTGACGAAATGCCGTTGAATAATTTTTCTATCCAATGATTGGTTTCAAAATAAAGCTGCTCATTTAACTCTGGAATAGTTAATTTGGCAGATACTAGATGATTTCTTATCTCGGCAAGTGCTGGCAATTTCTTCCTTAAAAAGTAACAGCAGGTGCTTGAGAATGGGACTACAAGCACCTGCTGTTGATACTAATACACTGAACTTGACTTCTACAAAGCCGCCGTACCACTCTCTCCTGTTCTAACCCGAACAATTGATTCAACTGGAACAACCCAGACTTTGCCATCGCCAATTTTTCCAGTATTGGCAGCCTTAACAATCGCATCAACAGTTTGAGCAACTTGTGCATCGTCAACCAGAACTTCGATACGAATCTTTGGCACGAGATCAACGGCATACTCAGCGCCACGATATACCTCAACGTGTCCACGCTGTCTGCCCATACCGCTAGCTTCAGAAACAGTTAAGCCATTAACGCCAGCTGTAGCTAAAGCAGTCTTTACATCATCTAGCTTGAATGGCTTAACGATTGCAGTAATGAGTTTCATTTTTATGCTCCCTTCGATGCGCCACTTAGTCCACCTGATGAAGAATCAGATAACTCATATCCGCGCTCGGCATGGAATGAAACATCTATTCCCGCTTGCTCTTCATCAGCTGAAATTCTAAAGCCAATCACTAAATCAATTAGCTTTCCAATAA
>VGBH01000027.1 GCA_016870575.1 Actinomycetota bacterium
TGTACGGGTGTTTCGAATTTTTAATCTCACTTGATGGAAGTGATTCAACTGTCGCGCCTGCGTGCATAACCGTAATCCGGTCACAAACATCATTTATTAAAGGCAAATCATGAGATACCAGGATAATCGCAGTGTTGAATTCTGCCCTAATGTCTTTAAGTAGTCTCATAATTTCAGCTTGTACAGTTACATCCAATCCAGTTGTTGGCTCATCAGCGACAACTAAATCAGGATTTAATGCAATTGCACACGCAATCATTACTCGTTGCTTCATACCACCAGATAGTTGGTAGGGATATTGCTTCATCACAATATCTGGTCTTCTTATCTGCACAATCTCAAGCAATTCCATAGACCGCTTACGGATAGCATTCTTATCTAATGTTTTATCGTTCATTAAAGCTTCGCGTAACTGTGACTCAGTAGTTAGAACTGGATTTGGACCTGCTAGAGCACTTTGTGGCACATATCCGATTTTTTTACCCCGCACATCCCGCCAAGTTTCAGGTTTTGCTTTGACTAAATCAATACCATCAAACAGAAGTTTTCCACCAGAGATATATGCATCCCGCCGACCCAAGGTTCCAGTAAATCCGCGACATAGCATTGTTTTTCCAGATCCAGATTCACCAATTAAACCCATCATCTCACCGCGATGCACTTGCATGCTCGCGTAATCAACAATCTGTAAACGTCGAGTACGAGATAACTTGACAGTGATTTGAACAGAATCGATGTCAACTAGAAGCTCTTTAGTCGCCACTAAACTTTCCCTTCTCGACGATTTAACCCGTCAACTACAAGTGACAGCGATATTGCAGACCAACAAAGAGCTATTCCTGGAAATGTTGATACCCAAGGGGAACTAATTAAATATGGGCGGCCCTCACTAATCATCGCGCCCCATTCTGCTGCTGGCGGCGTTGCTGCTAAACCAAGAAAAGATAAGCCAGCAACAAGCAGAATTACAATTATGAAATCACTGAGAGCATAAGCAATAGTTTCAGATGAAACGTTCGGACCAATATGTTTGCGAAAAATTCGTCTTTTTGGATATCCAAGAGTGTATGCCGCTTCAATGTAGTTTGCCTTGCTTACAACTACTGCTTTAGTTCTTGCGATTTTTGCGTATCTCGCCCAGTTTACTAACGACAAAATAATGATTACGCTACTAAGGCCTGGGCCAAGGAATGCAATTGATGCGACAGCAAGAATTAATAGCGGAAAAGCATTGATTCCATCAATTACCGAGCCGATTAAACTCGTTGTCTTCTTGCTTTTAGAAATACCGAGAATGATTCCAATTAAAGTACCTGTAATGAAAGGAATGGAAACTCCAAGAAATGCGACACCCATATCCCGATATACCGCGTGAAAAGTTCTGGAAAATATATCTCTTCCCAACTGATCAGTTCCAAACAGATATGCCCAACTTGGTGACTGAAGAGGTTCACCAACAAAATCATAAGGACCAAAGCGATAAAAGAGCGGGACTAAAATTCCTGCCGACACTACGATAACAAACATTGTAGAACCAGTAAAAACCAGCGAGTTACCTGGCTCATCCATCCAACGTCTGAACTTTTTAAATGACATTAGAGTTTCACGCGCCGATCTAGCCAATAGGCCAATAAGTCACCGATAAAACTAATAAACACAACCATCACACCAAAAATAAATGTGAGAGCCTGAACTGTTGGATAATCTCGTCCGTTAACAGCTGCAAGCAATTCAGTGCCAACTCCAGGGATAGAAAAAATTGATTCAATAATCGCAGTGGTTCCAATTGCAGTGCCTAATCCAAATGCAGCTAGAGCAACTGTTGGAGCAAGCGATGGTTTAAGAAGATAATAGAATAAGAATCTGAATCGACTTATGCCTCTAAATACTCCAGTTTCAACATATTCTTCTTTTAAAGTATCACTAATGGAGCTGGCTAAAATTCTCGTCATAATTGCAATACCGCCTGATGAAACCATTACAAATGCAGGCAACCACAGATAGCCAAGATTTTCAGGAAACTCAGGTGTATAGCCAAAGAGCGGATGCCCAATAAGCAAAATAAGAATTAGAGCAATAAAGAAGTTTGGTAGTGCAATCGAAATTGCCGTGGTTGATCTGAATAAATAAGCAACAATTACGCTCTTTGAAGTTGCCACAAAAAGAGCAAGTGGAATGACAATGGACCACCCCATAATAAATGTCAGCAAAACTAGCCACAATGATGTTGGTAGTGCTGTAAAGATGATGTCTGATACTTCTCGGTTAAATGATAAAGAGATGCCAAAATCTCCCCTTAGCACTCCGGTAAAGAAATTAATAAATTGTTCATACAATGGACGATCAAGTCCTAATTGCTTTCGAAGAATAGCGACTTCTTCTTCTGTAGCTTCAAGTCCTAAAGCAGCACGAGCTGGATCGCCTGGTGCAATTCTCATCATCAAGAAGGCAATCACCGTTACCCAGAAGGAAACTGCCATTGCTCTGATGAGTCTGAACCCAATTTCGAATGCGAACACCTTTCGGTTATCAACCACTTTTTGCTCGGTCTTACCAGTTGCACCAGCGGCTTGTGCCATCGCTTAACTCCTTAGTAGCTTTTGACCAAAGTTCAACAGGGAGAGCGGCAATTTACTAGCCGCTCTCCCTGTTGCCTGTTCCGATTGAGCTTTAATTGAACCTTTCTTAGTTCAACTAATCCTTAGGAAGAGGAGGGTTTAAACCAATGTGGAACCACAAGTCACCTGGAATTGGTGGTCGCGCAATACCATCCCCGATTCTTGTTGCAGATAGACGATATCGGGTACCAATTGGAATGAAGTGCGATGAATCGTAAGCCAACTTCTCTAACTTAGTTAGTAGATCCTTGCGCTTTTTCAGGTTAGTGGCGGTGCCAGCATCATCCAGAAGTTTGTTCATTGCGACATCTCCCGGAACGGTTGCTTTACCAGTACCAACGTTGTTAGCCCATAGGCCACCAATTGCGAACCAGTTAGAAAGCTGGAGAATCGGTGTTGGTGCGTTATTACCGAACCACATGATTTCCCATTGCTTAGAGGTAATGTATGGTCCGATATTTGCATCTGGCTCGGGGCGTAGAGTTACATCAATGCCAACTTCAAGCAAGTTTTGCTTGATGATTGCAGTTGCTTCTGGCCACAGCACGCGGTTTGGATAAAGCATGGTCATCTTGAAACCATTTGCATAGCCAGCTTGAGTTAACAATGACTTTGCTAACGCAACATCGCGAGCACCATTTTTAGGTAGCGAGCAAACGTAAAGTGGATTATTTACGTTGAACTGCATACCGCAGTTTGGCTTCGCAAGATCAGCAAATGCAACACGCATAACCTGAGCACGATCTACTGCAGCTGAGATCGCTCGACGAACTCGAGCATCTTTAAGCGCAGCGTTTGGCTGCTCTGGGTTCATATTGATTGCCAACATAAAGGTACCTGGATCGAAGTGTGGGAACACTTTGACTGTTGGAGAAGCAAGTTCTTTCTGAGCTGTTAACGCCAACTCGAAAGCATAATCAATAGTTCCTTGCTGCAAAGCTAACTGGCGAGAAGTTGCATCTGGTAGGTAAACCAGTTTCAACTGCTTAACCACAGGCTTTGACCAATAGTTTGGATTCGCTTCAACAACAAATGTGTCAGTGCCTGGGGTAAATTGCTTTACCTTCATTGGTCCAGCAGAAACTGGATTCTTGAAGTATTCAAGTGCCTTAGCTGGAGTGTTAACTCGGTCATAAGGATGAATTCCTAAGAATTGCTGAGCAAGAGTGAAATCAATATCTGGGAATTTTGTCTTTAACTGAATTTCTAGAGTATTGACATTAACTTCGCGCATCGATGCAACTTTGGCAATGTATGCAGGTGAAGCACCTGAACTCGCCCAGCGTTGATAAGCAACAACTACGTCCTGCGCACGGACTGGAGAGCCATCTGAATAGCGGAGTGGGCGAAGTTTCAAAGTTACAGTCAAACCATCCTTTGAGGTGATCTTCTGTGTTACCAAGTCACGTCGTGGGACTAAGTTTTCATCGAAACGATATAGAAGTCCTGAAGTGATGTATGACATCTGTGAATCTGAATATGCACCACCACTTCCTCCCACACGATCTAGATTCGTTATACGGTGGAGATTTCCATAAACAACTTCATCACAAGCAGCATTTGCTACTTTTGTATTCAGGTTACATGTGGCACTTGTAGCAGCGTTGGCTGACTGCATAGTGATTGCACCTGAGATAGTGATTACAAGCGCGGATATAAGAACTAATACGCGTTTGCTAATCAATCGAACCATTTTTTCTCCTCTCCCATCGCAAGCCCAATACACACGATGAGGGAAGTATCCTCTCAGAACAGAGGGGTTGATGACAACCTTTATTTTTGTGAAAAATCATCCGAATTAATGGCTAACTTATGACTAAGTTCGAGAACTGTGAAAACTGAGCAAATTACTGCGAAGTGCTAAGAAATCTCGATATCTCGCCTCGGAATAGTTGATTTGATCCAAATCTGGAGAAGAGGGGGTGGAGCTTGGTTTGAGCAATTCGGCCGTTTCGGTCAATCCCAGCCCCGAATTCGTCATTGCCAGCATTGCCGCACCTCTTGTGGTGGAATCGATATCAGTTTTTCGCTCCAGCCCCTTTCCTAGGGTCCGCAGACGAATGGGGTCCCAGCGTTGATCATTTCCAGCATGTCCACCAAGAGTTATTGATGAGTAGTTAGTTGAAAGGGTAGAACTGGCAGCATCCAATACCGAGCGCTCGTGAAGTGATATTCCTTCTAGCACAGCTGCAAAGAATTCTGATTGAGTCGCTGCTGAATCAACTAGATTGAATGATCCACGAATATCAGTTCTCCAAATCGGTGCTCGCTCGCCGCTAATGTAGGGCAAATACGTCGGAACAAACATTAAATTTGCTTTTGCTGCCTGATCCATCACATCATCGATAGAAACTCCAAACAAGTTTGCTACCCAAGCAACTGAAGCACCGCTAGATTGAGTTGGGCCATAAACAACTGCTTTTGGTGAGCAACTCTTCGGTATCACGTAAAGCCCTGCCGCATCAGTTACATTGCTATCAGTTGAAATACCAACTATGGCTGACGTACCAGTAATAATGAAAGCTCGGTCTTGCGTCAGCGCTCCAATCGCTAACATCCCACACATAGCATCAGAGAGCCCGACGGTTACCTTGATGTTTTCGCTTGACAGTCCAAGTTCAGAAACTGCCAGCGCAGTTAATTTTCCTCTACTGGCTTGACCATCTAGTAATTCTGGCGTTACTTGCTTATTCCAGCCAACAAATTCAAAGAGAACATCAATTGGTTCTCTAGTTAATACGTTGCATAAGCCCTTTGAAGACCAAGGGTCAGAGATTGCTGCACCTGTTAACTTAAAGCCGACATAATCTTTTGGTTGCAGCACCCATCGGGTCTTTGCAACTACCTGTGGTTCATTTCGTGCCAACCAAAACAATTTTGCTGGACACGCTGAAGCAGACCATGGCAGCGATGTACCAATCGTTGCTACTGGATTACCAAAATGCTCCAAGAGCTCTTCAGCTTCTTGACTTGAACGAACATCTTGCCAAATCAGTACTGGATATGTTGGATTTCCAAATTCATCTATACAGACAACTGATGGTGTTTGCCCAGAAAGACCGATTGCAACGACATCGTCTTTTAGACTTCCTGCTCGTTGAAAGATATCTACTACAGCTTGCCAATATTCATTTGCATCTTGTTCTGCGTGCCCAGATTGGTCATAGTTAGTGTGAATCTTTGATTCAATTCGATCTAGAACTTCGCCAGAATCCGTAATGAATAGTGCCTTTACTGATGACGTGCCAACATCAAGTCCAACAAGTACATTCTTAGGCAAAGTAAACTCCTAAGCATTTAATGGTATCAGTGTAGTAACCACCAATTGGTTTAACAAGAATCTGGGCAATGAATTTTGTATGATTACACCCACTGTTTTAGGAGCTGGGAACGTGAAAAGATAAATGAGTATGAATATCCAGGTACCGCTATCAGAAGTTAGAGAACTTGGTGTCAAAGTTCTAACTGATGTAGGCACTCCAAAGGACTATGCCGTGATAATTACCGATTCGCTGATAGGCGCGCAAGCGGTGGGACACGCTTCACATGGCGTCATTCGACTATTGGAATATACCGAATCGGTCAACTCTGGTTTGGTAAAGGCAGATGCTAAGCCAGTTGTCACAAGTGAAACTTCTTCAGCTGTTGTGATTGATGCCTGTTGGGGTTGGGGCACTATTGCTTGCCGATTAGCAATGCGGCAAGTAAGCGCGAAAGCGAGAGCAACAGGAATTGCAATCGGTACTATTCAAAACTGCAACCATATCGGTCGATTAGGCGAATATGTGGATCGATTAGCAGATGAAAATTTAATTGCGTTGATGTGGTGCAATGGTGATGCATCAGTTGCTGCCTACGGTGGTAAAGAACGGTTATTTGGTACTAATCCATTTGCCGCTGGAATTCCAACTTCCAACGAATCAGTTGTAATTGATTTTGCTACTGCTGCAAGTGCGGAAGGAAAATTAAGAGTTGCACGTGCAAATGGTCAATCCATACCGCCAGATACGATTATTAATGCAAACGGCAAAGCGAGTCAAGATCCAAATGATTTTTATAGCGGTGGCGCACTATTACCGTTCGGTGGCCATAAGGGTTACTGTTTAACGTTGATGATTGAACTGTTAGGTGGCGCACTTTCACAAATACATCCCAACGTAAATCCAAAGTACATCAACGGTTTTGGCACAGTATTGATTGTGATAGACCCAGAAAAGCTAGTTCCGCTAGATTTATTCTTGTCAGATGTTGATCAGGCAACTAGTATTTATCGCGCTACAGTGCCAATAAATCCCAATCAGCCGGTGCTGATTCCAGGAGATATTGAAAATCAAAACAGAGCTAAAGTTAAAACTGAACTAACCGTATCCACTGCAGTTTGGGACTCACTGCAGGAACTTGCGAATAAGAAAAGGTAGGAAAAATGAGTTATCCAGGAAGCAACAAAAAGCTAGTATTAATTACTGGTGCAGCAAACGGCATTGGTTTGGCTACCGCACGCAAACTTGCCAGCACTAAACATGATCTATTTATCTTGGATAAAGATGAAGAGCCGTTAGCAAAAGCGGTAGCTGGGCTAACTGCACTTGGCGCAAGAACTCAATCGCTGGTACTTGATTTAAGTGATTCTGAAAACATTATGCCAAGTTTAGATAAAGCATTAGGTGAAGCAAAGGTTGATAAATTAGTAAATAACGCTGGCGTTGGTTTTGCCCGCAATGTTGAAAACACATCCTTTGCAGAATGGGATTTGACCTTAGATGTGAATCTAAAAGCCTCATTTATTATGTGTAAATATTTTGTACCTAAAATGATTGCTGCTGGTGGTGGCGAAATTGTTAATGTGGCATCAGCTGCTTCAATAGTTGGACTTAAGAATCGAGTTGCCTATTGTGCCTCGAAGGCTGGAGTTGCTGGTATGACTCGTGCGATATGTGCAGATCATGCTGCCGAGGGAATTCGAATAAATGCAATCGCACCAGGAACAGTTGACTCCACTTGGATTGAGAAGATTTTGGCAGATGCACCAGACCCGGTGGCTACTCGAAAAATGATGGAAGCAAGACAACTTGATGGACGCATGGGTACGCCCGAAGAAGTTGCTAATGGAATCGCATTCCTACTTGGTCCTGAAGGACGATTCATAAATGGAAGTTTATTTGTAATGGATTCGGGTCTCACTGCGATATGACACAACAACAAAAAGGAATAATTGGAGTTCTCAGGACAAACAACCCTGCTCACGCGTTAACAATTGGTCGAGCACTTGCAGATACCAGTGTGATTGCAATTGAGATAACAATGACAGTGCCAGATGCGCCAAAAGTAATTGAACAACTCATCGACGAAGGTGTAACTCGAGTTGGCGCAGGAACTGTGCGCACAGTTGAGCAGGTTAAAAAGATGGCCAAGATTGGTGCTAATTTTGTGGTATCACCTCATTTGGATAAAGAAGTTGTAAAAGCTGCCGTCGATCTGGGCATCCCAGTTACACCTGGTTGCTTAACGCCCTCGGAGATGGTTCGAGCAATGAAGCTCGGAGCTCATAGTGTAAAAATTTTTCCAATCAATGCTGTTGGTGGTTTAAGTTATGTTGATTTTGTGTTAGAACCACTACCAGATTTGCCGATTGTAGTTTCTGGTGGCGTCAAACCATCAGAGGTCAATTCATACTTAAAAGCTGGGGTTGTTGGCATTTGTTTAGGTCCTGATTTATGGACTGCAGAGATTGCTGAAACCGGTGACGTCGCTGGAGCAAAAGCTTTTGTTGAAAATGTACTCTCTGGAATTGGCATTTGATCAAAAACTGATAGGAAAACTAAGCCAGGACTTAAGTTGGTAGATTCGGAAACGGTTAAGAGATGCGCTCGATAACAATAATTCTTTCGCTTATTGCATTTTTAGTTTCCGGTTGCTCAAATAGTGAAGCTGAGTTAATTCAAAAGGAAGAGGAACGCAAGTTCCAAGAGTGCATTGAAAATCGAACGGAAGAGAATCGAAAGCCAGGAGCCGTAGCCTCTGCTGAAGGCTACACCGGACCATCAGATTGCCTGCAACATCTTGATTAGTCAGGGAACAGCTCTATCTTTTATAATTTTGTTATGAGAATAAGGCTTATTCTTACCACTCTATTGCTCTCTTTCGCTCTATCTGCTTGCGCTGATTCAGAGCCTGCTTTAACTGAAGATGAGAAATATCTAAATTACTATGATTGTATAGATAAGTTAGCGTTCGAACACCGAGAATCTGGAAAACCAGGGTCTGGCGAAACTGAAGCAATAGCCCAATGCCTATATCATTTAGAATAAATCTTTAGCGCGTTTCACTTTTGGGAAGTGCGACTTGTTAATTCCATTAAGCTGATGCTGAAATCAACTTCTGTATCTCGAATAAAATTATCAAATATCGGCTTTTGAATTTCGATTAGCAAGTGTGGGGATGCCGCGCACCACTTCAGGAGCAGTAGCCAACAAATCGCTAACTTGCTCACGAAACTTTGCCAAATGTGCTGACTCGCGATGCGCTTGAAAGTCAGATTCAGTTGCAAAAAACTCAACCAAGGTAAAAAGGTTTGGCTGAGTTGGATCTTCCACCAAAATGTATTTAACTAAACCTGCTTCAAGCCAACTTTGTTCAGCGGTTTTTGTTATTAACTCTTTAAATTCTTGATTCTTATCTGACTTAACTTGAAATTTGGCAACAACTACAAAACTCATTGTAAGAACTTAACGTGTTTAGGCTCAAGTTCAGCAACCTCACTGACACCGAGTAATTTCATAGTTCGCTTCATTTGAGTTGTCAAGATTTCTAGCGTGCGCTCTGCGCCCAGTTGACCACCAGCCATTAATCCATACAAATATGCGCGACCAACCCAGGCAAACTTTGCGCCGTGAGCTAATGCAGTTACTACATCTGCGCCGTGCATGATTCCAGTGTCAATGTGAATAGGTTTATCTCGGCCAACTGCTTTCACGGTATCTTGCAATTGATAAAGCGGGACAGGAGCGCGATCAAGTTGTCTCCCGCCATGATTTGATAGCACAATCGCATCAACACCGTGATTAAATGCCAATTTGGCATCTTCAATAGTTTGAATTCCTTTGATTACAAGGTTGCCCTTCCAGTAACCACGGATCCACTTCAAATCTTGATAATCAATAGTCGGATCAAACATGCTGTCAATTAGCTCAGCAACAGTGCCAGGCCATTCACCAAGTGAGGCAAACTCTAATTTTGGTTTTGTTAGAAAATTCCACCACCAACCAATTCTCGGAGCTGCATTCAACATTGTTTTCAAAGTCAGGGTTGGTGGGACAGTTAATCCATTTCGCACATCTCGCAAACGGGCCCCAGCAATTGGAACATCAACTGTTAAGACCAAGGTGTCTACGCCAGCTTTAGCAGCTCGATCGACTAAAGCCATACTTTTTTCGCGATCTTTCCACATATACAACTGGAACATATTGCGACCAGTTGGAGCAGCTTTAACTACATCTTCAATTGAAGTTGTTCCCATAGTGGATAAACAAAATGGAATACCAAATTTTGCCGCCGCTCTACTGCCTGCAACTTCACCTTCTGTATTCATCATTCGAGTAAATCCAGTTGGTGCAATACCTAACGGATAGCTTGATTTTTGACCAAACAAATCAATCGATGTATCGAGTTTGGATACATCCTTGAGCACATTTGGTTGAAATTCGACATTTCGATAGGCATCGCGTGCGCGCTGCAAACTGATTTCATCTTCAGCAGCACCATCGGTATAGTCGAAAGCTGGTGTTGGTGTGCAACTTTTCGCGGCATCACGAAGATCGTAAATAGTTAGTGAGCGTTTTACTCGACGTTTTTTCGCACTAAATTCTGGTTTGCGAAATTTGGGTAGTAAGTTAGGCATTTACCAACTCCCTAGCAGTTCGGTTAGTAACTAAGCACCTTACGAATTGCTGCCACCATATCGTCTACTGATGGAATTGTTGCGTCCACCTGTCCAGGATCTGCGCTCAGCGGAGCTCGTTGAGCGCCAACACGAACAATTGGTCCCTTCAGCGAATCAAACGCAACTTCCGATGCAGTAGCTGCAATCTCGGCAGTTATCGATGCAAATAAAGGTGCCTCGTCAGCAACCACCATTCGGCCATGTTTCTTGAGTGAATTAATCACCGCATCCATATCCATTGGGAACAAAGTGCGCAAATCAATAATCTCAATCTGCTCTCCTTCAGCGGCTAATACTTCAGCAGCCTTTGCGGCTGTTACTAATGTGTAGCCGTAAGAAACAACAGTGGCATCTGCACCTTCACGCGCAATTCGGGCTTTACCAAATGGCACCAAATCTTCTGGTCCACCAATTGGCCCACGAATACCAGTTAACTTTTTGTGCATCATAAAAACAACTGGATCATCAGCACGAAGCGCTGTCTTTAGTAGTCCCTTTACATCATAGGGAGTTCCTGGCACAGCAACTGATAAACCAGGAGTATGGGCGAAGAAAGATTCAAAGCTGTTGTTATGGTGCGCTCCACCTGCTGCAATACCTGATGTAGCGCGAATGATTAGCGGCACTGAACCATTAAACATATATCTAATGTGTGCAGCTTGGTTAATAATTTCGTCCATTGCGCCAAGTGAAAAATCCATAAAGTTCAAATCCACAACTGGACGCATGCCGTACATCGCTGCACCAACTCCAGCTGCCACCATTGCAGCTTCTGAAATTGGTGTATCACGAACTCGCTCACCGCCAAACTCTTGTGCAATTCCTTTTACCTGGGCAAAGTGACCACCACGTTCTTGCAGGTCTGTTCCTAGGATAAAAATTCTCGAGTCGCGATACATTTCTTCGCGAATACCCGATTGGTAAGCCTCAGAATACGATGGATCGTTAGCCATGATTAACCTCTCAACTTTCCGGAATCTATATTCAGCATTACTTCACTTGGATCTGGATGAGGTGAATTCTCAGAAAACTCAACTGCATCTTGAATTTCTGCTTCAACGCTTACCTTCATTTCATCATATGTTGCTTGATCCAACAAACCTTCTTTAAATAGTCGAGCAGCAAACTGTTCAATTGGATCTCGATGCGTTCGCCAATCTTCAATCTCTTCAAGGGTTCGGTATTGTCCTTTTTCACCAGTGTTATGACCGTAATATCGATAAGTCAGCATGTTAATAAAGGTTGGTCCATTTCCCGCAAGTGCATATTCGCGGGCTGCTGCTACTGCATCTCGCACTTCAATAACATTTTGACCATCAATTGTTGATGCGGGTAGTCCAAAACCACTTGCTCGTTTTGCTAAATCTCCGCCTGCAGTTACTCGATTAATAAAAGTCTCAACTGCATATTGATTGTTATCTACCACAACAATTAATGGCAGTTTCCAAATGGCAGCCATATTTATTGCTTCCCAGGTACGGCCAGTATTCATACCGCCATCACCAACAAAGCCAACTGATACTTTCTTGTCACCTGCCATCTTGATACCAAGTGCTGCACCCATACCAATACCCATACCGGCAGCGACAATTCCGTTTCCACCAAAGTGACCACGTGCTACATCGCCTAAGTGCATTGACGCACCGCGACCTTTCGAAACACCAGTCACTTTTGTCATTAATTCAGCCATTACTTCTCGAGCAGAAAAGTTTTTTGCCAAGGTATGGTGATGTGAGCGGTGTGTAGTAGCAATGACATCATCAGGGGCAAGAGCACTCATCACGCCAACAGCTACAGCCTCTTGACCTGATGAGTTGTGAATACCACCCGAAAGTTTGCCTCGAAGTGCTAATCGGTCAGCAGTTTCTTCAAAGTTGCGAATCATCATCATCATTCGCAACATTGATTGCATTTCTTCTCTTGCCCCCATGATTATCCCCTACCTATTCCGATTCGCCTGGTGCAAGAACTACTGTGATGGTATTACCTACCGGCACCGATGCCCCCACCTGAAATCGATGCTTGCCTACCGTGCCAGACGTTTCGCAAACAACTTCTACTTGAGCTTTATCTGTTTCAATTAATGCAATTACATCGCCAGCATTAACTGCTTCACCTTCTTGCTTAATCCATTTTTCTAGATAAGCCTCTTCCATCGCCATTCCTAAGGCTGGGATGAATACCTCTTCCATTAGATATCTCCTTGGTTATTTGGTTCGTGGATCAACTGCTAGTCGACCGTGTTTGATGGACTTTGTTTTCCAATATTCAAAAACATCAATTGCAGACCACTGCACTAATCGAGGTCCAGCAACTTCCGAATACCAAGCGATATGGCTGGTAAGAATCAAGTTAGGTGCGTTGTACAGGCTGGAATCTTTCTGTAGTGGTTCGTTTTCAAAAACATCAAGACCAGATGAGGAAATCTTTCCCGACTTGAGCGCCGAATAAAGAGCATCCTCATCGATAAGTCCGCCACGCGATACATTTACTAACATTGCGCCATCTTTCATTAAAGAAATAACTCGCGCATCAATAATATGTTTTGTTTCTGGAGTTAACGGAGAATGCAGTGAGATTACATCAGATCTCTTTGCCAAATCATCAACTGATTTGACCAATTCAAAATCAAAATTATCTGCTTTGACCATTGGGTCATAGCCAATTACCTCTTTAAAGAATGGTCGCATTTTGGTCATAAGCGCATGCCCTATTCGACCGCAACCAATGACGCCAAGCACCGAACTTTCCAGCGACATTACCCGCGGAAATTC
The DNA here is from genome assembly GCA_016870575.1 of Actinomycetota bacterium. Lineage (GTDB taxonomy): Bacteria > Actinomycetota > Actinomycetes > S36-B12 > UBA5976 > AcAMD-5. Next base: position 13,332 of record VGBH01000027.1, read on the forward strand.
TCTGCTACGCCAACCACTTTTGCGAAAGTCCCGATCAGCTTGTACTAAATCTCTATTCGAAGCCAAGATCATTGCTGCCGCGTGATTAGAAACCTCATCAACTGCATAAGCAGGTTGATGCACTACTGCAATTCCGTGTTCCTTTGCTGCATCTAAATCAATATTGTCTAGACCTACACCCATTCGACCAATTGATTCAACCGAGTCAGCAAATGCTTCAATTTTTGCTCTGGTTACAGGTTGTGTTGCAACTATCAATGAAACAGCGCCTTCGGTTAGCTTTGCCACATCATCTGGCGTTGCAATTGGTCCAACCCTAAGTTCAAAACCGAGATCATCGGCTATTTGATCTACCCAATTGTGTGCTATCGAATCGGCGACCGCAAAAACTGGCTTAGACATTTCGCTCCAAAAGTTGATCGGGCACGCTGATTAGTGGTGAATCGTAGGCTCAAAGGATTATCGAGTCAACAGATTGATTTTTAGCACAAAAAACTCATTGATTATGGTAACGAACCCACAGCAATAGCTAAACAATATTTCCAAGAACAATTCGACTTTAAACAATAATCCCAACTAAACTTGGTACTTTCCACCACGAGGAATGGTTGGGTATCTTATGAACGCTACAAGTTTTGATTTGACTGGAAAAACCGCAGTTGTTACTGGGGCTCGAAAAGGTATCGGCCAGGCGATTGCTGTCGCGCTCGCCGAACACGGCGCTGACATTATTGGGGTGAGCTCACAAATGGATCCCGCTGGTAGTGAAGTTGCCAGCCAAGTAGAGTCTTTGGGCAGAAGTTTTCACGCCATAAAGTGCGACTTTGCTAACCATTCTGAAGTAATTGCGCTAACTAAAGACTTAGCCAATACTCAAATTGATATTTTAATAAACAATTCCGGCATAACCCAACGATCACCAGTGCTCGAACACACTGATGATATGTGGGATCGGGTAATGCAGGTAAATCTCAAAACACCATTTGTACTAGCTAGAGAAATCGGTAGACAGATGGTGGAACGCAAGAGTGGAAAGATTGTTTTCATAGGTTCAGTTTGGACTTTGCAAGGTGGACTTAATGTTGTGAGCTATGCAGCAAGTAAGCACGGTATTGGTGGAATCACTAGGGCCATATCAAATGAATGGGCACAACACGGCGTAAATGTAAATGCTATCGCCCCTGGCTTTATTGATACAGACATTAATACGGCTCTCAAAACAGACTATCCCGAGCGATATGCGTTTATCACCAGCCGAATTACTGCTAAACGCTGGGGACAAGCTGCTGATCTTGCTGGAGCTACAGTTTTTCTATCCTCTTCAGCAGCAGATTACGTCCATGGCACAGTGTTGTCAGTTGATGGTGGTTGGTCAGCAAACTAAATTGATTTAATTATGACTTTTGCATCCACTGGTGATCGAATCCAAGATCATAAATATCGCGATGTGTTGTATTTAGTCACAATCAATGTTTCAGCTCTTATCCTTAATCCAATTGTTGTTGCCTATGCAATGGATCCGCTGTTAGTTACATTTTGGCGATGTTTTTTTGGTGCACTAATTTTTATCCCAGTTGCATTAATAACCCAACCTAGGTTTTATAAAAAGATTAGTGGTAGCCAATGGGGTTTTATGTTAGTTGCTGGCTTAACACTGGCAATTCACTTCATCTCACTGATGGAAGGTCTTTATCAAGTCAGTTTGGGAGTCGCAGTTACCATTATGTCTACCGGCACAATCTGGGTCGGTTTGCTAGGCATTATTCTCTTGAAACAAAGATTAACAACTGGCCAGTGGGCCGGGTTGATTGCTGGATTTAGTGGCATTTTGCTTTATGCCTATATTGGAGATTCGCTGGAAAACACAAATTCCTCAGCACTGATTTGGTTGCTGGTTTCCGCATTATCTAGTGCTGTATATATCGTCATCGGACAAAAAGTAAGGTCCAATATAACTAACTTTTCTTACGTTGCTGTAGTTTTTTCAGTAGCCGCATTTATTTCATTTGGTTATGCGTTAATCACTAGTCATCCAATAGCGGTTGAGCAGTCCAGTGATTGGGTTGGAATTTTATTAATTACTTTCTTTGGTCAAATAATAGTTCATACCGTAACTAATCTTTATCTTAAACACGGTGAGGCTTCGCTATTACAGTTAACTGTTTTAGTACAAATTCCTTTGATTGCAATTATCGGCTGGATACTTTTTGATCAACGTATTGGAATTGAAGTAGTGCCAGCGTTGCTTTTAACTATAGTTGGACTCGTGATTTATAACCTTACGCAACCAAAAACTGGTTGAGATAATTATGCGAATGGGAAAAGAATGAACTTTTCATCTGCTAGTAATCGCATAGCAAACCATCCATTCCGAGATACCGGTTATCTGATTGTAATTCACTCTTCAGCACTAGTTATAAGTCCAATTGTGCTTGCATATGCAATTGATCCAATATCTGTATCGTTTTGGCGTTGTTTGATTGCTGGAATATTTTTCTTACCATTGGCTTTACTAACGCAACCAAAGTTCTATCGGAAAATTAGTCGCAAACAATTGGGATTAATGGTTATTGCCGGCGTAGCACTAGCTATTCACTTGATAACTTATATGGAGGGCTTGTATCAAGTTAGTCTGGCAGTTTTTTATACCATTATGTCAACTGGCACTATTTGGGTTGGTTTACTTTCACTGATAATTTTCAAACAAATGCTTACTCCAGGACAGTGGGCTGGGTTAATGGCGGGATTTGGTGGCATTGTTATCTACGCTTACGTTGGCAACTCTTTTGAAGCAAAGAATCTTGGCTCATTGCTGTTGCTAGTAATAGCAGCAATTACATTTGCGCTTTATATGATTATTGGTCAGCAGGTTAGATCTACAGTTACTAACTTTGCATATGTTTCAGTTGTATTCACAATTGCCTCACTTGCAGCGCTTGGTTATGCGGCCATTATTGGGTATTCAGTTATAGTCGATACCCAGCGCGAATGGATCGGAATCTTACTAATTACGCTTTTCGGCCAAATAGTTGTGCACGCGATGAGTAACTTATATTTAAAGCACGGTCAAGCAGCAATTTTGCAATTAACTGGACTAATCAAAATTCCAATCATCGCGCTTATTGGCTGGCTGCTTTTCCAACAGCAAGTTAGTTTGGCGGTAATCCCAGCATTGTTGTTAACAATTACTGGATTAGTTATTTATAACTTAGCTCAACCAAAATCTAACTAACTCTTGGCATTCCTGGATGTGATCCACCAGCGTTCTTCGCCAAGTTTCCACCATCAAATGGAATTAGTGCACCAGTAATAAATGAAGATGCATCAGATGCCAAGAGCACAGCAAGACCTTTGATTTCTTCTGGGCGTCCTAGTCGACCAATTGGCAAGCCACGCAGCCAAATATCTCTAATCTCTGGGTCATCTTGCATTCTTTTTTCCATTCCTGGATTCGTAACTTGACCAGGAAGAATTGCATTTACTCGCACACCTCTACTAGCCCACTCCGTGCTCAATTCGCGAGTCATTTGAATGACCGCTCCCATAGCCATCGAGTATGGAATGTGACTTCGACCTAAAGCATTCATTGATGCCAGTGATCCTATGTTCACAATACTTCCCTTGCCTTGCTCAAGCATTCGTTTACCAGCATTCTGGCACATATAAAACCGACCGACGACTAAATTTTGTAAAGCCAACTGAATCGAATCCATACTAACTTCTTCTGGCTTACCGCTTGCACCATTACCGGCAACATTGCCTAGAAAATCAATTCGGCCAAATTCTTTATCTGATGTTTTCCACAATTCATCAATTGCTGACAAATCAGAAACATCACAAACTGCTGTTACTACTTTTCGGCCAAGATGTCCAAGCTCACGAGCGGTTTGTTCTAATCCCTCTTTATTGATATCAATCAACAATACATCCGCGCCAGCTTCCGCAACTCCGGTTGCCATTGCTTTACCCATGCCACTTGCTGCACCAGAAACCATGGCAACTCGGCCAGATAAATCAAACATCTCTAATCCCATTTATTGCTCCTATGCCTTATGCTTAAAAAATCCATTTCTGATTGAGACTTGGGTCAAAATCACTTCAGGTAGATTAGTGGCGGTATCGATTACTAAGCAATACTTATCGAATTCAATTTTGCATTAATATCTCAAATGCTGTT
>VGBH01000028.1 GCA_016870575.1 Actinomycetota bacterium
GTCGTTAATCTAGCACAAGGTCTTAAATCAACTGACTCCGGCGCGTCCAATTTTGTGTACGCGCACTCCATTAGTGGTTCCAGAAACACCTGGCGGAACGCCTGCGACAACTACTACCAATTCACCATCACGCGCACGTTTGGTTTCAACCAGCATCTGATCTAGGTGTCTGACCATCTCATCTGTGCTAGATGCCTTAGCAACTTCAAAAGATTGCACACCCCAAACCAGCGACAATTGTCGGCGCACTTGTTCAATTGGGGTAAAGGCAAGTAGAGGAACGGTGGGGCGCAACCGAGATACTAATCGGGCAGAACGTCCCGATTCAGTAAATGCGCATAAATAACTTGCGGATACAGCTTGAGCGATTTGTACCGCTCCCCTGGCGACAGCAAATGCAGTGGACTTGATTGAGTCATTTCCCAATTCTGGAAGTTTAGTTCCACCATGTCGTTCAATAGTTTCAATAATTGATGCCATTGTTGAAACTGCATGCTTAGGATCAATGCCAACACTAGTTTCTGCCGACAACATTAATGCATCGGCACCATCAAAAATGGCATTTGCTACATCTGATGCTTCCGCACGTGTTGGGCGATGAGAATTAACCATTGATTCCAGCATCTGCGTTGCAACAATTACAGGTTTTGAGAATTGCCGGGCTAACGTGATGGCTCGTTTTTGCACAATAGGAACTTGCTCTAACGGTAGCTCTACTCCTAAATCACCACGTGCAACCATAATTGCATCAAAAGCTTCCAAAATTTCTACTAGGACATTTACGGCTTGAGGTTTTTCGATTTTTGCAATCACCGGAACGCGAATTTCAAGTTCATCCATTATTCGTTTAACATCAAAAAAATCTTGACTGCTGCGCACAAATGACAAAGCGATCATGTCAATTCCTGCAGATAATGCCCATCGCAAATCGTCTTCATCTTTTTCAGATAGCGCAGGAACACTAACTGCAACTCCAGGAAGGTTTATCCCTTTATTGTTTGAGATAACTCCTGGTTCAATTACTTCACAATAAACATCAGTTTCTGATTTAGATTTAACTTTAAGCGCGACTAGGCCATCATTTATCAAAATGACATCGTTTACATTCACGTCAGCCGGAAGTTGAGAATATGTGGTGCTAGCACGCTCGGCACTTCCATCTACCGTTTCAGTAGTAATGATGAAACTAGCTCCGGCTTCTAATTCTTTCGGTCCGGTAGAGAACAATCCAAGTCTTATCTTTGGTCCTTGCAGATCGGCAAATACACCTATATCTACGTTTTTATTCTTAGCTGCTGACCGGATATCAGCTAGCATCTTTACCTGATCAGCTCGTGTGCCGTGGGACATATTCAAACGAGCAACATTCATGCCAGCGTCTATTAGTTGTTCAATCTTTTCAACTGATGCAGTAGCTGGACCCATTGTGGCAACAATTTTCGCGCAGCGCATATGCCAAACCTTATCTAACGCCCTTTGTTTGTATTGTTGCTACACCAGAATTGGTCTGGTTGAAGGCTTAACGGGCATTGGCAAAGGACTTGGTATTCCACCCAAATAAGTATCAACCGATGCAGCTGCAGCCCGACCTTCAGCAATTGCCCAAACAATTAATGATTGACCTCGACCAGCATCTCCACAAACGAAAACTCCTGGTACTTTAGTTTGATAACTATCATCTCGAGAAAGTGCACCTCGAGAATCTAAATCGAGCCCAAGTTGATCAATTAGTGGACTTTTTTCGGGACCAGTAAAGCCCATCGCTAGAAGAACTAAATCAGCTTCGAGGGTAATTTCTGTACCTGGCACTGCTTCAAGTTTTCCATCCACCCATTTCACTTCAACTAGTTCAATTCCAGTTAATCTGCCGTTTTCACCAATAAATCGCTGAGTTGAAACTGCATAAATTCGCTCACCACCTTCTTCGTGAGCTGAGGAAACTTTATATGTCATTGGATATGTTGGCCAAGGTTGATTATTTGGTCTTTGCTCTGGCGGCTTTGGCATTATTTCAAGTTGAACTATGCTGCTAGCACCTTGCCTAATTGCTGTTCCCAAGCAATCAGCTCCAGTATCTCCGCCACCGATAATGATGACTTTCTTATCTTTTGCCGTAATCTCAACACCACTTGGTTCCATACCTTCAGCTAGTGCGCGATTTGCTAACGGTAAGTAATGCATTGCTTGATAAATCCCCGTTAACTCCCGCCCAGGCACTGGTAAGTCTCGTCCTTGAGTTGCGCCATTCGCAAGAACTATCGCATCATATCTACGCAACAAATCAGCGCCGTCAATATCCACACCAACATTTACACTAGTTCGAAACTTGACACCTTCTGCTTCCATTTGTGATAAGCGGCGATCTAGTACCCATTTCTCCATTTTGAATTCTGGTATCCCATATCGCAACAAACCACCTATTCGATCAGCGCGCTCATAAACGGCAACCGTGTGCCCTACACGAGCAAGTTGTTGTGCAGCGGCCAGACCAGCTGGTCCAGAGCCGATAATGGCAACAGTTTTCCCAGTAAGTCGCTCTGGTGGCATTGGCTTTATAAATCCACTTTTCCAAGCTTGCTCAGATATCTCAACCTCAACGTGCTTTATTGCTACTGCATCAAGATTAATTGCAACTACACAGGCTGCTTCACAAGGAGCAGGGCATAATTTTCCAGTAAATTCTGGAAAATTGTTTGTGGCATGTAAGCGCTCGCTCGCTTCTTCCCATTCCCCTCGCCAAACTAAATCATTCCATTCTGGAATTAAATTTCCAAGTGGGCAGCCATTATGACAAAAAGGAATACCGCAATCCATACATCTTCCTGCTTGATTCTGAGTTTCCTGGATGGGGTGTGGCTCATAAACTTCTTTCCAGTCTTTTATTCGAACATCAACTGGTCGGCGCTTTGGTGTAGCGCGTTCAGTAGTTAAAAAACCCTTCGGATCAGCCATTGACTGCCTCCATAATTGCGGCAACAACATCTCTGCCTTCTGCTTCGGCTTTTTGTGTAGCAAGCAAAACTTTCTTATAGTCAGTTGGCATAATTTTAGTAAATCTCAACCGTGCATCTGAGTTTGCAAGTAGTTCAGCAGCTATTGGAGAATCAGTTTCTTCTTGATGCCGCTTTAAATAGGAAGCGATGAAATCCCAATCTTCATCTGAAACAACTTCCAATTCAACCATTTCACGATTAACTAGTGCTTTGTTTAGATCAAGTACATATGCAATTCCACCGCTCATCCCTGCAGCCACATTGCGCCCAGTTGAACCTAAAATAATCACCCGACCACCAGTCATATACTCACAGGCATGATCTCCCGTACCCTCAACTACCAGTGTTGCTCCCGAATTTCTAACCGCAAATCTTTCGCCAACTAAACCACGGATAAATATCTCACCAGATGTAGCGCCATAACCAATGACATTTCCAGCAATCACATTTTCATTAGCGGTCAATTTTGCCAATCGATCAGGTCGCAAAACTATTTTGCCGCCACTTAATCCCTTTCCTAAGTAATCATTACTATCGCCCTCAACAATTAAACTAATTCCAGCTGGAATAAAAGCACCAAACGACTGTCCAGCCGAACCTCGAAAAATAAATCTAATGGTTTCAGCAGGTAGACCTGCTCCTCCGTAACGTCTGGTGACTTCTGCACCTAACATTGTGCCAACAGTGCGATTTACATTTCTAATCTCAAACTCACCCGTTACTAAGTCCCCATTCTCTAGTGCAGGTTTTGCAATTGTAATAAGTTCTTGATCTAACGCTTTTTCTAATCCATGATCTTGCATTTTTGTACAGTGCAAATCACCGTCACTAATAGCCGGCTGATACAAAAGAGGCTGCAGATCAAGTCCAGATGCTTTCCAATGCAAAACAGCATCAACTGAATCCAATACTTCGACATGTCCTATTGCTTCATCAAGAGATCGAAAACCTAATTCTGCCAACAATTCGCGAACCTCTTGAGCAATGTATTCAAAAAAGTTAACCACAAATTCAGGTTTTCCAGAAAACTTTTCTCGCAACAAAGGGTTCTGAGTTGCCACACCAACAGGACAAGTATCTAAATGACACACTCGCATCATTATGCAACCCATTACGACTAATGGCGCAGTAGCAAATCCATATTCTTCTGCGCCAAGCAACGCTGCTATAACTACATCTCTACCAGTCTTAAGTTGTCCATCAGTTTGAACCACTACTCGGTCCCGAAGTTTGTTTAACAGTAGCGTTTGTTGTGTTTCAGCTAAGCCCAATTCCCATGGTGCTCCAGCGTGCTTCAATGAGGTGAGCGGACTTGCTCCAGTACCACCATCGTGTCCTGAGATCAAAATAACATCAGCATGTGCTTTAGCAACTCCTGCAGCAACGGTGCCTACACCAACTTCAGCAACCAATTTCACATGCACGCGAGCTTTGTTGTTTGCGTTCTTCAAGTCGTGAATTAGTTGTGCCAAATCTTCAATTGAATAAATATCGTGATGCGGCGGCGGGCTAATAAGACCTACCCCGGTTGTGGAATGCCGAGTTTTGGCAATCCAGGGATAAATCTTTTTGCCAGGAAGTTGTCCACCTTCACCGGGCTTTGCCCCTTGCGCCATCTTGATTTGTATGTCATCTGCATTCACCAAGTACTCAGATGTAACTCCAAATCTGCCACTTGCCACTTGTTTGATAGCACTGCGCTTGGAATCTCCATTGGCAAGAGGAATGAAACGCTCTGGATCTTCACCACCTTCACCGGTATTCGATTTTGCACCGAGGCGATTCATTGCAATAGCTAGAGTTTCGTGTGCTTCTGCAGATATTGAGCCATAGGACATCGCGCCAGTTGAGAATCTTTTAACGATCTCGCTTATTGGTTCAACTTCTTCAATATCGATGGCTGGTTTAGTTTTCTTGAACTTCATCAACCCACGAATCGTCATGAGTCGCTTGTTTTGAACATTGATTCGCTGGGTGTATTCTTTAAAAATTTCATATTTCCCAGCCCGAGTTGAGTGCTGCAATCTGAATACGGTTTCTGGATCAAATAGGTGCGGTTCACCTTCTCTTCGCCACTGATATTCCCCACCAATGGTTAACTGTCGATGTTTGGGTGAAATCCCAGACGGTGGATATGCAATGTCGTGTCGTAGTTTTACTTCTTCTGCTATCACATCAAGACCAACTCCACCTAGTTTTGATGTGGTACCCGAGAAAAATTCATCCACGAAGTCTTGATCAAGACCGATTGCTTCAAAAATCTGAGCGCCACGGTATGACGCAACTGTGCTAACTCCCATCTTCGACATAACTTTTAGCACACCTTTACCTAAAGCTTTAACTAGATTGCGAACGGCTTTTTCTGGCGTAACGCTTGAAATAACGCCATTTCGGACCATATCTTCAACTGATTCCATAGCCAAGTAAGGGTTTATTGCTGCTGCACCATAACCAATCAATAAAGCGACGTGATGCACCTCTCGCACATCGCCAGCCTCAACGATTAATCCAACCTGAGTTCTAGTTCCACGTCGGACCAGATGATGGTGAACTGCAGATGTCAAAAGCAGTGAAGGAATAGGCGCTAGATCGGTTGTGCTGTCGCGATCACTTAGCACAATAAATGTAAAACCATCTGCAATCAATTTATCTACTTCGTCGAAAATTTCATATAGCCGAGTTCGAAGGGCACCCGCACCACCTTCAACTAAGTAGAGCCCCGATATCTTTTCAGTTGAGAAATCAGCCAATTTTGGTTCGCGATGTATATGTATTAATTTAGCTAAATCATCATTGTCGATGACCGGAAATGGCAAAACTACCTGACGCGCATGCTCTTCAGTAGCGTCAAGAAGATTTCGCTCTCGGCCAATACCGCTTACTAATGATGTGACTATTTCTTCACGAATCGCATCTAAAGGTGGATTTGTAACTTGAGCAAACAGTTGTTTGAAATACTCAAAAAGAAGTCTTGGTTTATCGGACAAAACCGCAAGAGGGGTATCAGTACCCATTGAACCTAAAGCTTCGCCACCACTTACAGCCATAGGCTGCAGCAAAATTCTTAGCTCTTCCTCGGTGTAGCCAAAAATTTGTTGCCTTCTCAAAACCGAGTTGTGCGTGTGCACAATGTGCTCGCGTTCAGGAATATCATCTAGATAAACAATTTGTTCTTTTAGCCATTGAGCGTATGGCTTTTGTTTAGCCAACTCGGATTTAATTTCATCATCCTCAATTATTCTTCCTTGTTTGGTATCTACTAAGAACATTTTGCCAGGTTGCAAGCGACCTTTTCGAACGACTTCACCAGCGGGAATATCCAAGATTCCTGTTTCCGATCCCAGAACTACCAATCCATCTGCTGTTACCCAAAATCTTCCAGGTCGTAATCCATTGCGATCCAATACTGCGCCAATAACATCACCATCGGTGAAAGTTACGCAAGCAGGTCCATCCCAAGGTTCCATCAAGCATGAGTGATATTCATAAAAAGCCTTTTTTGCATGGTCAATCGTATTGTCGTTTTCCCAAGCTTCTGGAATCATCATCAGAACGGCATGAGGCAAACTTCGTCCAGCCAGATGTAACAATTCAAGAACTTCATCAAATGATGCAGAATCAGATGCGTTAGCTGTACCAATTGGATAAGCCCTTGATAAATCACCATTGAGTAACTCACTAGATAACAAAGTCTCACGGGCTTTCATCCAATTTCGATTTCCAGCAACCGTATTTATCTCTCCATTATGCGCGATAAATCGATATGGATGAGCTAGGGGCCAAGATGGGAAAGTATTGGTACTGAATCGTGCATGAACCAATGCCAATGCAGAACATACACGTTCATCTTTAAGGTCAGGAAAAAATTCTCGTAATTGCGATGAAGTTAGCATCCCTTTATAAACAATGGTGCGTGCAGACAGTGAAGGCATATATGCACCAGTTTCATTGCCTAACCGCTTGCGCAAGAAAAAAGTTAACCTATCCAGCTCAATTCCACTCTTTGTTTTATCAAGGCTGCACACAAAAAGTTGTAGCATTTTAGGCATTACATCTTTTGCTCCAACCCCTATTTGTTCTGCATTTACTGGAACGTCGCGCCAACCAAGAACTTGCAAGTTTTCCTCGCCAGCAATTCTGGTCACAGCTTCAAACAATTGTTTTTCTGCTAAATCAGTATCAGAAATAAAAACTAAACCAACAGCATAATTTCCTAAATCGGGAAGTTCAAAATCAACTACTTCTCTAAAAAATTGATCTGGTATTTGAATTAAAATTCCTGCGCCATCACCGCTGTCTGGGTCTGCACCAGCAGCTCCGCGATGCTCTAAGTTTTCAAGTCCAGTAAGTGCCAAATCAACTATTCGATGAGATTTCTGGCCGTTCATTTGGGCAACCATGGCAACACCACAAGCATCTTTTTCAGACTTTGCTGAGTACAGGCCAGCGTCTGTTGGAAATGAACTTATGGGACCGATATCTATCTTTGGCATAGCAACTCCCTTTTTTTAGGGACGCCATTGGCCCAAGACGATATTAGCACTAACTAGCCAAGTAGTCCGCCTGCAAGTGTGCCAAGCACGTGGGTTGTAGCACTGGCTGCTGTGCCAAGCATTAACTGCCGTAAGCCACTGCGAAACCAATTTTCATCGGTGATGTAGCCAACTGTTGCTCCAGTACCAAAAAGCGCCACAGCCGTAATTAGTGCCGCATAGAAAACTGATGTGCCACCAAACATATATGGAATTAGCGGGATGATCGCTCCTACCGAGAAAGCTAAAAATGAGGAACCAGCTGCCATTAGTGGATTAACTTGAGTTGATACAAAGTTTTGCACATTTTCTGCATTTGAATTTGTTTTTCCCTGCTTGATTAGAAGATTTCGCTGCGACACTACTGAGACGTATTCACCAGCAGCCATGCTAAATGCGCCGGCACCCAATCCCGCAAACCCAGCAAGTATTACCGCCTGTGGCTGATCTGCCCCTGTTGCTGTTGCGCCTGCTGCTACACCTGCAATTAGAGCAATATTTGAAACAAGTCCATCCATTGCTCCAAAAACTGCAGGTCTTAACCATCCGCCACCAACTTTTTGACGAGCTTCACGGGACATCATTTCCTAATCAACTCCTAAACTCTTGTTATTTGTCTCTTCTTTATCCTTTCTTCTGATGAACCAAAAGACAGCAAATGTAAAGACTATCAAAGCTGTATAGGTATTCAGCCTGAATCCGCCTGCTTCATTTACAGGGTCTATCCGAAGTTGCTCAATAAACAATCTCCCTAACGAATATGCTGCTACGTACAATAGAAAGACTCGACCATTGTTTAGCTTAAACCGATTTTGCCCAATCAGAACAATTGCCACAACTACTACACACCAAAAGGATTCATATAAAAAAGTGGGGTGAAAAGTTTCAAAATCTCCATATCCGCTCGGGCGATTGACTAAATCAATTTCAAGCCCCCACGGCAAACTTGTGGGTGAACCAAAAAGTTCTTGATTAAAATAGTTACCCCAGCGACCTATTGCTTGAGCGAGCGCTATTGCTGGTGCAACAGTGTCGGCGAATCGCGGCAAGGAAATTCCGCGTCGCTTTGCTGCTATCCAAGTTCCGAGTGCACCAAAAGCGATTGCTCCCCAGATTCCTAGGCCACCTTGCCAAATCTTGAATGCATCAATGGGATTTGCATCAGTTCCAAAATAGAGTTGAGCATCCGTTAAAACGTGATAAACCCTGCCGCCAATAATTCCAAATGGAACAGCCCAAAAAGCAATGTCACTAACTTCACCAGCCTTGCCACCAATTTTTTGCCATCTTCGATCTGACCACAAAACAGCAACAACAATTCCTAAGATTATTGCTATTGCATATGCGCGCAGCGGAACTGGACCGAGATACCAAACTCCAGCATCTGGACTAGGAATACTTTGCCACAAGAGCATTCGTTTATTTACCAGCGCGAATGGTTGTTAAAAACTCTTCCACGCTATTAAAAGCACTATCAGCTAATGGCTGACCATTGAGTCGCAAAGTTGGTGTTCCTTCTACTCCTGAGTCAAACGACCATTGGTTCGAATTAGCAATCCATTCATAGTACGTGCCATCATCAATACATTTATTAAATCGTTCAGTGTTGGTGATACCAACTCCGGAACCAAACAATTTAAGCTCGTCATCGCTCCAGCCTAAACCTTCAACCGAAGGTGCATTTGCGAAAATGGCACTGTGATATTCAACAGCTTTGCCTTCATCAGCAGCGCAACCTAAAGCATTACCTGCCCGTAGTGATGAGCCTTTTGATTGTGGCAATCTGCTATCTAAGAAAAACATAGGATGCAATTTAACTCTTACATCACCAGAAGAAATTAACTCTTGTACTGCTCCACCAAAGGCAGCTTCAAATGATTGACAAGCTGGACATTGGGCATCCTCGAAAATCTGCAGCAGAGGTGCTGTTTCAGGAGCATTACCTACCAATAATCCATAAGTTTCGGGATCAGCACCTGTAGGCAGTGCAGCTGCAGGATTTGGCTCAGCAGTTGGGCCTGTGCTAGCGCCGCTATTTCGATTTAAGAATGCAAAGGTCAAAATTGCGCCAACTATCAATATCACTATGCCGATACCAGCAAACGTGATTAATTTCGCTTTACGCTCTGCGGCTTGATTTGCCGCCGCCAAATTCGATGCCCGCTGCTTAGCTGTGTTCATTTTGAATCCTTCTCGTTAGCCCTAACTTTAGCCAATCTTTCCGGTGGCCGCCGATAGGGCACTCGCAAGGCGAGCCACCACATCAACAGCGTCGGAATCGTTGCTTGCTTCACTAACTGCTTTGATGAATGCTGAACCAACAATTACTCCATCTGCAAACTTTGCTATCTCCATAACTTGATCGGGAGTATTTACCCCCAAGCCAACGGCAATTGGTTTGTTGGTAAATTTTCGAATTCGTGCAACTAAGTTTTTTACTGTTTCTATCTGAGCGGACTTAACTCCGGTAACTCCCATTAAACTTGCCGCATATATAAAACCAGTTGAGTTCTCCGCGACCATTCTGATTCGCTCGTCTGTGCTACTAGGAGCTACCAGAAAAATGTTATCTAATTTGTTCATGTTAACTTGCTTGATCCATTCTGTTGCTTCATCAGGGATCAAATCAGGTGTAATTACTCCTGCTCCTCCTGCGCTAGCTAGTGCCTTTGCAAAATCATTAAAGCCATATTTAAATATCGGATTGAAATATGACATTACTACCGCAGCAGCACCTGCTTGTTGCGCATGATCAATGGCCTTAAACACATCTTTAGCCCGAGTGCCTTTACTTAATGCATCTTTAACCGCGGCCTGAATAATTGGTCCATCCATTAATGGATCTGAGTATGGAAATCCCACTTCAATTAAATCAACGCCGTTTCCAATCAAGGTATCAATCAATTTATGTGACAATTCATTGTTTGGATAACCAGCAGGTAAATATGCTATTAACGCTAGGTGATTTTGATTTTTAGCTTCACTAAAAACTTGACTTACAGTTTTCACGCAATCACATCACCGACAGGCAAGTTAAACCAATTAGCCGCGGTGACAACATCTTTATCTCCTCTTCCTGAGCAGTTAATCAAAATTGAGCCTGTTGGTCCAATTTCAGCACCCAATTTCATCGATCCTGCAATCGCATGTGCAGTTTCTATAGCAACCAATATACCTTCGGTTTTTGCTAATAACGCCATTGCTTCCATTGCTTCGGCATCCGTGATCGAAGAATAATTAACACGTCCGGAATCTTTAAGAAATGCGTGTTCTGGACCTACACCAGGATAATCTAATCCTGCTGAGATTGAATGAGATTCAATTGTTTGACCTTCATCATCTTGTAAAACGTAACTTTTTGCACCATGAAGAATGCCAATTGAACCTCCAGTTAAGGTTGCCGCATGTCGACCAGTTTCAATTCCATCTCCGCCAGCCTCATAACCATAAAGTTCTACATCGTCATCAATGAACGCGGTAAAAATTCCAATCGCATTACTTCCGCCACCAACACAAGCCGCAACGGCGGTAGGTAATTTTCCATATTCAGCTAGCATTTGCTCTCGCGCCTCATCACCAATCACACGATGAAAATCACGAACCATTACTGGAAATGGATGCGGTCCTGCCACGGTTCCAAGTAGATAATGGGTATCTTGCACATTTGTTACCCAATCCCGCATTGCTTGATTTATTGCGTCTTTCAGAGTGCGAGATCCAGTAGTAACTGGAATAACTTCTGCGCCTAATAGCCTCATTCTCGCAACATTTAGTGCTTGACGCTTTGTGTCTTCTTCCCCCATATAGACAACACATTCCAAACCAAGCAATGCAGCAGCAGTTGCAGTAGCGACGCCATGTTGACCGGCACCTGTTTCAGCAATCACTCTTTTCTTATTCATTCTCTTCGTTAAAAGCGCTTGCCCCAAAACATTGTTAATCTTGTGCGATCCTGTGTGATTTAAATCTTCTCGCTTCAGCAAGATTTGTACTCCGCCTGCCACTTTGCTGAATCTCTTTGCATCAGTAATAGGTGTTGGACGACCGGTATAGTTGCGATTTAGTTCAGCCAACTCAGTATTAAAAATGGGATCTTTTTTAGCTGCCAAATACTGTTGTTCAAGTTCATCTAATGCAACTATTAACGCTTCCGGCACAAAGCGGCCGCCGAATTCACCAAATTTGCCTAGTTTAATTTCGGCCGTCATTAAACCTATGCACCTCTGGGATGCTTTAGAGCGGGGTGCGCACCAGCAGCTACTAATTCGTGAACTGCTCGCCTCGGATCTTTGTCGGTTACTAAGCTTTCACCCACAAGTACAGCTTGTGCCCCTAAATTCGCATAGGCAACAAGGTCGTGTGGACCGCGAACGCCACTTTCAGCAATCTTGATGCAGTGCTTTGGAATCAGCGGAGCAACAGCGGCAAACTGCTCGCGATCGACTTCAAGTGTGTGCAAATTTCGTGCGTTAACTCCTATAACTTGAGCACCTGCCTGCACTGCTCTTGGAACTTCAGTTGCATCATGTACTTCCACTAGTGGAGTCATGCCCAAGGAAATCGTGCGCTCAATCAAAGAAACTAGTGCTTCTTGCTCAAGTGCAGCAACGATCAAGAGCACCATATCCGCCCCAGCAGCGCGCGCTTCCCAGAGTTGATACCCAGTAACGATGAAGTCTTTTCGAAGAACTGGAACATCAACACTTGCACGAACAGCTTTTAGATCATCTAGAGAACCACCAAATTTTCTTGGCTCTGTTAAAACTGAGATGCAGTGAGCACCACCGGCTTGATACTCTGCTGCAAGTGCCGCAGGATCTGAAATGGCAGCGAGTTCACCTTTACTTGGACTTTTACGCTTCACCTCAGCAATAACGGCGATGTCTGTACCGCTCAATATTGGTTTGGGATCTTTAGCAGGTGCTTGCTTTCTAGCACGCTCTTGTAAATCTGCAATCGGGATATCAATTTTACGTTGGGCTACATCTTGCAGAACGCCTGTAATAATCTCGCTAAGTACACTCATAATTTTGGCTTTTGCCCATAACCAAGTTGGTGCAAGATGAAACTAATTACTGACCCAAATGTGGCAATAACTATTCCGGTTAACCAAACTAAATCAACTTCTAAGAAGATTCCAAGTGCAATTAGTGCGGAGCCAATGATTGCAGAAACTGTCAAAACCCATGCCGCTAGCGTTTGACCATGGTCGCTATTTCTTTTGACTTGATTGCTCACTGAGACTCACATTCTGAAAATAGTTGGGCAGATTATGGTTTAGCACAAACAACTGCTTAACATCGGGGTCAGGCTACTTGGTCGAATCCTTTCCGGCATCTTGATCACGCCATGTATCACGGTCGGTTTTCAATCTTGGTCGACTGGTTTTATCTGTTGAATAAGTTTTTACAGAACCCAAGTACAAAAGCCCAGATACGAAGGAAACAATTGCCAGTAGATAGCTGAAATAACCAACAGATGTGCCCACAACGTTGCCGCTCAAATCTACTGAATCGGCCAACTGTGCTGTTGGGTTTGTTACCAAACTTACGGTTAATGCCCCCAAATAAATCAACGCAGCAGCATTAAATGTGCTTACTATTTTTCTTACCAATCCTCCAGTTAACCAAACAATTACTGATCCAACAAGCGCTGCCAGGGCTAATTGCCCAATTAGTGGTTGGATTTCTTTCACCAAAATTACTTGGCTGCGCTCTCCTAGATCAGGTTCACTTACTGTCGCTACTATTTCTAAATTGTTTGTGAGCAACCAAATCAGCACAACCCCCAATGCGGCACTTGCTTGTGATTTCATATTTGCTTACTCCCTTCAGCTAGTGCAATCGCACGCAAAACTGCGCCAACTTTATTCTTACATTCCCTATTTTCACTCGCTGGATCTGAATCAGCCACAATCCCAGCGCCCGCCTGAGCCACTGCTTGACCTTCAGAAATAACTAGGGTTCTAATGGTTATCGCCATATCCATGTTTCCAGCGAAATCAATATATCCAACACAGCCTGCATAAAAGCCGCGAGATTCAACCTCTAGTTCATCAATTATTTGCATTGCACGAGGTTTTGGTGCGCCAGAGAGTGTGCCGGCTGGAAAAGTGGCAAGCAATGCATCAAGGGCAGTTTTTCCCTTATCTAATTTTGCATTTACTGTAGAAACTATGTGCATCACATGGCTGTACTTTTCTATGGTCATAAACTCGGTAACTTTGACGCTCCCTGGCAATGCAACTTTACCCAAATCATTTCTGCCAAGATCAACTAACATCAAATGTTCAGCCCGCTCTTTGGCATCAGCAAGCAATTCACTTTCCAACTCCAGATCTCTCACCAGATTTTCCCCACGAGGGCGAGTACCAGCTATTGGGTGTACGGTGCATTCGCCATCGAAAACCTTGATTAAAGCTTCTGGACTAGCACCGACAATTTGAATCGATTTGTCATTAACTGTAGGCAAGTTAAAGTGATACATATAAGGACTTGGGTTCGTCGCTCGCAGCATTCGATAAACATCAAGTGAACTTGCTTTAACCTGAGACTTAAATTTTCGGGAAAGTACAACTTGAAATGCATCGCCAGCGAAAATATGCTGCTTGGCCCGCAAAACAGCTTCCTCATAATCTTCATCGGACTCAGAATTTATTATCTTTACATCGGCTTCACTGAGTTTCACAGCAGATAAATGACTGGGATTCACCAAAGCAGCTTGCATAGAATCAATGCGACTAACTGCATTTGCATAAGCCTGCTCAACGCGATCCGGAGAATTATCAAAATTGACTGCATTTGCAATCAACCAGATCTTTCCTGAATGGTGATCAACGGCAGCCATCTCAGTGGTAAGTAAAAGTACTGCTCGTGGGGAGTTACTTTGATGTTTAGTTTTTGCAACTGATGATTCTAAATTTCTGACAAATTCATAACTAAAAGCTCCAACTAAGCCACCGGTTAAAGGTGGAAGATTGGCAAATCGCTTTGTCTTAAGTGCTGAAAGGGCAATTCTCAAGGCTTCAATTGGATCATGATGATCTACTAGTCCACTAGGAACTCTTCCCGACCAATGTGCTCCAGTTGCATCTATGCTCAGGTGCGCTTCACTCTTAACTCCAATGAATGACCAGCGAGACCAAGATTTGTCATTTTCTGCAGACTCCAAAAGAAAAGTGCCTGGTTGGCTCCTAGTTAATTTTGCATAAAGTGCCACTGGCGTGCTGTCATCAGCCAATAATTGTCGAGCGACAGGAATCACCCGGTTATCTTTTGCATGCATCTTAAATTCATCAAGTGAAATTACATCTTCGGTAGCAATCAGATGGTTATTCTTCAAACGTCACACCACCAAAACACGAATTCTCTCCAGTGTGGCAGGTAGGACCAGTTGGTAAGGCTTGAATCAAAATAGCATCAGAGTCGCAATCAGCGGATATGTTTACAACCGTTAAAAAATTTCCAGAGGTTTCGCCTTTTACCCAAATTCTTGATTTACTTCTGGACCAAAAAGTCACTTGTTTATTTTTTATTGTTAGCCTCAAAGATTCTTTATTCATGTATCCGAGCATCAAAACCTGAAATGAATTTGCATCTTGAATGATGGCAGGGATCAGTTCTTGGTCATCAAACCTAAGAGCCGATATATCAATCTCAGTCAACCGCTCAGACATAGGGTAATGGTGGCAGATGCAAAATCTTCAGCATCGCGTACCCTGCCGCTATGGGGCAAAACAAATCTGGATTAGTTGTTGCTGAACGGGCAAATCTTGCACAGGAATTCCGAAAGTTGGGCCCTAATCAACCGACTTTGTGCGAAGGTTGGAAAACACAAGATTTATTGGCTCATCTAATTTTACGCGAACGCCGTCCCGATGTTGCCGCAGGTATTGTCATACCTTCTCTGCGATCTTGGCGAAAAAGGATTGAGAGTTCTTATATCGGCAAGCCTTTTGATGAATTGGTGAAACTTTTTGCTCAAGGACCTGGCTTAACCAGTCCATTTGCCTTGCCTGGCGTAGATAACCTTGCAAATCTACTTGAATTTACAATTCATCACGAGGATGTTCGCAGGGCACAACCTAATTGGCAACCACGAGATAATGTGAGCGAGCTTCAGGTTGAGATAGCTAAACGGCTCCCGAAATTTTCTTTACTTGCACTTCGGAAGTTACCGCTTGGGGTATTGATGATTAACGAAGAAGGTTTACAAACTTGGTTAAAGCGCGGAACAACTGTGGTTGAACTTCACGGTGATCCAATCGAGATTCTTTTATATATTTCTGGTCGCCAAAAATATGCCAACGTTTCATTGCACGGCAGTCCTGCAGCGCTAGCGACCTTTGAACGAACTAAGTTTGGCTTTTAACTTCGCACTACCGTAATTTCAGCTAGTGCCTGCTTAACTTCAAAAATACTCACAATGTTAAAGTGAAACAAGCTAGCAGCCAAGACGGCATTTGCACCAGCTTTTACAGCAGATATGAAATGACTTACATCTCCTGCGCCGCCAGAAGCAATTAGTGGTACATCTGTGTGCTCGCGCGCCAGTTGAATTAATTTCAGATCGAATCCTTCTTGGGTGCCATCAAAATCCATAGAATTTAGCAACACTTCGCCAATTCCAATTTCTTGAGCGCTGACAAGCCAATCAATTAAATCCAAATCTAAAGTTGTTCTTCCACCGTGCGTTGTAAGTGCGAAGCCAGATTTGACATCACTACTTCTTTTGGTGTCAATACTCAAAACAATAACTTGTGCACCAAATCTATCTGCGATGTCATTTAGGAGAGCTGGATTCTTAATGGCGGCAGTATTTATGGACACCTTGTCTGCACCTGCTCTAAGTAACTCATTCACCTGTGAAACAGAAGAAATCCCTCCACCTACTGTAAGTGGAATAAATACTTGGTCTGCAGTTTGCTCAATAATCTCAAGAATCGGAGACCGGTTCTGTGCACTTGCAGTTATATCCAAAAAAACCAATTCATCGATGCCCTGCTGGTTATATGTCTTTGCTAACTCAACTGGATTTCCAGCATCGCGAAGATTTTTGAAATTCACTCCCTTTACAACGCGTCCATCATCGACATCAAGGCAGGCGATTACCCGTATTGCTAAGGCCATTCCCGAATGCTAATCGTGCTTACTCACCAGTTAACTAACCCCGCGCTACTCTGACGGTGTGAGCCACAAACCACCAGCCAGGCTCGGGCCTGGTCGGTACATCGCACTTACAAGTTTTGATGCAACGGGTAAGTCTTTCACTAGCAGAGTTTGGGCGACGCAAGTTGGTGGTTTGGAGTATGTAGTTGCCGATTTGCATTCGGCCAAAGTGGATCGAATTCGTAAGGACTCACGAGTGCAGATTGCAGCTTGCAATCATGATGGTGCGCCAAGTGAAGTCGTACAAGATGCACGAGCACGAGTGCTAGGGCCAGAATTCACTCGAGTAACAATAAGTTGGCTTCAGTTGACCTATGGCTGGTTGTTTCGGACACTAATGAAAGTTGAACGAGGTAAAGTAGATAAGAAAGTGGCTATTGCAATAAAACTATCCAGCAATAGCTAACGCCTGGCTGAGCGAAAACTTCTTACTGTAAAGCGCTTTACCTACAATCGCACCCTCAACACCATATGCCACCATATCGCGCAAATTCTCAATATCCGATAATTCAGAAATACCACCAGATGCAATCACCGGTTTGCTAGTTGCCTGACAAACAGACCTTAAAAGATCAAAATTGGGGCCAGTTAATGTGCCATCACGGTTTACATCTGTAACCACATACCTTTGACAACCATCAGCATCTAGTCGCGACAGCACATCCCACAAGTTTCCGCCATCTTGAACCCAACCTCTTGCAGCTAAAGTTTCGCCCCGCACATCCAGTCCAACTGCTATCTGATCTGCATATTGACTA
>VGBH01000029.1 GCA_016870575.1 Actinomycetota bacterium
GCGGCGGCTTCTCGGGCATTTCCGTTGAACCACAGGCAAGTAGTTAGTTCCATTCCTCGAGATTACTGGACTTGAGACAGGCTGATTGCCCTAAGTTGCATTTTGTCTCGCGGAGTAGTTAAATATCGTTCAGATACATCGATTCGATATATCCATCCGAAAGATATGAGGTTTTGTGCGGTCCCGTCGAGATTCACTGGAGTTTGCCCTGCTCGGCCTGTTGGCTGAGGGTCCGCTTCACGGTTATGAATTAAGGCGTCGACTCATCGCCGTGCTTGGTCCGTTTAGGGCCCTTTCTTTCTCAGTTATTTATCCGCAGCTTCGCCGAATGGTGGAAGCTGATTTGATAACGGAGCAAGAGCAAGGCAGTGAAACCAATTTATCCAGACGCAAACGCATTGTTTATCAGATTACTAAAACAGGAATGAGTCGCTTTAATGATCTCATTGGTAGAAGTGATGCGAAGAGTTGGGATGATGAGTTCTTTGAAGTTCATTTCGCTTTTTTTGGGCCAACCCCATTAGCCAATAGATTAAGAATTCTGGAAGGTCGACAGCGTCGACTAAAGGATAAGGCTGAAATATTGCGAAGTGATATTGAGCGAATGGGCGAAACAACAAACTCATATTTGTCGGAATGGAAGCGCCATAACTTAGAAGCTATTGAGCGAGAAATTGAATGGATTGAAAAGATGCTAACAACAGAAAGGAAATCCTGATGAGCAGCAATGCCAAAGGAGACGTTCGCGTAGCCATAGTTGGAGTTGGTAATTGTGCTAACTCATTGATTCAGGGAGTCACCTACTACAAGGATGCTTCCCCAGATCAAGAAATACCAGGACTTATGAACACTGTCTTGGGTGGCTATCACGTGAACTCAGTTAAGTTTGTTGCTGCTTTTGATGTGGATGCCAAAAAAGTTGGCTTAGATATTGCAGATGCGATGTGGGCGAGTGAAAACAACACCATCAAATTTGCCGATGTACCAAAACTAGGACTTACTGTGCAGCGCGGTGTTACCTTAGATGGTTTGGGCCGCTATTACCGAGAAACAATTAAGGAATCAGATGCAGCTCCTGTGGATGTGGTTAAAGCACTTAAGGATGCAAAAGTTGACGTGCTGGTTTGCTATTTACCAGTTGGCTCAGAAGAAGCAACTAAGTTTTATGCGCAGTGTGCAATTGATGCTGGTTGTGCTTTTGTAAATGCCCTTCCAGTGTTCGTGGCATCTGATCCTGTTTGGGCAGATAAGTTTAAAAAGGCTGGACTGCCAATCGTGGGAGATGACATAAAGAGTCAGGTTGGAGCCACAATTACGCACCGCGTACTTACTAAGCTGTTCCAAGATCGTGGAGTAAAGCTAGAGCGCACATTGCAGTTAAATGTTGGTGGCAATATGGACTTTATGAATATGTTAGAGCGCGATCGTTTGGAATCAAAAAAGATCTCAAAAACTCAATCAGTAACAAGTCAGTTGGATTATGACATAGGCGAAGGCAATGTGCATATTGGTCCATCAGATTATGTTGCTTGGTTAACAGATCGAAAATGGGCATATGTGCGACTTGAAGGAAAAGCATTTGGTGATGTGCCACTAAATCTGGAATACAAGTTGGAGGTATGGGATTCACCAAACTCTGCAGGTGTCATCATTGATGCTATTCGTTGCGCCAAATTAGGACTTGATCGAGGGATTGGTGGACCACTTCTTTCACCATCAAGTTTCTTTATGAAATCCCCACCAGAGCAGTATTCCGATGAAACAGCGCTTACTCGAACACAAGACTTTATCGCAGGTAAGATTGAGCGATAATCCTTTAGGAGCAAACTATGACCAAGCGCATCATTCACTTTATTAATGGTGCGCTTTGGTCTGGAACTGCTGCCAATTCAGGAGATGTGTTTAACCCTGCAACAGGCGAATTAGTTGGAAAAGTTGATTTTGCAGCTAAGGCTGAAGTAAATGCGGCAGTTGCTGCTGCTAAAACGGCTTTTGAAAGTTGGTCTAGGCAGTCGCTGACTAAACGAGTGGAAGTGCTGTTCAGATTTCGAGAGCTGTTAAATCAAAATAAAACTCAGCTTGCTGCCATTATTACTGCTGAACATGGCAAAGTTCCAGCTGATGCACTTGGTGAAGTTACCCGCGGGCAAGAAGTTGTCGAGTTTGCTTGCGGCATTCCGCATTTGTTAAAAGGTGCATACTCTGAAGGTGTTTCAACTGGCATAGATGTGTATTCCATCCGCCAGCCTCTTGGTGTAGTTGGCATTATCTCGCCTTTTAATTTTCCCGCAATGGTGCCGATGTGGTTTTTCCCAATTGCAATTGCTACTGGCAACACGGTCGTTATAAAACCAAGTGAAAAAGATCCATCTGCGCAGTTGTTTATTGCAGATTTGTGGAAGCAAGCAGGATTACCTGATGGCGTTTTTAATGTAATTCAGGGAGATAAAGTGGCAGTTGATTTACTGCTATCTCATCCTGATGTGAAAAGTATTTCTTTTGTGGGATCAACACCAATTGCTAAATACATTTATGAAACCGGCACCGCACATGGCAAACGAGTGCAAGCATTAGGTGGCGCGAAAAACCACATGCTGGTGCTGCCAGATGCTGACTTAGATTTAACTGCGGATGCTGCCGTAAATGCTGGTTTTGGTTCTGCGGGTGAGCGTTGTATGGCAATTTCAGTCGTTGTAGCAGTTGAACCAGTTGCAGATGAATTGATTAAGCGCATTACTGAGCGAATGGCAAAGATTAAAACAGGGGATGGTGCTCGCAATTCTGATATGGGTCCACTAATTACTAGTGCGCACCGAGATAAAGTGGCAAGTTTCATTGCAGCGGGTGAAAAATCTGGTGCAAAGCTAGTCGTTGATGGTAGAGCAGTAAAGCCAGATGCGACAGGAAATGGTTATTACTTAGGTCCAACATTATTTGATCAAGTAACACCAGATATGTCTATTTACCAAGAAGAGATTTTTGGTCCGGTATTATCAATTGTTCGCGTGAATAGTTACAACGATGGCCTTGAGTTAATTAATAAACATCCATATGGCAATGGCACTGCAATCTTCACTAATGATGGTGGGGCTGCTAAGAAATTCCAAGCAGAAGTTGAAGTTGGAATGATTGGTATTAACGTGCCAATCCCAGTGCCAATGGCTTATTACTCATTTGGTGGATGGAAGAATTCATTGTTTGGCGATACCCATGCGCACGGTATGGAAGGAGTTAACTTCTTTACCAGAGCAAAAGTAATTACATCGCGCTGGTTAGATCCAAGCCATGGTGGAATTAACTTAGGTTTCCCAACCCATAACTAGTTCTCTATTAACTGCCAAGCTCTAACACCACCAACAAGGGCTGCACTGTTAGGCACAATCACCACATCATCGCCTAACTTGCTAACAATCTCAGGTTTAATCCGTCTAGCATTTCCGCCACCTAAATAAACTCGATCCCACACAAAAACTGGCCGCAATCCTTCAATAAGTTTCTTAACTCTTCTCGACCAGATTGAATCACCAAGTTTCTTACGCTCGGCTTCGCCAATATAGGTGTCATAAGTTTGTTGAAATCGAACTGGAGCTTGCGATAACTCAAGATGCGGTGCAAGTTCGCCGCCATCAAATAACGCATAGCCAAGACCAGTTCCAAAAGTAAATACCACTTCTAAACCACTACCAGCAACAACTCCTGCGCCATGTACCTGAGCATCATTTAACACTAAAGCTGATATTCCCAATCCTTTTTCTAATCGCGCTTTGGCATCAAAGCCATGCCATTGTTTAATTAAATGATCAACCACGTTCGTTCTTGGCCCAGATTTAGTTATGTAGTGTGGAGTGTTTATCACCACCCCGTGCCGAATCATCCCTGGAATTCCAATTGTTGCCCGATCTGCTTTTGGTAGTTGATTTGCTAAATCTATTAACGTTTTCACAAATAAATCAGTGCTGAGCGGATAGGGCGTGCTAACTGACATAGGTTGGCTGCGCAATGTGCCAGCGGAATCCAGCACAGCAGCTTTTATGCTCGAGCCACCACAGTCAATAGTGAGAGTTAACACTTGCTTAGTTTGCCCTATTTGGCAAATAATTTGAAATTAGTTCCGAGCCTTTCGATCTGCTCGCCAAGTTCTAAAGCCAGCAATGATTGAAGCAGTAATGAAGAAAGCTGCAATGAAGTAAGCAACTGATTTAACTGCTGGATTACTTGCAGCGTAATAACCAACCAAAGTGATTCCAATTCCCCATGCAACAGCACCAGTAAAGTTAGATGTTAAGAACTTGTAATAGTTCATATTGCCAATTCCGGCAATTGCAGGAATAAATACTCTTGCCCATGGCATAAACCGAGCAATCACGACTGACCACCAACCATATTTTTTATAAAAGCTTTCAGTCTTTGCAATTGCAGCTTGAATCTTTGGCCCACCTCTTCGGGTTAAATAAGGTCGGCCATAGTGTCTGCCCAAAATAAATCCAACCTGATCACCAAAAAAAGCTGCTAATCCGACACCAATTACTAACACCTGCACATCAACACTGCTCGAAGTTGCGGCAATAATTCCGGCTGCAAACAACAGCGAATCACCGGTAATGAACGGAATAAAGGCTCCAACAAAAAGTCCAGTGCCAACAAAAACTAATCCCCAAACAACTAGATAAAAAACAATTGCTCCAGTATCGTTTAGTAGATCATTTAAGTTGCCATCTAATGCAGCTGCGTATACCAAAATTCCTCCTTACCAGATTTTAGAGGGAATGACTCAGTGTGGATCACTCAGATACATTAATAACTAGTGAGTTGGCTCACCTTTAGTGCGAAATTGCGCATATCCGTGCGGTAATAATTCAATCACACTTAGCGCAATCATAATGCCAGCAACAACTGTTAGCAGTTTTGCTATTACTAATTGATTTAGTACTTGAACGTCAACTAAAACTACCAAACTGCCAAGCATTTCAGCAGCTGCTGCAACAAGTACAAAAATGAGTGCTTTTTTCTTTGTAAATCCAGCTGCTAATGCAGCAGCAGCAATGGCTAATCCCTCTGGGATATTGTGAATTGCAATAGCTATTGAAGTAGTAATTCCAGCAGATAAATCCTGCACAGTTGTTGCAATCGTCGCTGCTCCTTCAGGCAGATTATGCGCGGTGACCGCAGCGGCAACTAACAAAGCAGATGATTTAAGAGAATCTAAATCTGAAAATGAGTCACCAAGATACCTTAATAGCACCACAATGAAAAAGCCTAAACCCAGCCAGATAATCAAATCTATATTTGATAAATCATTATCAAATGCTTGTGGAATTAATTGAGTGAAGCTGACATAAAGCATAGCAAGTGCTGCAATAATTAGCGCTACCCCAATTGCTTTTTCTGAAATCTTTTTTCTTCCAGCAACAATTGCCCAACCAATTAAAGTTGCACTTGCAGCAGCAATTGCTAGCCAAAAACCAATAAGGGCATTTGCGGTATTCATTAATCCCGCTTCTTTTCAATTGGCACTATTTGAGTTGAAATATGTCGGAAGCCATGTTTTTGATAAAGGCTAAGCGCCGGAGTATTCGGTGCATCCACATAAATAATTGCCTCATTGAATCCTTGTTGATAAATATGATTTAGGCCATGAGCTAAAAGTGCTTTGCCCATTCCTTTTAATTGGTATTTATGAACTAACCCAATTAAATAAATTTCTGCATCGGGAACCATTCGTTCAATGTTTATCTTCACCCAAACAAATCCCGCAATACCTCCTGCTTTATCTCTAAGTAAAAAGAAGTCCGCTGGCACAAACCAAGGTTCAGCAAGTCGATTTAAAAGATCTGTTTCATCCCAAAGCCCTTGTTCTGGATGATCGGCAAATGCATCTGCATTTGCTGCTAAAAACTCTGCTTCATCTTTATTAGGATTAAAGGTGTGCCAGGTAAATTCTGCAGGCACAGTTTCAGTAAAAGGCTGATTTAACTCAGTTCGCATCAACCAAATTTCTCGAGTCTTTGCTGATGCCATTTAGTTCCTAAAAATTGGGGTGAGTGACGGGACTTGAACCCGCGACATCCGCGACCACAACGCGGCGCTCTACCAGCTGAGCTACACCCACCATGACCTTTGCTGCAATCAGCCAAGGATTGCGGAGTCTATCCAAGCGTTTCACCCGGACTGCGCCTAGTGTTGTATTGGTTAGCAACTTCACTCACTTTATCCAAAGTAGGACCTGGATCTGGCAAGAAAATCAATTCTCGATAAAACCTAAGTTCTTCAATTGATTCTTTGATATCACTCAGTGCTCGGTGATTTCCAACTTTTGCTGGTGTGCCGAAATAAACACGTGGATACCAACGTCTGGCAATTTCCTTTACTGATGAAACATCAAGCAAGCGGTAATGCAGATGATTATCTACTCTAGGCATATCTCTAATTAAGAAACTGCGGTCAACATAAACACTAGATCCAGCTAGCGGAGATTTTCTAGGCTCTGGAATATGACTTTTGATATAGGCAAGTAGCTGTTCTTCGGCTAGACCAAGCGGGATTCCGTTTGGAATTTCAGTGATTAAACCTGAATCAGTGTGCATTTGTTTAACAACTTCAACCATGCCATCGAGAATAGATAAATCATCTGGACGAATTACAACTTGAAAACCTTCATCTAACTCAGTTAAATCGGCTTCGGTCACTATGCAAGCCACCTCAACTAAGACATCCTTAGTTAAGTCAAGGCCAGTCATCTCGCAGTCAATCCAGACAATGCGCTCACTGGTTCTAGAAGAGTTATTCATATAGGTGAACCTTATGGGAGCGGGCTTAGTTCACAGAAACCCCACAGGAATCTAACAGATGCTTAGCAAGATATAGGGGCTACCTTCAGCCAAGCGGGCGACATCGCTCGCTATGACGGGAGATCGAATGAATCGAAAAATGACAGTGGCAGCAGCGCTGGTGGGTGCAGCCGCCCTGTTCTTTGGTGTCAACGCTGCTGCAACTGCGCATAGTTTGGGCAAAGTAGTAGCAGGCGCAAAAGCCAAAGGGCCGATTAACCAATTGGTTAAAGCAGGCACAATTACCCAAGCAGAAGCAGATGCATTTACTGCAGCAAATAAGCCAGCTGCAAAAACTGCGCTAACTGCAGCAAAAGCAGAACGTGATGCCAATTTGATTGTTCAAGAAACAAATGTGCGGGCTCAACGTTGCGGTATGTGGCGGTTTGTTAATCAAGATTTTGATTTCACCGTGCAGTTAGTTAACGAGCAACCCGATTTCACGATTGCATTAGTCAAGAATCGAGGATTTAAGCCTTAGTGGCCCGCTCGAAGGGACTCGAACCCCTAACCTGCCGGGTAGAAACCGGATGCTCTATCCATTGAGCTACGAGCGGTATGCGTATTGTGCCTTAACCCCAAGGCGGATTAATCCACAACCTTGACTTCGATTCTCATTTCATCGCAAACAGCCAGCATTATCTACTCAACCAAGGGGGCCGTAATTCATGAAGTTCCAGTAACGCTAATTGGAAATGTGGTATCTGATCCGCAAGATCGAACAACAGAAACAGGGGTGGAGATGACAAGTTTTCGCCTAGCAATCAACCCGCGAAAATATGATCGATACAGCGCGCGCTGGGTAGATGGTGAAAGTATGTTTTTTAATGTGATTTGTTGGCGAAATTTAGCCAAAAATGTTGCAGCCAGTATCACTAAAGGTGATCCAATAATTGTGCACGGCAAACTCAAAATTCGGCGTTGGGATACTGGCGAGCGCCAAGGCACAACTGTCGAGATTGAGGCTGTTCATCTTGGCCATGACTTAACTCGTGGAGTTGCTAGTTTTACTAGAACCAAGCGAATTATTGAAGATGCTAATTTGGCAACAGCTAATCAAAATGATTACTGGGAACCCGAAGGTGGTTCAACTGCCGCCTAGTTGGTAACAGGTACGATAGGGCATATGGCTGAATACATATACACCCTGCAAAAAGCCCGAAAAGCACATGGCGACAAAGTAGTTTTGGATAACGTCACGTTGATGTTTTTGCCAGGCGCAAAAATTGGTGTGGTTGGACCAAATGGTTCGGGTAAATCCACACTACTTCGCATTATGGCAGGAGTAGAAACAGTTTCAAATGGTGAAGCATTTCTTTCACCTGGTTACAGCGTTGGCATCTTAGAACAAGAACCAAAGCTTGATGAAACAAAAACTGTTTTGCAAAATGTGGAATTGGGTATGGGCGAAACCAAGGCGATGTTAGATCGTTTCAATAAAATTTCAACCGCCTTAGCAGATCCAGAAGCAGACTATGACAGTTTGCTCGCAGAGATGGGTAAATTACAAGAAGCGCTAGATCACAGAAATGCTTGGGATTTAGATTCGCAAATTGAACAGGCAATGGATGCACTTCGCTGTCCGCCAGGGGATGCTGATGTCAAAGTGTTATCTGGTGGCGAAAAACGCCGAGTTGCTTTATGTCAATTATTACTTAGAAAACCAGATCTGTTACTTCTAGATGAACCAACTAACCATTTAGATGCCGAGAGTGTGCTTTGGCTGGAGCAACACTTAGAGAAATATCCAGGAACAGTAATTGCTATTACTCACGATAGATATTTCCTAGATAATGTTGCGCGATGGATATTGGAGTTAGATCGTGGTCGCTGCTATCCATATGAAGGAAATTACTCAACTTACTTAGAAACAAAACAAGAGCGGTTAAAGGTTGAAGGCGCAAAAGATGTCAAACTGCGCAAGCGTCTACAAGATGAGTTGGAATGGGTACGCTCGTCGCCAAAAGCACGCCAAGCAAAAAGTAAAGCGCGTTTGGCGAAATATGATGAGATGGCCGCCGAAGCAGATAAGTTCCGCAAACTTGATTTTGAAGAAATTCAAATTCCACCTGGCCCAAGACTTGGTTCTGTTGTAGTTGAAGTTAATAACCTAACTAAAGGTTTTGGCGAGCGAATTTTGATTGATGATTTATCTTTCTCGCTTCCTCCAAATGGAATTGTTGGCATAATTGGACCAAACGGTGTTGGTAAAACAACTCTTTTCAAAATGATTAATGGACTTGAAACCCCAGATAGTGGTCAAATAAAAGTCGGTGAGACTGTTTCAATTGCATATGTGGATCAAAACCGCGCTGGTATTGATGCCAAGAAGTCAGTTTGGGAAGTAGTTTCTGATGGATTAGATCACATCAAAGTGGGTCAAGTTGAAATGCCATCAAGAGCGTATGTAAGTGCGTTTGGCTTTAAAGGGCCAGATCAGCAAAAAGCCGCTGGAGTTTTATCTGGCGGAGAGCGCAATCGACTTAATCTTGCGTTAACTTTGAAGTTAGGTGGCAACTTATTGCTGCTCGATGAGCCAACTAATGACCTAGATGTTGAAACACTTGGCAGTTTAGAAAAAGCTTTGTTGGAGTTTCCCGGGTGTGCAGTAGTAATTTCCCACGATCGCTGGTTCCTAGATAAAGTCGCAACTCATATATTGGCATATGAAGGTGACTCCAAATGGTTCTGGTTTGAAGGAAATTTTGAAGGTTATGAGAAAAATAAGATTGAACGACTTGGTGCAGAGGCGGCAAGACCACACCGCGCAACATATCGAAAGTTAACTCGTGACTAACTACCTAACAATTGCCCAACTTGATCCAAGTGATGGCACACGCTTGGCAGCGTTGTTAAAGCGGATGATGCGTTGGGATCCAGGTGCTTATGTTCGAGTAGTAACAAAAGATGACACTATTAGTTTCTACCTAGAACCACCATTCAAAGTAGTTGCTCACTTTATTTTTCCAGCAACCGCAGTTACGCCGCTAATTGATAACAATATGCGCGTAGATGATTTGCTCTCGCAATTGCTAACGCAATCTGAGCCAACTCGAATTCCATTAATTACTGAATTTGAACCATTTGGTTTGGGCGCAAAACCACCAGAGGGTCCATGGCAACAAGGAGAGCGTGGCATAGCAGGGGATTTAGCACCAAAAGTAGTTACCGCGATTGATGAATTTAAATCTCGAATGGCAACTTTAGGGAACAATCCTGCTCGCGAAGTATCAGAGAGTGTGGCAAATGAAATTTGGGAACGTCCAGGTTGGGGCGGATTGTATTTAAGAGTTTTACATGCTGCTTATTTATTAGGTTTGCTATCTGTGCCAATGGCGCAAGTGATAACTGGCACATGTGCTGGTTGGAAGAGATTACAAAGTCCAGGCGGAACACTTTATGTTCGTCCAGGAGATTCTGGGCCTAGATTGCCGTTATCAGTTCTGCGTTAGTATGAAATTGTATTCACCATAGCTAGTGCTGCTTGATTGAAATATTCTTTCATCATTGAATATGGTGGATCAATTGGCGATAACTCATCAAGAGCACCAAGCATGCAGGCTAACCATTTTTCACGCATTGTATGGTCAATTGGATATGGCTGATGTCGCATTCTTAATCGAGGATGACCACGTTGTTGAGAATAAGTGTCTGGACCACCCCAATATTGAATCAAAAAAAACGCCAATCGCTCTTGTGCAGGCTTTAAATCCTCTTCTGGATATAGGGCTTTAAGTTCTGCATCTAGCGCAACTCGTTGATAGAACTTATCAACTAATTCAAAAAAAAATTCTTCCCCCAGATATTCATAGACGCTTATTTCAGCCATAAATATTAACTCCGAGCCTTCTCAGCTTCTTCAACTAAGTGTTTTGCCATTCCTGGGAAAACAAATCCATGAATTGGTGCAATGCTCCACCAATATAAGTGACCAAACAATCCTTTTGGCACAAACAAAGCACGTTGCGTTAATTTGGAACCAGTTCCAGTTGGTTCCAAACTAAATTCCAACCAAGCAAGACCTGGTAATTTCATCTCTGCTCGCAACCGCAGTAGTTCTGGTCGATCGATTGCTTCAACTCGCCAAAAATCTAACGCTTCACCTTCACGCAAATGTTCTGGATCTCGTCTTCCACGGCGCAATCCAGCACCGCCGACTAATCGATCAAGCAGCCCTCGCAACTCCCAAGCCCAAGTTGCGCTGTGATATCCGTTATCGCCGCCAATACTTTCGACAAATTTCCACACTTGGTCAATTGATGCAATTGATGTAACTTCTCTGGTATCCGAATAAAGTGTTCCGCCTGCCCAATGCGGATCTGTTGGTAGCGGTTCTGCTGGTGCTCCTGGAGTTGATGCATTACTCCATCTGGTTGCCACATCAGCTTCTTTAATTCGAGTAAGTGCTAATTCAACGGCATCGTGGAATTTTGTTAAGCCGCCAGGTGGATCGGGAATTAATCTACGAATTGAATCATCTTTACAAATTACTTCATTTCGTAAACTCTCAACTAATCTGCGAGCCAATGTCAGCGGAACTGGAGTTACTAATCCAACCCAACCACTAGATAAATTCGGTGTTAAAACTGGCACCGGGACAATTATTCGCTTTCTTAGTCCAGCAGCTTTCGCATATGCCTGCATCATCTCTCGATATGTGAATACATCTGGTCCACCAATATCAAATGCACCACTAATACTGCTATCAAGCGAAGCTGAGCCAACTAGATAACGTAGCACGTCTCTTACCGCAATTGGTTGAATTAGAGTATTTACCCATTTTGGAGTGATCATCGCAGGCAATCGCTCAGTTAGATAACGAAGCATCTCAAACGATGCTGATCCAGAGCCAATTACAACTCCTGCGCGCAGTTCAATAGTTGGCACTCCTGAATCGCGCAATATCTGACCAGTTTCAATTCTTGACCTCAGGTGTTTTGATAATTCTTGATGCTCAGGAGCAAGACCACCTAGATAGACAATTCGCATAACATTTTGCTCTTTTGCGTGCTTAGCAAACAACTGAGCAGTTTGATTCTCTTCTTGCTCAAAGTTAGTTGCACTCATTAGGGCATGTAGCAAGTAGTAGGCGACATCAACCCCAATTAATACTCGCTTGAGCACTGATTCATCTCGAGCATCACCATCAACTACTTCAACGGAATTAATCCATTCATGTTCTTTAAGTCGATCAGCACAACGCGCAAGCACTCGCACTCGATAGCCATGCAGCAATAATTCTCTAATCAATCGGCCACCGATATAGCCGGTTGCACCAGTAACAAGGCAAAGTGCAGGTTCGCCAGATGAGCTCTTAAGAATAGGCAGATCAGCGGCGCAGGGAGTTCGCATGGCTTAAGTTTGGACTGCTATTGGCAATTGCGCTATTTGATTATGCTGGCGAAGGATTGGAATCGCTGATAGCGCCATGGGAAAGCAAAATCCCGCTTTGTAATAACGCTTTAGTTAGTTCTTCCCGAAGTGCGCGAGCAACATTGGTAGTGCCATCAGGCACGGTGCGAACAGAAATTCGAACCACAATGGCATCTGAGGAAACTGATTCCACACCTGCATAAATAACTCGGCCAAGCAACCAATTGCTTAATCGAGTATCTGTTGCAAGTTTTGCACCTACGGCTTCTACTACATCTCTTACTCTTGCCAAATCAGTATCAATTGTAATTGGTAGGTCAACCGTTGCCAACATCCATCCTTGTGAACGATTTGCGACGCGTGTGATTTCACCATTTCTAACATGCCAAATCACTCCTGCAGCATCACGCAATCTTGTTGTGCGTAGGCCAACTTCTAATACCGTTCCCACTGCTGGACCTAGATCAACATAATCACCAATACCAAATTCATCTTCTAAAATTATTGATACGCCACTTAATACATCACGAATTGAATGCTGCGCACCAAACGATACTGCTGCACCTATAAATCCAGCTGAAGCAATTAGCGGTAGTAAATCAAAACCTAAAATTTGCAGCGCGAGAACCAAAGTCGCAATCCAGATAATTAGAGATGTAATTGCAGTAAAGAGCGATCCAATTGCTTGTGCTCGCTGCTTGGTCCGCTCGCTAACCCGCAACACAGAGAGTTGCTGGGTGGATGCACCAACTGGCTCAATTTCTTCGCGCCTAGCTTCAGCTCGAGATACCGCCCGCTTAACTGCTCTGCGCACTATTCGCCGGATAACCAAATCTAGGAAGAAAGCGCTGATAATTAACGTAACTAACTGAAGTGGGGTACTTTCCACAATTCGCTCAATAAAGTCAGACATCTCACACCCCCAACGAATATTGTGACAATGGTAGAGCAAATTCAAGACAACTTGATACGCTCCCACCTATGAAGATTCGCACTGCAATATCTGCCGCGTTTAGCACACTGCTATTAAGTTGGACGAATATCGCACCATCTTTTAGCTTGACCAAGAGAGATGATGGCGATGACCCTGGAACTTTAATGAGTGCAGGAGACGCTGTATTAGTTTTTGCCGGTATTCCGCTGGCTGTCACTGCTTTAATGGTTGTGCTGATTTGGGCACCGAGTCGTGGCCGATCAAAAACAACTGGCATCAGCAAATACTAATTCGCCAATCTGCTTCTTAGGTAAGGGGAAAGTTTTTGGTAGAAAGTATCAACACTCATATTGTAGGTTTTTTCAAATGCAATCTTCCAAGTTGTCTCAGTTTCAGTAAGCTTTAGGAAATCCATAAAAGTTTCAACGCCTGCTACTGCAACAAGTACTTCTGTTGCAAGCCACCCAGCTGTGTAAGCACCCCAGGCTGCGCAGTTTTTTGTAGAGCTTGCGGTTGGAAACTCGAGTTCTTTCATAACAGAAATCGGGCCGTTTTCAGCTAATAGTGCATCTCGCATAGTCGAATTTGGATACTTTATTTCTTTTACGCTTTGCGGGTTGTAGTTATAGGCTAAATCACGTAAAAATTTGTCAGCTGAGACTCCCGTTGGATCTGCTGGTCCAATTCCCAGTGCGACTCCGAAAAATGTTGCCGTGCCTTCCAAAATCCAGCAAGGCATTTTCTCTAAGCCATTATATTCAAATTGAAGTAAATGAAAATATTCATGAATCGATGTTTGTTTATCTGCAATTCCTCGTCCCGTAGTTTGCAAACACATATAAAAAAGTAACTCGCCATTGTCATGTCTAGTTGCCGCAGCCCAGTTGCACCAAGCAGGCGCATCCTGAATTGATTGTTTAAGAGAAGATCTATTTCTGAACTTAGGTTCTTGATTGGCTTCAAGCCAATCAACGTCTTTTTCAGAGAAAAGTAATACGTGAAATTTCTTTGGCTTAAAGTATTGATAAAAAAAACGCTCACCAATTTGGAGTAATCTCTTTTCTTCAATCAAGATGTCTTCCCGAACATTGGGTCCAACATAGTAAATAGCAGTAGATTCAACTGAAGTTGTCTTTAGAAATAATTCATTGACCTTTCGCTTGGCTTCTACTGACGTTCTGTTTTGATCAAGGTTGTCGAATGTAATTGGCAAGATTGGTTGAGCTGGCTGTTTACCACCTGGGTTTGGCTTAGGCGTTTTGGTTTTTGGTTGAGATGATTTCCACTTTAACTGGTTACCAGATTTGGTACAAATAAACTTGACACCCTTTATGACTCTCGATTCACCTTTCTTAACGCAAATCGATCCAGTCTTGGGTGCAACTGCCGAATTTGCAGGTGCGATTGAAGCGCTAAATCCAAATAAAATGATAAAAAATAGTATCTTCACTTTTGGCATAATGAGACAATAACTGCACTTGATTGAGATGTCAATAGGATTTCAATTTGCTGAGCTTTATCTTGATTAGCATCAAAAGGCAGCATTTATTCACCTTGCCAAAAACCGAAAGAGTCTCGCTGACTAAGCATCAATACTTCGAGCAGCAAGGGCACGTTTCAAGTTTGCAAGTTGTTCACTTACAAATCTCCTAGCACTTGGCTCAATTTCACTTTGTGAAAGATAGGTTTCCGTAGCAGTAACTAACTCAATGCTAACCAAAGGCATTGGATAAAGTCCAATGGTTATGTTCTGTGCTACGTGATAACCACGATCACCTTGCCAAAGTTTCGACAACATTGCAAAGTACTTGGCTACATATTCCTGATGTAATTGGGAATTTTCATAGTCATTAAAACCTGCAATTGTGTTTTCCACAATAGCGTTTGATGCATCTGCCTTTTCAACAATTGAATTCCAAGCAGCCTCTTTTGCAACTGCAGTAGGAATTGCAGCCTTGAGCCGTACTGACTCTTCGTGTCCCTTTGAAGAGTTGTCGATGGCTAATTCAGCATCAATTTCTTTATGCGCGGCAACTCCTTTTCGCACCATTCGACTTAGCAAGGTCCAGCGCAAATCAGTATCTACTTGTAATCCGTTTGGCACATTCTTACCTTGATACCAGTTTGTGATTTCTTCCAAACCATTTCCAGAAGATGCAAAAGCGCAAAGTCCACGAACAAAAGCTAACTGGTGATCTGATCCTGCTTGCGCTAAGAGAGCATAATTTAGTAATTGTCCAGCAATATCATTTCGATACTTTGTTTGGTTGCTTGGCTTTGCATACAGATCAACAGCAGTTTTTAAGTTACGCACAGCAATTGCAATTGTCGATGCATCAGGTTCACTGGCAAGACCATTTAATGCCAGCGCTACATAATCTCCAGCGCTACCCTCAGCATCTCGCGTTAAATCCCAAGCAGCATCCCAAATTAACGCTCTAGGTAAAGTGTCTGATAGTTTTCCGAAGTTGGTAATCACACTTTGCCAAGACCTTTTATCTAGTCGAATTTTGGCGAATGTAAAGTCATCATCATTTAGCAACAGTAATTCAGGTGCTTTTTCACCTTTTAGCGAATCAACGGTCTTGCCAGTTCCTTCTAATTCAATTAAGTCTTGTTTCGTTCGAACTAATTTCTCGTTTACCAAGCTGTAATAACCAAGAGCAAATTTGTGCGGCCGAAGAACTGGTTGAATTCCTGCTGGCGAACTAGGTGGCTCTTGGTCAATCATTACCTTTAGATACTTATCATTATCTAGTTCAGTAGTTGTGCGCAAAGTAGTAACACCTGCTTTACGAATCCAAACTTCCGCCCAACTACTTAGGTCTTTTCCAGCAGCTTCACCAATTGCACTGAGTAAATCTTCAAATCTGGCATTTGCCCAAGCATGCCGGCGGAAATAAATCTGCAAACCTGCCAAGAATTTTTCTATACCAACTGCAACTGTTAGTTGGCGCAATACTGATGCACCCATCGCATAAGAAATTCCATCAAAGTTATCCCAAACTGATTCCAAGTCCGATACATCAGTTGCAATTGGATGAGTTGAAGGTAACTGAGTTTGTCGGTAACCCCAACTTTTGCGAGTAGTTAAGAAATTTACCCATGCATCAGTAAAGCCAGGTTGTTCTTGCTGCGCGTGATATGCCGCCCACTCGGCAAATGATTCATTCAGCCACAAATCATTCTCCCATTCC
>VGBH01000030.1 GCA_016870575.1 Actinomycetota bacterium
ACGTTTGACTGCATTTGATTTATCCCCTGGCTTAACTACCGGTAGTTTTTTTGCAATTTGAGTATTTGCGGCAGTTGCTGTTTCATCAACAACGCTCTTTGGTAACGCTTTTAAATCTGCTGCTGACTTAACTCCAAGTGCAGCCCAAGTAGCGCTATCAACAATTCCAGTTACTTTTAATCCGACAGAGCGTTGAAACTGTTGAACTGCAGCCTGAGTTTTTTCAAAAAAACCACCAGTAACTGGGGTTACACCAAGCAAAATCTGTAATCGAC
Source organism: Actinomycetota bacterium (assembly GCA_016870575.1). Taxonomy (GTDB): domain Bacteria; phylum Actinomycetota; class Actinomycetes; order S36-B12; family UBA5976; genus AcAMD-5. The sequence continues at coordinate 276 of VGBH01000030.1, forward strand.
TAACCGCTGGTTTTTTATCGCCATATTGCAAAATAGGCAGCGCTGAATTCTCACTGCTGTTCTTGGCAGTAATGACAGCTGCAGTTGGCACACTTGGGCTTAGCGCAAGCGCAAGCCCAAGCAGGATTGCTCCTGCAGCCCTGATCTGGGGGAAGGGCATAGGCAAACCTTGGCACGAATTCCTCAGAAACCCTGGTTTAGTGCGACAATGTCGCCTATTCTCATAGAATTTTCTAGAACTTCGGAGCACAAAATGATTGAAGCGCCTAGTCGTGTCCTCGTTGTAACCGCGCACCCTGATGATTTGGATTTTGGGGCTGGCGGCACTATTGCCAAACTTAGAGCAGCCGGAACGCACATTGCTTACTGCATTTGCACAGATGGTCATCAAGGTGGCGAAGATTCATCCATAAGCAGAGATGAAATGCGAAAAGTTCGTAAAGCTGAACAAATCGCTGCAGGTAAAATACTTGGTGTAGAGGATGTGGTATTCCTCGGTTTTGATGATGGTAATTTGTTTCCAACTTTAGAATTACGTAAGGCAATCGTTGCACAGATTCGTCGCGTTCAACCTGAGGTATTAATCACCCAATCACCAGAGCGAAATTGGGAGAGAATTTTTGCTTCGCATCCAGATCATATGGCTGCCGGAGAAGCTGCTATCCAAGCAATTTACCCAGATGCCAGAAATCAGTTTGCTTTTCCAGAATTGTTAGCTAAAGGTCTTGAGCCATGGGTGGTTAGTGAAGCCTGGGTGATGGCGCATCCATCACCAAACAATTTTATCGATGTGACAGACTTCATTGATAAAAAGATTTTCGCGCTTAAAGCCCACATATCTCAAACAACTCAGATACCTGATTTAGAAGAGCGAATTAATGGTTGGGGAAGCATGGTCGCTGAACGTGCTGGTTTGTCCGAAGGGCGATTAGCTGAAGCATTTTTTGTTGCAGTAACTAATTGATTACCAAAAAACGGCAATCACAATATTTGCAAAACTCAGCAATCCAATTCCTAACCAAGTGCCAGAATCCACATCTTGTTTTTTCTTTGCAGAAACTGCCAAGATTACGATAACAACGAGAAGTAATAACTTAACAAAAATTTTTGCATTGTCTGGAAGTGCATATTGTGCATTTTCCTCATTTAGCGGATAGCGAATTCCAACTAAACCAACTCCAGTTAACAATGCAAGGTATGCGCCGTGCAACATACCCGCTTGTATCTTTCTTTCTCGAGCACGGAACTGACTGATAAATCCACCAAATAGTGAAGCCATACCAACAAAATGCAGCACGAGCAGCGAATTGCGGACAATCTCTAATGTGGTCACTTAACTACTCCCATTCAATCGTGCCTGGCGGCTTACTTGTGATATCTAACACTACTCGATTAACACCAGTTACTTCATTAGTTATTCGAGAAGATATTTTGGCAAGCAGTGAATACGGCAACCGAGACCAATCAGCTGTCATGGCATCTTCGCTAGATACGGGTCGCAAGACAATAGGATGTCCGTAAGTTCTTCCATCTCCCTGTACGCCAACGCTGCACACATCAGCGAGGAGCACAACTGGAAACTGCCAAACTTGATCATTTAAACCAGCATTTGTTAACTCTTCTCTTGCAATCAAATCAGCTGCACGCAAAATCTCTAGCCTCTCATCATTTACCGACCCCACTATTCGAATCGCTAATCCAGGACCTGGGAACGGATGTCGGTTAACAATTTCAGTAGGTAATCCAAGCAATTTGCCAACGCTTCTTACTTCATCTTTAAACAATGTGTTTAGCGGTTCAAGCAATTTAAATCGCATGTCTTCGGGTAAACCACCAACGTTATGATGACTCTTGATAGTGGCAGCTGACGCACCCCCTCCAGATTCCACCACATCTGGGTAAAGAGTCCCTTGTACTAAAAACTCAATTGGTTCTGTCGATTGTTGTTGAAGTTTGGCTGCCACTGACTCAAAGACTCGTATAAATTGTGCACCAATAATTTTTCGTTTTTGCTCTGGATCAGTTATATCTTTAAGCGCGGATAGAAATCTCTCTTTTGCATCTTCAACAACTAACTTAACTCCAGTTGCCGCAACAAAATCTCGCTCTACTTGTTCGCGCTCTCCAGTTCTGAGTAACCCATGATCAACAAACACCGCAGTTAATCGATCTCCAATTGCTCGTTGCACTATTGCAGCAGCAACAGCGGAATCAACGCCACCAGACAAGCCAACAATTGCTCGGCCATTACCAGCTTGCCGTTGAACTTTACTAATTGCATCAGAAAGCACTTGATCAGTTGACCAATTTAGCTTGAGGCCAGAAATGTTTATCAGAAAGTTTCGCAAAACATCCATACCGTATTCGCAATGCACAACCTCAGGGTGAAACTGCACACCAGCTATTCGTTTCGCAACATCCTCAAAAGCTGCAACTTTAGTTCCATCAGTACTTGCAGTAACTATAAACTTAGCTGGCGCACGTACAACTGAATCCCCGTGAGACATCCAAACTTGGTATGAACTTGGCAGATTCCTAAACAAACTACTATTACTTTCTACACTTATTTTTGTTGCACCGTATTCTCGCAATCCAGTTTGAGCAACCTCACCACCTAGTAGTTTTGCTAATAACTGAAACCCATAGCAGATGCCAAAAACTGGGATCTGCTTACTTAAGATCTCGCTGGCAAGTGATGGTGCATTTGATTCATAAACACTTGCTGGACCGCCGCTCAGAATTATCGCGAGTGGTTTTTTTGCTAAAAGAGCATCGGCTGAAATGTAATGCGGTACAAGTTCTGAATAAAAGCCAAGTTCTCGAACTCTACGAGCAATTAGTTGGGCATACTGTGCACCGAAATCAATCACGAGAACTGGGTTTGGTGCTTGATTCACATTAACTCCATTATTGAGAGACGATTATCTCAACTCGCTGCAGTTCTTTTATGTCTGAATAACCACAAGTTGCCATACTTCTTCGCAGTGCACCCGTTGCATTCAATAATCCAGCAGCACTATTTGCCGGGCCATGCAAAATTTCAGCGAAACTTCCAATTGCTGATGTAGTAATTGCCCCTGCACGCGGCAAGGTTGGATGACCTGCTTCAACGGCCCAATGAATTCCAGCACCTGGTGCTTCTTGCGCGCGTGCAAGCATTGATCCAACCATTACGGCATCTGCGCCACATGCAATTGCTTTTGCGATATCTCCAGTTTGATGTACTCCGCCATCTGCAATTACCTGCACATAGCGTCCACCAGATTCATCTAAGTAATCACGTCTGGCAGCTGCGACATCAGCAACTGCTGTTGCCATCGGAACTTTTACACCTAAAACACTCGTAGTGGTGCCACTTGATCCACCACCAAATCCAACTAACACTCCCGCAGCGCCAGCACGCATTAAATGCAGCGCTGCTTGATAAGTAGCGCACCCACCAACAATTACGGGAACTTCTAAATCGTAAATCAGCGTTTTTAGATTTAAGGGATTTGATTCACTTGAAACATGTTCAGCACTCACTGTTGCACCACGAATGACAAATAAATCTACTCCAGCCTTCACAACTTGCTGCCAATACTGTTGTGTTAACTTTGGTGAGAGTGAAGCTGCAGTAACCACGCCAGCAGCTCTGAGTTCCTTGATTCGAGCAACTATCAATTCTGATTGAATAGGGGCGCGATAAACCTGTTGCAAAACTTTACTTAAATTTTCAGAAGTTGCTGAAGCAATTTGATTAAATGCATCTGATGGATCTGCATACCTAGTCCATAAACCTTCTAGATTCAAAACTGCTAATCCACCAAGGAGACTTAACTGTTGTGCACTTTGCGGCGAAACAACAGAGTCTGCTGGTGCTGCGATGATTGGATGAGAAAAATCAAATGCATCAATCTTCCAGTTTATTGAAACATTTTCTGGATCTCTAGTTCGACGACTTGGCACAAGTGCGATTTGATCAAAATCATAGGCTGCACTTGCTCGTTTAGATAGTCCTACTTCTATTTCACGCACTAGTTACCCCGACCGCTGTAGTTAGGAGCTTCAACGGTTATTTGCACATCGTGCGGATGACTCTCTCGCAAGCCAGCAGCAGTAATTCGCACCAACCTGCCATTGCTTTGTAAATCTTGGATTGTCGCGCTGCCGGCATAGCCCATTGCTGCCCGCAATCCTCCAACTAATTGGTGAGCCACGCTTGCAACTGTTCCTCGATATGGGACTTGTCCCTCAATGCCTTCAGGAACTAATTTGTCATCACTAAAAACATCATCTTGAAAATAACGATCTTTGCTAAATGATTTACTGTCGGCTCGCGATTGCATTGCACCAAGCGATCCCATTCCACGATATTGCTTATATGGCTTTCCATTCACAATAACTACATCACCTGGCGACTCTTCACAACCAGCTAGAAGTGATCCAAGCATCACCGAATCAGCACCTGCAACAATGGCTTTTGCAATATCACCTGAATATTGCAAACCACCATCTGCAATTAGTGGTACTCCAGCATTTACTGTGGCAGATGCAACTTCCAAAATCGCCGATATCTGCGGAACCCCAACACCAGCAACTACTCGAGTCGTGCAAATAGATCCCGGGCCTACACCAACCTTCACTCCATCTGCACCAGCTTCGATTAAAGCTAATGCTCCTGCGCGGGAAGCAATATTTCCACCAATCACGTCAATATCAAATTTTTGTTTAAACAACTTAACCGTGTCAATTACTGCTTTTGAATGACCATGTGCGGTGTCAACTACTAAAAAGTCAACATTTGCAGAAACAAGTGCTTCTCCTCGTTCAAGTGCATCTGCACCAACACCAACGGCAGCGCCAACAACTAAACGTTGCGAGCTATCTTTTGTAGCATTTGGATACTTGTCTTTTTTTATAAAATCTTTAACAGTTATTAACCCAACTAACTTTCCAGAATCATCAACTATTGGTAACTTCTCAACTTTGTGTTTTCGCAATACATCAAGTGCAACTGTAGATGTTGTACCAACTTTTGCGGTTACCAGCGGCATTGGTGTCATTAACTCACTGACTTTTTTGTTTAAGTTAGTTTCAAATCGCATATCACGGTTTGTAATTATTCCCTGCAAAACTCCTGTTGCATTTACAACTGGCAAACCCGAAATCCGATATTTACCACAAAGTGCATCAACTTCACCAATAGTCATATTTGGTGTACACGTAACTGGGTTTGTCACCATTCCAGATTCACTGCGTTTAACTAAATCTAATTCAGCTACTTGATCTGGAATTGCTAAATTACGGTGCAAAACTCCAACACCACCTTGACGCGCAATTGCAATTGCCATTCGGGCTTCAGTTACCGTATCCATTGCGGAAGAAACCAATGGGATTGAGAGCGAAATGTTTCGGCTCAGCTTGGTTTTAGTACTTACTTCACTGGGCACAACATCAGAAGCATCAGGTAGAACTAAGACGTCGTCATACGTAAGGCCTTCAAGGGCAACTTTTTCCCGTCCCACTTTGCTTGGGTCCGGTTTGGCTCTGGCCAAGGCACGCTCCCTACTAGCTTGAGAGAGTAAAGGTTACTGGGCTACAACTGCGAAACATCCAACAACCCATTGCGATGCGCAGCGAGCATTGCTGCCGTCCGATTATTCACCGCTAATTTTCGATAAATTCGCTTGACGTGCGACTTCACAGTATCGGGTGCAATGAACAACTCCTGGCCGATCTCAATACCAGTTTTCCCCAAACAGATACCAATCAAAACTTCCATCTCTCTTGGACTTAACCTTATTGCAGTATCTGGTGGCGCTGTTTGGCGATAACGTTGTAATGCAATTGCATATTGATTGTCCTCGCCTTCATCAAAACCAAAACTCACGTTAGGCATAATCTCCAACGTACGCTCAATTGCACGCCAAATTGAAATCTCGCCCGCTGCAGTACCGGGATGAAGTGGTGCAAAGATTGGTACAACTTTTGTTTGAGGAGATCGATTAATTAAAGATTTTAGAATAAATTCAAAATCATATCGACGAATATTTGCTTGGATTAGCACTATTTCAATTGGATTTTGTTTTAGTACTGCTTGTAAATCTGCTAGCTCATCAAATTTCAAAATTCGATCAAAACACTCAGATCTAGTTAACTCAAGTGTAAGAAAATTCACTAAGCGTATATCTGCATGGCACACTGCAACTGAGCCATATTTTTCGCGGTGATTTAAATTGATAGTTGACATATCTCATTCCATTTCCAGCAGAACTATTGCTGGTGGTCAACTACATTAATTTGGTTGCAGATTATCCTAAGCCTGCAGCAACACTAATCCGATTTAACGCATCAGCCATATTTCGGCTTCTGATTACATCGGTTGGCAACTCGTTTTGCCAACCTGGTCCAGCCGCTATTACTAGCGGAGTTGGACGCAAAATTGGGAGTTCACGTAACACCTGTGGATTACCGGTGTTACTCATTTGTGACCAAACTAAGACTGCAGCAGGACCAGTTTTTCTTACTGCTGAAACAAGCGCATTTGTTGGTACTCTCGGCCCTAATGTCTTCGCGAGCACTCTTCTTTCAGCAAGTGCTGCGCCCAATACAAAAGTTGGCAAAGAGTGCAGCTCATCTGGCGCACATGCCAATAACACTGCTCTTGGATTTATGGGTTGACGCAGTTGCTGAATTACACCTTTGTAGGCAGTTATCAGCGCATCGGTAAGTAAATGTTCAATCTCAATACCATCTCCAGTGCTTTCCCATCTTTTTCCTAGACTAATTAGAACTGGTGAAACAACTTGTTCCCAAGTCCAAATCACGCCGTGTTCGCTTATCGCATCAGTAACAATCTGCACCATAGCTGCAGCATCTAGTGCTGTGGCTGCACGCGCTAAACCGCGAGCTGCCGCACTCGCACCTGGAAGAGCAACCACATTTCCGCCACCGTGTGCTGGAGCAATTCCGCTTTGAATACCTAATGGATCTGTTCCTTGATGAGCAAGGCGGGCAGCTTCAGCAGGAGGCAATCCAAGAATTACTAACCTTCGCATTCGATCTAACAAGGCAACATCAGTTGGGGTATATCTGCGATGACCGCCCGTTGTGCGGTCACTTGGAGTTATGCCATATCGACGGTCCCAAGTTCGCAAAGTTGCTGGTGCAACACCAAGGCGCCGCGCTACGGCAGCCACCGTGAGGGCATAGGTAACCTCAATATATGTCTCACCAGAAACTTGTTCACCCTCAAAGTTGTTCATGCCCCAATTGTCCGACTAGATGGGAAATCCTGCGCGTTCAAAGTGTGAGGAAGGTCTCAGGGGAATTCATAACTTGTTCACCTGCGGAACTTGACTAACTTTTGAACAACTTTTACTCTTACCCTTGAAAGGAGCGCTGAATGGCAGATATCACCAGACTACCTGGGCCAAACGCCGACCTTTGGGACTGGCAGCTCCACGCTGCTTGCCGAGGAGAAGATCCAGAAATCTTCTTCCACCCAGAGGGCGAACGAGGACCAACCCGAGTCGCTCGGGACAACGCAGCAAAAGCAATCTGCGCCACTTGCCCAGTAATTAAGCAATGTGCCGCACACGCGCTGTCAGTGCGCGAACCATATGGGGTTTGGGGTGGCTTAACTGAAGAAGAACGTGAAGCCATTTACCTAAATCAGCGAACTGGCTACGAACTCGTAGCAGGCTAGAAGTTTTTCAGCGGCCTGCCCCCACGTTTCATCGGCCGCTGAATACAGTGTGGAAATCACACTGACTCTCCCAAAAAAGGGCCCGGAAAACCGGGCCCTTTTCCATTTAAAAATTACTAGTGACTGTGTCCGTGATGTGAATGACCTGCAGGTGATTCTTCTTCCTCTGCTGGCTCTCCAACAACTAACACCTCTGTTGTTAGCAACATAGATGCAATTGAAGCAGCATTCACCAGCGCTGATTTGGTTACTTTAACTGGATCGATTACACCGCGTGCGATTAAATCTTCATATTCCCCAGTTGCTGCATCAAAGCCGTGGCCAACTTTCTGATCAGCTACTTTGGCACAAACTACATAGCCTTCAAGTCCGGCATTTTCTGCAATCCATCGGAGCGGTTCATTAACTGCCTTTCGAACTGCAGAAACTCCTGCCTTCAAATCGCCTGCTAAGCCAAGTTCGTTCTCCAAAACTTTTGCAGCATGAATCAAGGCTGATCCACCACCTGCAACAATTCCTTCATCAATTGCGGCACGGGTTGCACTTACTGCATCTTCAACTCGATGTTTCTTTTCTTTGAGCTCAACTTCAGTATGTCCGCCGACTCGAATAACACCGACACCACCAGAGAGTTTGGCAAGACGTTCTTGAAGTTTTTCTCGATCCCAATCTGAATCTGAGTTTTCGATTTCATTACGTATCTGTGCAATACGGTCTTTAACATCTTGTGCACTGCCGCCACCACTAATGATGGTGGTGTTGTCTTTAGAAACTACAACTCGCTTTGCTGATCCAAGCAATGACAGATCTGCTTGATCAAGTTTTAGGCCAATATCACTTGAAATAACTGTTGCTCCAGTTAAAACGGCAATATCTTGCAAAATAGCTTTGCGTCGATCACCAAATGCTGGCGCTTTAACTGACACTGAAGTAAAGGTGCCGCGAATTCGGTTTACTACTAGAGTTGAAAGTGCTTCGCCTTCAACATCTTCAGCAATAATCAATAACTGCTTACCAGCTTGAACTACTTTTTCTAAAACTGGCAAAATCTCAGCAACAGATGAAATCTTGCTCTGTGCTAATAAAATGTATGGGTCTTCTAAGACTGCTTCCATAGCTTCTTGATCAGTAACAAAATATGGTGAGATGTAGCCTTTATCAAACTGCATACCTTCTGTGAAATCTAATTCAAGTTCAGTTGTACTAGATTCCTCCACGGTAATAACGCCATCTTTTCCAACCTTGTCAAATGCTTCAGCAATCATTTCACCAATCGCACGATCTTGGGCTGAAATTGTTGCCACATTTGCAATCTCATTTTTATCAGCAACTGGGCGAGCAACTTTGCTCAACTCATTAGTTACTGCTTCAACTGCCTGATCAATACCGCGTTTAACTAAAGTTGGTGCACTTCCGGCTGCTACTAGCTTCAAGCCTTCGCGAACTAATGCTTGGGTAAGAACTGTTGCAGTAGTCGTGCCATCGCCTGCAAGGTCATTCGTTTTAGTAGCAACTTCCTTCGCTAGCTGAACTCCAAGGTTCTCAAATGGATCCTTTAGCTCAACTTCTTTTGCAATGGTTACACCATCATTAGTAATTGTTGGTGCACCCCACTTCTTGTCAATCACAACATTTCTGCCTTTTGGCCCAATGGTGATTTTCACTGCATCAGCAAGCGCATTAACGCCTCGTTCTAATGCACGACGAGCATCTTCGTCGAACTTCAAAATCTTTGACATGGAATTCCTTCTATTGCATTAATAACCAACTAGTGCCAGCGAACTGGCACTAGTTGGTTAGCTAAATTATTTGTCTAGTACTGCAAGCACATCGCGAGCTGACAGCAGCAAATAAGTTTCGCCGCCGTGGTTCACTTCAGTGCCACCATACTTTGAGAAGATCACAATGTCATTGACTTTTACATCAACTGGAATGCGCTTCTCGCCGTCTTCATCAAAACGGCCTGGGCCTACTGCTACTACTTTGCCTTCTTGTGGCTTTTCTTTTGCAGTGTCTGGAATTACCAAACCACTTGCTGTTGTCTGTTCAGCTTCAAGTGGCTGAACCAAGATTCGGTCCTCTAGAGGACGGATGTTGACCGACACGGTCTTCCTCCGATTTGTTGTGTGTGAACAGGGACTTAGCACCCGCAGGTGGCGAGTGCTAAAGCCAAGCGTAGATAGGGATTAGCACTCCGTCAAATGGAGTGCTAACCAATACGGGTTGCCGGGCGGCCAGCGGCCAACCGAAGCGAGCCTAGGGCGGCCACCATCGCTCCATTATCAGTGCACAAAGAGGGCGGGGGAATTCGCAGCCGCAATCCAGCTGCCTTGGCACGTTCCTCAGCCAGCGATCTGAGTCGGGAATTTGCGGCAACTCCACCGCCAATCAGCAAGGTATCAACCCCCGTGGTTCGGGCAGCCGCAACTGCTTTTTGCGTAAGCACATCAGCGACAGCTTCTTGGAATGATGCGGCGACATCTGGAATATAAATTGCGTTTCCTAATCTCTGCTCGTTTTCAATCCACCTGGCAACTGCCGTCTTTAAGCCGGAGAAAGAAAAATCAAATTGGTGTTTAACTAAATCGTGTTTTGCACTTAAGCCTCTGGGAAACTTAATTGATTCACTATCACCCATTTTTGCTTTTTGATCCAATTCAGGACCACCAGGGAAACCAAGTCCAAGTAATCGTGCAACTTTATCAAACGCTTCACCGGCAGCATCATCTATTGTTTTTCCAATTACTCGTGCTCCTAAAGTTATGTCTTCAACCAGCATCAGAGATGAATGACCCCCTGAAACGAGTAATGCAATGGCAGGCTCAGATAGCGAACCATTCGACAACGTATCAACTGCGATATGCGCATCTAAATGATCAACGTGATGGATAGGAATTCCAAGTCCACTTGCCAAACCCTCAGCAGCAGCAACGCCAACTAACAATGCACCAATTAGTCCGGGATTTCGTGTTACGGCAATTGCATCTAAATCGCTTAGTTCCATTTTTGCTGATCTGAGTGCACGTTCAATAGTTGGAAGCATTGCTTCCAGATGTGCACGTGATGCAATCTCAGGCACAACTCCACCAAATCTGGCATGTTCATCAATACTGGTTGCCAAGGTATTTGCCAGCAACTCATTCCCGCGCACTATCCCAATACCAGTTTCATCACATGATGTTTCAATTCCCAGCACAATTGGTTGGTTCATCTTGATACCAAATCTAGTTTCATAGTAAATGCATTTTTGCCAGTACCATAATAATTGGGTCGAATTGAAACTTGAGTAAAACCGAACTTCCGATACAAATTAATCGCAGCTTCATTCTGCGTTGCAACCTCAAGAAACATTTCCTGAGCCCCTCGATTTTTTGCTTCCTTGATTGCCAATTCAAGTAATCTGGAACCCAAACCTTTTTGTTGTGCTGCTTCAATCACTGCGATTGTTTGAATATCAGCAACTTCAGCATTTACCGCAAGTCCGATGTATCCAATAACTTGATCTTGGTCAAGCATTACTTGGTACCACCTTGTATCTGGCATCCTCGCTAACTCGTCTAGAAACAAATCTTTACTCCAAGCAGTCTTATCAAATAAATCCAGTTCGATTTTGATTATCTGATCTAAATCCTCATTCAACATATCTCGAAAAATTAAACTCATTTAGGCTCCGCCACATCTGGCCGACGTAAATAAAGTGGGATAGGCGGTAACAAGAGCCCGACGTTTTTACTTAGCGACCCTGAACCATCAGTTGATGCTGCAGACAACTTGGGAAACTCTTCAGATACTGTTGCTCCAGCTAGCAATGCTTGATTTACCTTTTGACCAAGTATTCCAGCATTAATTTGAATCAAATTTCCTTTTTTGAATATCTCTGGATACTTAGCTACACCATCGCCAATTGTTTGTTGATCCGCTTGCACAATTTCACTGGGTTTAACAACTAAAGGACCACTTATACGCTTACCGGATGCATATCCTGATAAGTAAACCTCTTTTCGGCGGGCATCAGTAACCACCAATCCATTGAAATTTTCTGGAGCTATTGCATCATGACTGCAAATTCCAATTGGTTTTGCTCCAACCGCTCGTGCAAAAGTTAGTCCAAACATCAACCCCACCCGCAACCCCGTATATGCGCCAGGACCAACGCCAAGTGCTATGTGACTTACTTGATCTCGCATAAGGCCTGTAGTTGAGAACAACTCAGCAACGAGCTCAGGTAAGCGCTCATCTTGAGTTTGAGCTGCAGGTTCGCTGAGAACCTCCAAAATGTTTTTATCTGAAACTAAAGCCACACTTAAAGTTTCAGTTGCAGTGTCGATTGCGAGGGTAATCACTAGAAACTTAATTCTCTATTTTTTGGTGGAAATATTTCGATGGCACGATGAGATTCATTATCAGATACATCACGGTTGATCTTGATTAACCAACTTTCATCAGTTAATCCTTCAATCAAGCCTGCACCCCACTCAACAACAGTTACTGAATCATCCATACTAGATTCCAAGTCCAAACTATCCACTTCAGCAATCCTGCTCAATCGATAAGCGTCTACATGAACTAAATCAGGTTTAGCTGAACTACTGCTATGTACGCGCGAGATAACAAATGTAGGCGAGGTTACTTCATCTGAAATTTCAAGTCCTAAGGCAATCCCTTTTGTTAGTGTCGTCTTGCCGGCCCCTACTGGCCCGTCCAAAACTATTAAATCACCTGGAACAAAAGACGCTGCTAGTTTCTTGCCTAGTGAAATCATTTCAACTTCGGAGTTGATTACTAATTTTCTAGACATAATCTCGAAAAACCCGCTGACCAATTCGAACTAAAACTTCGTAAGAAATTGTTCCTGCAGACTTTGCTAAATCAATAACCGAAGGAAAACCTTTACTACTCTCTCCAAAGATAGTTACTAAATCACCCACTTTGTCAGATTCACTAGCCGATATAACTATTTGGTCCATACTAATTGTGCCTAAAACTTTGCGCTTTGAGCCGTTTAGCCAAACCTCCGCTTTACCAGAGGCGGTTCGAGGAATTCCGTCCGCATATCCAATCGGTACAAGAGCCACACGCTCATCAGAATCTGTAATAAAGGTATGTCCATAGCCAATTCCAGTTGAAATCTGTAGGTGCTTTATTTGAATAACTGGTGCTACTAATTGCATTACTGGAATTAAATTTGGATTTACATTATCTGCCGGATCAATTCCATAAAGAGATATTCCCGAGCGGACAAAATCAAAATCTGATACGTCGTAATTGATTGCGCCACCAGAATTAGCAATATGAAACAAAACATCTTTCTGACCAGCTAAGGAAAAATCATTCTTGATACTACGAAACTGCATTAATTGATTATTTACAATTTCGTTATCTGGAAATTCAGAACTTACCAAATGGGTAAAGCATCCAACAAGAGTTAATTTGCTATGTGATTGCACTACCGCTGCAGCGGTTAGAGCATCAGATGCTGCTAGACCGCCGCGTGACATGCCAGTATCAACATGAAGATGAATTCGCAAATTCCCTTGCTCGCTGACAATGTGTGATATTGGATTTATTTGTGCAGCATCAAAAATTGCCAAGTCAATGTTATGGAGCAGTGCTTGTGATATTGTTTCAGGTTCTACTTGATATAGCCAAGCCAAAATCCGACCACTATCACCTGACTCTCGGATTTCAATAGCTTCGGCAATTGTGGCTACTCCGATCCAATTCATTCCGGCACTGCGCAAGATTCGCGCTACCCCAATTGCACCATGGCCATATGCATTTGCTTTCAGCACACCCATAACTTCGGTGTTACTTACCCTTTTTAGATACTGATAATTCTTAATTAAAGCAGTTGAATTAATTATGGCGGTAGCGGTATTCACTTTCCCTCCGCAACTACAAATGCAATCGCTAGTTCCGCATCATGTGAAATAGATAAATGCCAATTGGTAATTCCCTTTAATGAAGCAAGTTCCGCTATGCGTCCCGTTACTTTTACTTCAGGTCGGCCGCTGTCGGCATATTTAATCTGACAGTCTTGCCAACTCAAGCCATCTGGAGCACCAAGCGCTTTGGCAATAGATTCTTTTGCAGCAAATATGCCAGCTAAAGATATAGCTGCTCTTGGTTCACCATTTTCTAGTTTTAGTTCATCAGGAGTGAAAACTCGTTTCAGAAAACCATCTGTACGAATCATTGCTTGCTTAAATCTTGCAATGCTAACCAAATCGGTTCCCACCGAGATAATCATCATTCCACCGTTACTGATTTGGCTAAATTTCGTGGTTGATCAACGTCATGCCCGCGAGCAGTTGCCATCTCACATGCAAAAACTTGAAGCGGCACAACACTAACTATTGGCTGCAACAGTGGGCCTAGCCGAGGAACGCGAATAATGAAATTTGCAAACTCGTCAATAATCTCATCATCATCAACAGCTATTGCCAGAATCAATCCGCCTCGTGCTCTTACTTCTTGGATATTAGAAATGATTTTTTCGTGTAGAACTGGTTGTGCAGTCGGCGAAGGCACAATCACCATTACTAACAATCCATCTTCAATTAATGCTATTGGGCCGTGCTTAAGCTCTCCTGCGGGAAAAGCCTCAGCATGCATATATGCCAACTCTTTTAACTTAAGCGCACCTTCTAGTGCAACTCCATATCCAACTCCTCGGCCAATAAATAAAACACTTGTTTTCTGAGCTAGTTGATCAGCTAATTTTTGAACTTCACCCACGGTATCTAGCACCAAATCAACTTTTGCTGGTAGCGAAGCTAGCTCAGTAACAAAATCGTTTTGTTCATTTGCAGATTTTAGTTTTAGTCGGCTCGCTAAAAACCAACCGATCAAATACAGCGCTACTATTTGAGTAAGGAATGCCTTAGTAGACGCAACTGCAATCTCTGGTCCTGCGTGGGTATACAAAACTGCATCACTTTCTCGAGCAATTGTTGCTCCCTGGGTGTTGCATACTGCAAGTACTGTTGCACCGCTGGCTTTTGCATGTCGCAGCGCCATCAAGGTATCCATCGTTTCACCAGACTGAGAAATTGCAATACACAATGTATCTGGCGGAATAACTGGCTCGCGATACCTAAACTCACTTGCATACTCAACCTGCGTTGGCAAATTTGTCCATTGCTCAAAAGCATATTTTGCAATTAGCCCAGCGTGAAAAGCCGTTCCGCAAGCAAGAATCAGAATTTGTTTTACACCTGATAGTTTATTTATCACACTATCTAGTTCAGGCAGATTAATTTCACCGTTATCTATCCGGCCTAATAAGGTGTCCGAAATTGCTTTAGGTTGATCTGCAATTTCTTTTAACATAAATAAATCAAATCCACCTTTTTCAGCAGCTGCAGCATCCCAAGTTACAGTGAAAGGTTTTGCTAGTTCTTCTTTACCGAAAAAGTCTGTTACCCGAACAGAATCTTTAGTAATCTCAACAACTTGATCTTGACCAAGCTCTAAGGCATTCTTAGTATGCGAGATAAAC
>VGBH01000031.1 GCA_016870575.1 Actinomycetota bacterium
CTTTGGATGCCGGTTGCCAAGAAATCAATGATTTAGATGGAACTTTTGAATTGATATCTGAGGCAACTGATTTAGTTTCGGTACGAACTGCCCTTCAGCGTGCTGGAATTGATTATGAGTCTGCCGATGTTTCATTTTTGTCGACAATGAATATCACAGTCGATGATGAAACAGCAGCTAAGATTTTTAAATTGCTTGAAGCACTTGAGGACAGTGATGAAGTACAAAGTGTTTATGCGAACTTTGATGCATCCGATCGAGCTTTGGCGCAGGCTTAGTGAGAGTTTTAGGAGTAGATCCAGGATTGACTCGTTGCGGACTTGCCATAGTTGAAGCAAGTCCTGGCAGTAGGGGAGAGTTAATTTATGTTGAAGTTGCTAGCACAGATAGCAAGCTTGATCCGTCAGATAGATTGTTTGAAATCGCACAGCGGATAACATGGGTGCTAGATAATTTTTCACCGCAGGCTGTCTCACTTGAACGATTGTTTGCCCAACAAAATTTGCGAACTGTAATGGGAGTTGCTCAAGTATCTGGGGTTGTTATGTTATCGGCTCGCGAGCGCAACATCCCAGTTTCAACTTACACACCAACAGCGGTTAAATCGTCAGTTACTGGATCAGGCCGTAGCGACAAAAAGCAAGTAAGCAAAATGGTAAAGGAGTTACTTAATTTAGAAGAAATACCCAAACCAGCAGATGCAGCTGACGCAATTGCGCTTGCACTCTGTCATGCTTGGCGAGTGCCAAATCAAAAAGTTTCAAGTGACCCATTTCGGCAGCGTAAAGTGCCAAAAGTGAAGCGAACATGATTGATTACCTGTCAGGAAAATTAGTTAGTATGGAAGGCAATGAACTAGTAGTGGAATTGCCTGGGGCTGGAATTGCCCTAAAGGTCACTGCATCAGCAACTGCAATGACTAGTTTAAAGATAGGTGAAAGATGTCAGCTGCAAACAGAACTTTTGATTCGCGAAGATGCATGGCAGTTGTTTGGTTTTGCTTCAGTTGAAGAGCGTAAGTGGTTCAGACTTTTGTACAGTATTTCTGGAATTGGTCCAAAAACTGCGTTGGCAGCAATTAGTGTTCTTGGTATTGCTGGACTATCGACAGCTATTGCAAGTGAAGATGAATCTGCTCTCACTTTAGTTCCAGGATTAGGCAAGAAAAGCGCCGGACGTATCGTGCTTGAATTAAAGGATAAAGTTAAATTATCTGGCACAACCACAAAGCATGCCGATGTTGTTTCTGCTTTAGTAAACCTGGGCTGGAGCGAAAAAGTGGCTCGAGGCATAGTGCTTGAGATAGATAAAGACAATCTTGAGACAAGCGATTTGTTGCGAGAAGCGTTAAGTAGACTAGCTAAACCATGAGTGACGAAGAACTAATTGATCCATTAGCTCACGATGACGATGTTCTAGTTGAAACAGCACTAAGGCCAACTAACCTCACTGAGTTTGTCGGACAACAACGAGCACAAGAGCAACTAAGTGTTGCCCTTCGCTCAGCAATTTCTCGCGGTGCTGCTGCTGATCATATGTTGATGAGCGGACCTGCTGGTCTTGGCAAAACTACTTTGGCAACCATCACTGCGAAAGAACTTGGCGTGCCATTGCGTGTTACTTCTGGACCAACAATTACACATGCTGGTGATTTAGCTGCAGTTTTAACTTCTTTAAACAATGGCGAGGTACTTTTTATTGATGAAATACATCGAACTGCAAAACCTGCACTAGAGATGTTATATCTTGCGATGGAAGATTTTCGGGTAGATGTTATGGTGGGCAAAGGACCTGGTGCTACAGCAGTACCGCTTGAGATTGCACCATTCACATTAGTAGGCGCAACAACTAAATCGGGATTATTGCCAGCCCCGCTTCGCGATAGATTTGGCTTAACTGTTCACTTAGATTTTTATGAGGTGGCAGAGTTGAAGCAAATCATTTTGCGAAGTGCAGCATTACTCCACTTAACAATAGATGACTTAGGAGCTTCAGAGATTGCCTCTAGATCACGCGGTACACCAAGAATTGCCAATCGTTTATTGCGTCGAGTCCGTGATTGGTCAATGGTTAATTCGACTGGTGCAATTGATTTATTATCGGCAAAAGCAGCACTAGATTTATATGAAATTGACCCAGCTGGATTAGATCGACTCGATCGAGCTGTTTTGCTTGCACTGGTTAATCAGTTTGGTGGCGGTCCAGTTGGCCTTTCTACACTAGCTACGGCTGTGGGCGAAGAGATGACCACTATTTCTGAGGTGGTTGAGCCTTACCTTGTTCGACAAGGACTCATGGGTCGCACTGCAAGAGGACGGGTTGCAACTGAGCTTGGGTATCGGGTTGTGGGCGGCACCGCACCAAATAGGGATATTCAACTTAGGTTTCATGGCGAAAACGGATAACAAATGACTAACTTGCCCCACCCACCAGACAGGTTTCTTAGTCTCATAGGGAATACTCTCCCTTCGTGCCCAGTGGCACTAGCCTTTTAGGAGATTGAGTGAGTTCGAAGTCTGCACCTAGACCTTGGCGTGGATTGCTATTACTAACTTTAGTTGCGATCAGTATGGCAGTAACCACTTTTTGGCCAGGAGCAAGTCCGACTGCCAAATTGGGATTGGACCTAAAGGGTGGAACTCAGGTTATTTTGACTCCTCGAATTATTGAGGGTGCAGCCGATATTACGCCAGACCAACTAAATCAAACAGTTGGGATTATGCGACAGCGTGTAAATGCTTTTGGTGTTGCGGAGGCGGAAGTAACTGCGCAAGGAAGCGGAAACGAAGCTGCGATTGTGGTTTCTGTTCCTGGCGTTAATCAGCAAGGCATTGCAGACTTACTAAAACAAACCGCTCTTTTGGAATTTCGCGAAGTAGTTCAGGCACGAACTTCAAACGCTCCAGCTGAAGGTGCTGAAAATGTGGCTTTGCCGCTAGAAGGCGCAACTGAAGCACAACTATCGGATGCCTATGCCACGGCCGCTTGCTTCACGGATGATGCGATTCAAGGCGGTGTAGCACTTGATGCAACTAAGTACGTAATAACGTGCTCGCAAGATGGTAGTGAAACTTTTATCCTTGCTCCAACATTTATCGCTGGTGAACGAATTGATGATTCGCAAGCACAACTCCCTGCACAAGGTGGAACTGGCGCTTGGGTTGTTACTTTAGATTTTGACTCAGAGGGCGCTCGCGCACTTGCTGAAGTTTCGCAGCGAATTTATGCACTTCCTTCTCCACAAAACCGTTTTGGCATTGTGCTAGATGGTCTTGTTGTTTCAGCACCATTTTTCTCTGAACCAATTTTGGGTGGACAAGCACAGATAACCGGAACATTCACTCCAGAAGAAGCAAAAGCCCTCGCATCCGTTTTGCGTTACGGTGCACTTCCAGTAGCCCTTGACATTGCGGAAGTTAATGCGGTTTCACCAACTCTAGGTGTTGAGCAATTGCAATCTGGGTTACTAGCCGGCGCAATTGGATTGGCGTTAGTTGTGCTTTATCTAATTCTTTATTATCGAATGCTTGGTGTAGTAGCTGTGCTTTCGCTTGCCTTAGCTGCAGGGCTCACTTATTTTGCAGTAGTACTTTTAGGACGATCAATTGGTTTTACTTTAACTCTCGCTGGAGTTGCGGGGTTAATCGTGTCAATTGGTATTACGGCTGACACCTTTGTTGTGTACAACGAGCGCATTAGAGATGAGATTAGAAGTGGCAAGAAAATTCGCAATGCGATTGATGCTGCTTGGATAAGAGCTAGAAGAACATTGTTAGCTGCAGACTTCGTACAAATTTTAGCTGCACTCGTGCTTTATTTTCTCAGCGTTGGAGCGGTTCGAGGATTTGCATTTGCATTGGGCTTAGCAACTGTGATTGATATTTTGGTGGCATTTTGGTTTACCAGGCCAATTAGCGTTTTATTCGGTCGAACAAGATTAGCAACAGGAACATTAAGTGGTTTATCTGAAAAACGGCTGCATGCTGGTATTCCTAGCGACAAGCTTCCTGAAGGAGTTTCAACATGATCAGTTTGGCCGCCTTTGGAAATCAACTTTATTACGGCACAAGGTCAATCGAGTTCATTAAGCGCCGAAAAATCTGGTATGTGTTTGCATTAGTAATCGTGGTTGTTTCACTTGGCGGGTTGTTTACAAATGGATTGAAGCTTGGAATTGAGTTCCGTGGTGGAACGGAATTCATTACAACTTCTCAAATTCCTGCGAATGAAATGCGAACGGATCTGGAAGACCTTGGTTTGCAGCAAGTTATTGTGCAATCAGTTGGAACTGACAGACTATCAATTCAAACAGAAGAGCTAACTTCTGTTGAGCTAGCAGAATTGACTGAACAGATCGCCCAGTTAGCAGCTGCTAATGCAGCGGAAGTGACAGTTAGATCTGTCGGACCAACCTGGGGAGCTGACATAACCCGAACTGCACTTACTGGATTAGTTGTTTTCTTGATTCTGGTTATGATTTTCTTAAGCATATATTTTGAGATTAGAATGGCAATTGCTGCATTCGTTGCCCTTATGCATGATTTGATAGTAACTATTGGGATATATGCATTACTTGGATTTGAGGTAACACCTGCTACGGCTATTGGCGTATTAACAATTATGGGCTATTCACTCTATGACACTGTTGTGGTGTTTGATAAAGTAAAAGAAAACGTGAAGGGTGTAACGTTACAAACAGGCCAAACTTACGATGAAGCTGCCAATTTGGCGGTCAATCAGACAGTTTTTCGAAGTATAAATACATCAGTTGTGGCCGTTTTGCCCGTTGCTGGAATTCTCTTTATCGGAGCTTACGTCTTGCGTGCATCAACATTGCAGGATTTAGCCATTGCCTTATTCGTGGGTATTACAGCAGGCGTTTACTCATCTATCTTTATTGCAACGCCTGTGCTCACCGACTTAAAAGCTCAGGAGCCACAGATTAAAGCTCTTAAAGAAAGAGTCCTTGCTCGACGTGAAGCAATTGCAACCACTGGCATCGATCCTTATGCGGTAACTAAGACTGAAACGCGGGCTAAATACACCTCGCAAGGCGGTCCCCGAAATCAACCAAAGCGAAAACCACGCCGACTTCGTTAAGCGATTATTGCTCTACACTTCGCAAATGAGGAGTGTTAAATGAGCGATTTAGTTAAGCCGGCTAATTCTGCTACCGAGCCAAACACATCTCGACGTGCGCTTTTAACTCGCATCGCAGGCCTGCGAACAGCAGCTCCAAAAGAACTTGAACCGCTACTCAAAACAGTGAGATCCTTTTATCCAAAATCTGATCACGAAATAATAATCCGGGCCTATGAGTTGGCCAAAGCTGCGCACGATGGTCAATTTCGCCGCAGTGGCGAACCATACATCACTCATCCGCTTGCTGTTACAACAATTTTGGCAGATCTTGGAATGCCGCCAGCTACATTGGTTGCAGCGCTTTTGCACGATGCTGCGGAAGATACCGATTATGGACTAACTGAAATTGAGCGAGATTTTGGCAGTGAAGTGGCTGGATTAGTTGATGGTGTAACTAAGTTAGACAAAGTTAAGTATGGACAATCATCAGCTTCAGAAACAGTTCGCAAAATGGTAGTGGCAATGGCGCGCGATATCAGAGTACTTGTAATTAAACTCGCTGACCGCCTGCACAATATGCAAACAATCGATGCAATGCCTCGGGAAAATCAAGAGCGAAAAGCGCGTGAAACCCTGGAAATCTATGCGCCACTGGCTCATCGATTGGGAATGAATGCAATTAAGTGGGAGCTAGAAGATCTGTCTTTTCGAGCAATGTATCCAAAGATGTATGAAGAGATTAAATCTTTAGTAGAAACTCGAACTCCGGCTCGGGAAGAGCAACTTCATAAAGTAGAAGAGATACTTAGTAAAGCCCTAAAGAGTGCAAAAATTAACGCTGAAATATCTGGTCGTCCTAAACACTACTTTTCGGTTTATCAAAAAATGATTGTCCGAGGAAGAGATTTTGAGGATATCTATGATTTAGTTGGCGTTCGTATCTTGGTAGAAAACTTAAATGATTGCTATTCCGCATTAGGAACTGTGCATTCAATTTGGAGTCCTGTTCCAGGTAGGTTTAAAGACTATATTGCAATGCCAAAACTTAATATGTATCAATCGCTGCATACAACAGTTATTGGACCAACTGGTAAATCAGTTGAAGTGCAGATAAGAACTTTCGATATGCATAAAGCAGCTGAATGGGGAATTGCTGCTCATTGGCGATACAAACAGCAAACTGTTGGTAATAAAACTGGTCCTGACGATATGGCATGGCTGCGCCAATTAATGGAATGGCAACGCGAAACTAGTGATCCTGAAGAGTTTATGGATTCACTTATTTATGACCTTGGCAAAGAAGAAGTATTTGTGTTTACGCCCAAAGGCGATGTAATTGCTTTGCCTAAAGGCAGCACTCCAGTTGATTTCGCATACACTGTTCACACTGAAGTTGGACATAGATGCGTGGGAGCAAAAGTAAATAATCGGCTAATACCTCTTGAGCACGTTCTTACCAATGGCGACACAATTGAAATTATTACCTCAAAAGCTCAAGAACCGAGCCCAAATCGAGACTGGTTAGATTTTGTGCAATCACCAAGAGCGAGAAGCAAGATTAAGGCTTGGTTTGCTAAAGAAGCTCGTGAAGAATCCTCCGAAGTTGGTCGCGAGGATTTAACAAAACTAATGCGCCGAGAGGGATTGCCATTTAAGAAACTGATGAGCGGCGAGGCACTCTTGATGATTGCTCGAGAACTTGGCGCAACTGATCTTCATCAACTTTTTCTAATGATCGGTGAAGGAAAAGTTTCAGCATCATTTGTGGTTAAAAGGTTGATTGCAGCCCACGGTGGTGCTGAGGGGCTTGCGGAGGATATGTCCTCAAGCATCGCAGTGCCTTCACGTCGTCGAACCGACGTTGATCGTCCAGCTGTTGAAGTAACGGGCGTCGATGATGTTTTAGTTAAATTGGCAAGATGTTGCACGCCAGTGCCGGGAGATTTGATTACGGGTTTTGTTACAAAAGGGTCAGGAGTTTCGGTTCACCGGGTTGATTGCGTTAATTTATCTAGTTTGGAAACTGAGAGACTAGTTGAAGTGAAATGGAACAGGTCACTAGGTGGAGTCTTCTTGGTCAACATTCAAACAGAAGCTATTGATCGACCTGGTTTACTTAGTGATATCACCACTGCTCTGGCTGAGAAGCGGGTAAACATTCTTTCAGCTTCCGTTAGTACTTCAAAAGATCGAGTAGCGCTATCTAGGTTCACATTCGAATTGGCAGACCCTGGACATTTAGAAGGAGTTCTGCAGGCAGTTAAACGTTTAGATGGCGTGTACGACGTTTATCGGGTTTAGCGCACAAAATCTGATAAGGCTTCTTCAGCTGCTTGCATCAGCATACGCTGACTTGATATTGCATTATTTAAAGACGTGACTTTTGCTGTATTTCCACTTGCTTGAGCTTTGGCTAGATCAGCTTCTAGTTTGGCAATTTTCTCAGCAAACAATGAAATTGTGGAATTTGCTCGGGCATGTTTATCGGGATCTTTTCGTGAATTCTCTCTAGCGACTGCATCAGAAACAGCGTCCTTTACAATCTTTAGCCGCTCTTCCAGCTTTTTGATTGCGTCTTTAGGTATATGTCCAACTCGATCCCAGCGCTGCAATATATCTCTTAAGGCTTTTTTAGCAGCCTCTAGATTTGTGATTGGTAGCAGAGCTTCAGCTTCTGCCAATAGATTTCGCTTTTTCTCAAGATTGCTTTCTTGACTTACTTTTCTTTTGGCTAGATCCTCATTTTTGCGAGTGAAAAAATGGTCATGAGCCGCTTTAAATCTTACCCAAAGAGCCTCATCCTCACCCTTACCAATTCGACCAGCAGTTTTCCATTTGTCCATTAACTCTTTAAACTTTTTTGCCGTCTCAACCCAATTTGATGAGTCCTTTATGGACTCAGCCTTTTCAACAATCTCGCGCTTTAAGGTAGCTGCAGAAGTACGCAATTTGGTTTGCTCTGCAAAGTGTGTCCGCTTTCGTTTATCAAAGGTGCTTCTAGCATGTGAAAAAACTTTCCAAAGCTCCTGCTCTACCTTGCGATCAAACCTAGGTAGCTCTTTCCAAGTAGCTAACATCGAAGCAAACTTTTCAGTGGTCTTTTTCCAACTTGTTGAATTCGCCAGCGTTTTTGCGGTTTCAGCGATTTCACGGCGCTTTGCTAACGTCTGTTCCCGCTGTTCTTTTTTCTGCTCGGTTAAAACCACAGCGCGTTCAGCCGCCGCCGCAATCAACTCGTCAGCTTTTTTGAGCAGAATCGATAAATCACCAACAACATTAGGTTCAACATAAGTACTTCTCAATTTTTCGGCCAAAACTTTTGCAGGACCTGGAACTCCGCGATTCTCTCTGAGCCGAGTTAACATAACATCAGCTTCAACAATTAGATCTACGTACTTACGAGCAAAGAATTCTAAACCCTCAGTTGGTGTGCCAGCTTGATATTGCCCAACTCGACGTTCACCATCTAATGTGATTACAAAAACTGTGCCATCACTGGTAACACGGCCTGACTTAACCGCAGTTGCAATATCCATGTTGACTCCTTTGGTCCGATTTACGGCTCATATGTAGCTGAATTAATCATTACTGATTGCGCTGGTGTCCCATCCGGTCCACCACCATCTACTCCAACCTCAGCAATTTTTTGTACCAAATCTAATCCGGAAGTTACTTTTCCAAATATCGTGTAGTTCGATCCCAAAGTGGTGTCTTGATAAACGATGAAAAATTGTGATCCGCCAGTTCCTGGTCCTGCATTGGCCATTGCCACAGTTCCAGCCGGATAATTGTTTTCACCCTCCGCAGGTAGATTTTCATCGGGAAGAGTGAAACCTGGACCACCGGTTCCATTTCCAGCAGGATCTCCGCACTGAAGCACAAAAATCCCTGAAGTAGTTAATCGATGGCAGAGAGTTGAATCAAAATATCCGTCATTTGCCATAAACTCAAAAGCTCCAACTGTTGCGGGAGCAGCTGCTGGATCGGTTTCAATCACAATGTCACCGCAATTTGTTTGCAAAGTTAGTGTTCCAGGAGCTATTGATGTTGAAGCTGCGGGGGCTGCTGAATATGAAATGTCATCCACGCGAGGAGTACCTATTGGTCCACATTCTGCTAGCAATGACTCGGACTGAGTTTCAGTTTCTGGTTCAGCTGCGGGAGTAGTATCTCGATTGTTGTAAATTGTTAAACCGGCGAAAAGACCGATGACAATAACAGCAGTTAGCGCACCGACAAAGGTTCGGCGGCGCTTTGCTTTTTCGGCTTCTGCCCGAGCAATTTTTCGGCGTTGTGACATAGGTAGTTCTCCTGCTAAGTCCAATCGAGACCTGAACTTTACCGCTTGCTCTTTGGTGGCAAGCACGGGTAGAAGGCTGAATGGAAGGTAGGCTCGCCTACGAGGATTTGAGGGAAATTGCTTATTCAGACAGCATCTGTAGGTCCGTGGCATACCAATTGCCATATCGTTGCCGAGGCCGCGAAGCAGGAATGTCTAATTATTGATCCTGGCTTTGGTGCAGCTGCCTTTGTCAATGAAACAGTCCAAAGTTATGGACTTAAACCAGTGGCTGTTTTGGCAACGCATGGACACGTTGATCATATTTGGCAGATTTTTCCGGTGGCGACTGATTTGGATATTCCAGCTGTTATTCATAAATCAGAAAGAGGTTTTCTAACAGACCCCATATCGGCAATAAGTCCAGAAGGAGGAAAGTTAGTTGAAGCAATTAGTCCCAATCATGTTTGGCAGGAGCCAGAAAAGGTAATTGAGATTTCAGCTGAAATTAATTTGAGTTTTGCTGGCTTTGAACTCAGTGTTATTCCGACTCCAGGGCACACAGCAGGGTCGGTTTGCTTTGAATTAGGAAATGAATATCTCTTCACTGGGGATTTACTTTTTAAAAATGCGATTGGTCGTACAGATCTGTTTTCAGGTGATCCAATGCAAATGCAAAGAAGCTTACATTCAATATTGAAGAGGTTTGCTGATGATGTAGTTATTTACCCTGGGCACGGACCAGATTCTTGTATTGGCGATGAACGTAGGCTTAATCCTTATTTGAAAGATTTACAGGATGCGTAATGATTGAGAAATTACAAGCACCAAAAGGTGTTCCTGAATACGTCCCGCCAAATGGTGATTTGTTTAAATACGTTAGAGACGAGTTGGCTGCTCCAGCTATCGCTGCTGGATATCGCTACATCGAATTACCTTACTTTGAAGATTTCAATCTTTACGCTCGAGGAATTGGCGAGAGCACGGATGTCGTCAGCAAAGAAATGTATACCTTCACTGATAGAGCAGATCGTATTTTGGCGCTACGGCCTGAAGGAACTGCTGGCGTGATAAGAAGTGTCATTGAAAATAGTCTCACACAGCAAGGTTTACCAGTAAAGATTTGGTATGCCGGGGCATTTTTTCGAGCCGAAAAACCGCAAAAAGGTCGATATCGACAGCTGCAGCAAGTTGGTATTGAAGCAATTGGTGCAGAAAATCCGGCACTAGATAGTGAAGTAATTGCGCTTGGATACCATGCCTTTAAAAATTTAGGTTTGTCTAGTTTTGAACTGCAAATAACTTCCTTAGGTTGCTTTAACTGCAGACCGGGGTATCGAGAAAAATTGATAAAGTTTCTTGCTGAAGTAAAACTAGATGATGAAACACGCAAACGTGCGGATATCAATCCACTTCGGGTTTTAGATGACAAACGGCCTGAGATTCAATCGTTAATTATTAACGCACCCTTAATGCTTGATAATGTGTGTAATGAATGTCGTGATTATCACGAAATGGTTTTGAAATATCTAGATCATCATGGGATTCCCTACGTTGTTAACAAAAGATTAGTTCGAGGTCTGGATTATTACACCAAGACAACTTTTGAGTTCGTACATCACGGCCTTGGTGCTCAATCTGGCATCGGTGGTGGTGGACGCTATGACCAACTGATGTTTTCATTGGGTGGGCAAGATTTATCTGGAATTGGTTATGCACTTGGTGTTGATCGAGCGCTGATAGCAGCAGAATCGGAAAACATAAATCTTGAGCAAAGATTGCCGGACTTAGTTTGCGTTGTTCCAACTGACTCTGAGTTCAATGTAAACGCTTTCAAGATCGCTGATTTACTCAGAGAATCTGGCATTGTTGTAGATCAAGTTACTCATACAAAAAACTTAAAGAATGGCCTGAAGGTAGCAAATCGATTAACTGCCAAATGCGCAGTAATTATTGGTGACGATGAGGTTCGAACTGGCATTTACACGGTAAAATGGCTAGCAACAGGTGAGCAAAATTCAGTTCCACTTGATGAGTTAGTAACACAGATTAGTCAACATTTACCATTAGCCGAGAAACCAAAAAAGGATGACTGAGTTAATTGCTAAAAACCCATAGTTGCGTTGAGTTAGCCAACAAAGCTGGCCAAAGAATCACTGCTGCAGGATGGATAGCACGCAGAAGAGATCATGGTGGCGTTGCATTTTTTGATTTACGAGATGCTACTGGTGTTGTGCAAGTAGTTGTGCATGATGAGGAGTTAGCGCATTCGCTTAAACCTGAATCCTGCGTTCAGGTGCATGGATCTATTCAAATTAGGCCGGCTGGTAATGAGAATCTAGAGTTAGCAACAGGAAAAGTTGAGTTAGTTGCTGAGGAAGTAACAATTTTTAGTTCTGCAGCGGCACTTCCATTTCAAGTTGACGATTCAGATCAAGTTAGCGATGAAACTAGATTGCGTCATAGATATCTAGATTTACGTCGGCAAAAAATGTCTGACAATTTAAGAATTCGATCAAAAGCTAATTCGATTGCAAGAAACTTATTGAATTCATTAAATTTTGTTGAAGTAGAGACTCCAACTTTTACTCGATCAACTCCCGAGGGGGCAAGAGATTTTCTTGTTCCGGTTCGATTACAACCTGGCAAGTGGTATGCCCTGCCACAATCACCACAGCTATACAAACAACTCCTCATGGTCGCTGGTCTTGAGCGCTATTACCAAATAGCGCGGTGTTATCGCGATGAAGATTTTCGCGCAGATAGACAACCTGAATTTACGCAACTTGATATCGAGATGTCATTTGTAGAACAAGATGATGTAATCAAAATTGGCGAATCAATTGTTAAAGCATTATGGAAAGAGTTAGGCGACTACCAAATAACTGATATTCCTTGGCTAACGTATCACGAATCTATACGCAAATATGGTTCAGATAAACCGGATTTGCGTTATAACTTGGAGTTAGTTGAGTTAATGGATTATTTCCAAGAAACTCCTTTTCGAGTATTTCAAGCACCGTATGTTGGTGCAATCGTGATGCCAGGTGGGGCAGCCCAATCCAGACGTCAATTTGACGCTTGGCAGGATTGGGCAAAGCAGCGAGGAGCTGAAGGTCTGGCTTGGATAAGTGTTTCAGATGAGGCTGAGATAACAGGACCTGTTGCTAAAAATATCAGTGATGCTGAACGCGCTGGATTATTAACCGCCACTGGTGCAAAACCTGGAGATGCAATTTTCTTTGCAGCGGGAGAAGCCAGTGAAGCTCGCGGATTACTTGCTGCCGCTCGAACGGAAATTGCAAATCAGTTAGGTTTAGCAAAACCAGGTGAGTGGTCATTTGTTTGGATAATCGACGCGCCTATGTTTGAGCA
>VGBH01000032.1 GCA_016870575.1 Actinomycetota bacterium
GGATGGACGAGTGTCCATCATCCATTCACTGCACCGAGCACAGAATTCATCTCAAACTTTGATAAGAATCCATCTGATGCTTTGGCATGGGCATACGACATTGTGTGCAACGGTTATGAAATTGGTGGTGGATCTATCAGGATTCACGATCCATCAGTGCAGCAGCGAGTTTTTAAACTTTTGGGAATTAGTGATGAGCAGGCAAAGGATAAGTTCGGATTCTTATTGGAAGCTTTCTCCTATGGACCTCCTCCACATGGTGGAATTGCATTTGGTTGGGATCGTATTTGTATGTTATTAAGCGGGGCTGATAATTTGCGTGAAGTAATCGCTTTTCCAAAAACAGGTGCAGGCTCAGATCCATTAACAGGAGCTCCAACTGAAATTACTGTGCAACAGCGAAAAGAAGCAAACATTGATGCAAGGCCTGCTGAGCAAAAATGAAATCATCAGAAATTAGACAGCGGTTTTTAGATTTCTTTGAGCGTGAAGGACATAGTGTTGTGCCTTCTGCTTCATTGATTGCGCCTGATCCCACCTTATTGTTGGTTAATGCAGGTATGGTTCCATTCAAGCCATTCTTTTTGGGTGAAACAAAGCCACCATACCCTCGAGCTGTAAGTGTACAAAAATGTGTTCGAACCCTGGATATTGATGAAGTTGGCAAAACCACAAGGCACGCTTCTTTTTTTCAGATGTGCGGAAATTTTTCTTTTGGAGATTACTTTAAAGCAGGTGCAATTGATTTCGCTTGGCGATTATTAACTGATGATGTTTCAAAAGGGGGTTTCGGGTTTGATCCAGAACGTCTGTGGGTCACTGTTTTTCATGATGATGACGAGTCTGCAGATATTTGGCATAATCAAATTGGCGTTCCAATAGAGCGCATTCAACGCAGAGGAATGGCAGATAACTTCTGGTCAATGGGCGTTCCAGGACCTTGCGGTCCATGTTCTGAAATCTATTTTGATCGCGGCGCTGAATACGGAAAACCTGGCGGACCAATTGCTGATGAGTCAAGATATTTGGAAGTTTGGAATCTTGTTTTTATGCAGTTTGAACGAGGAGCGGGCGGCGGTAAAGATGATTTTCCAATTTTAGGAGAATTGCCTGCTAAAAATATAGATACCGGTATGGGCCTTGAGCGAATGGCTGCAATTCTTCAAGGTGTAGAGAATATTTATGAAATTGATACAACTCGAATGATTCTTGATTGTGCTGCAGAACTAACTCAAACTAGATATGGCTTATCGGAAGAAGAAGATGTGCGTCTTAGGGTAGTAGCTGATCACGCTCGCACTTGTGCATTTCTCTTGAATGATGGGGTAATTCCAGGCAATGAAGGGCGAGGATATGTTCTTCGTCGAATGATGCGTCGCGTTATTCGTTCTATGCGGTTATTGGGCCAAGAAGATGCCTGCATAGCGAAACTAATTAATATCAGTATTGACTCAATGCAAGATCAATATCCAGAACTTGACTTAAACCGCGACCGAATAGTTGCAGCTGCAGTAGGCGAGGAAGTTTCATTTTTGCAAACTTTGAAAAGTGGTAATGCCAGGTTCGAGTCGGCGGTTGCTGAAATGAAATCTACTAAATCAAAAGTTCTATCAGCCGATCGAGTATTTGAGATGCACGATACTTATGGTTTTCCATTTGACCTTACCTTAGAAATGTCGTCTGAACGGGGCCTCTCGGTTGATGCTGATGGATTTAGACGCTTGATGAATGAACAGCGTGAGCGGGCTAAATCTGATGCAAAAAATAGAAAAGCAAAGCTGGCAGATTTATCAGTTTACCGAGCAGCCGCCGAAGAGGTTGGTTCAACCAATTTCATCGGATACAAATTGAACAAAACCGAAACTACTTTGGGCGCTCTAGTAGTTAATGGCGGAGTTGCAAAAACTGCACTTCAAGGAGATTCGGTTGAGGTAGTACTAAAATCTACACCTTTTTACGCAGAGGGTGGCGGTCAACTAGGTGATTCAGGGCGAATTGTTAGCAGTAGTGGTGCAATTATCGAAGTTGATGACGTTCAGCAACCAATATCAGGCTTGTATGTACATTCTGGAAGAGTTATTGATGGTGAATTTATCTCAGGAGAAGAAGTTCTTGCCGAAATTGATCTAGCTAGGCGATTGGCAATTTCTAGAGCACATACTGCTACGCATATGATTCACAAGGCATTTCGAGAAAAACTTGGTGAGAGTGCTACACAAATGGGAAGTGAAAATGCTCCTGGAAGGTTACGTTTTGATTTTCCATCGCCACAAGCCGTGCCAAAGAGCATGCTGGTGGATGTTGAACATCGAGTTAATGAACTTTTGATTGAGAATCTGCCTGTTACGGAGGCATACATGACCCAATCTGAAGCACAACAGATTGGTGCAATGGCATTGTTTGGTGAGAAATATGGTGATGAAGTCCGAGTGATTTCAATAGGCGAATGGGCAAAAGAACTATGTGGCGGCACTCATACTGAGTTCTCGGGTCAACTTGGTATCGTTACTTTTCTATCTGAATCCTCCATTGGCGCAGGAATAAGGCGCGTTGAGGCTTTGGTTGGAAGTGATGCACACTCATTTCTAGCAAAAGAGCACTTGATTCTGAACCAACTTACTGAACTATTGAAAGTTCGAGTTGATGATCTTCCTGAGCGAATAGATACCTTACTAACGAAACTACGAGATGCAGAACGTGCAATCGAGCAACAAAAACGCACTGAACTGCTAGCCAATGCCAGCAAAATAGTAGGCGCTGGTAAATCGGTCAAGGATTATGAACTATTCTTCTTCGCGGCCGACCTAGATGTTGATTCCTTACGCGAATTAGTTGCTAGAACTAAAGGCGATCATCCAAAATCCATAGTTATCGGTGCAACTAAAACAGATCCAGCTGCATTAATTGTAGGTGTTGGTGATTCGGGAATAAATTCAGAAATTGACGCCAAGAAAATACTAACTGCAGTAACTTCCAAGTTTGGTGGAAAAGGTGGCGGAAGACCTGAAATGACTCAAGGATCCTTAGCTGCTGGCATATCTATCGATTCAGTAATGCGCGCATTATTCGATCTTGTATCTGAATTAATTTAGGAATGTTATGACCGCTCTAGGAATAGATTTTGGAACGGTGCGGATAGGAATTGCTCGACAAATTGTCGGAACTGATGTTGTAGTACCTGTTCAAACAGTAAAACCAGAGGAGTTTGATAAACGCCTTGCAGATATTTTGGCTGAGTTTTCTATCTCAGATGTTTTTGTGGGGCATCCGATTTCCTTGTCAGGCAATGAATCGAAATCAGGAAAATTAGTTCGGGATTGGATGAACGAAAAAGAGAAAATTTTTCCCGATATTACCTGGCATTTAATTGATGAAAGGCTCTCTAGTGCGCAAGCCAGTGAATCTCTTAGTCAATTGGGCCTATCAAGTAAGAAACAACGTAAAATCATTGATGAACGATCGGCAGTAATAATTTTGGAACACGCTTTGGCGGCAAAGAGAAAATCGTAAAAATGAATTTGACCAAGAAGCAACTCAGATTAATTCTTACAGCTGCTTTTGCTGTCGTTGGTATGTTAGTTGTTTTCAACTCATTTTTTCCCAGAGGTCCTCAGGAAACTTGGACGGGCCCAGGCACTGGCGAAGTAGTGATTGAAATTCCTAATGGTGCTAATTTGGCTGAAATTGGCAGGATTTTGGCTTCAGCTGGCGTTGTTGAATCGGCCTCGTTTTTTTCGATTGCCACATATGATCGAGATGAAGCAAAACGAATTCAACCAGGTCGATATTCAATGGCACTCAAAATGGGAAGCGACGAAGCAATTGATAGATTATTGGACTCAAGTAACCGATTGGAACTTAAAGTTGTTTTGCCTGAAGGTATGCGACTTAGCGATAGCGTTAGATCGATAGCGCGCCAATTGTCGGTTGAAGCAGATGACGTTAAACAAGTAATCAATCAACTTGAACGTGGAGAGTTATCCGGAACTCTTCCTGAGTATGCGCAGAATTCTGCTGAGGGATTTTTATTCCCGGCAACTTATAGATTTGCTGATAATGTGACAATAGAAGAAGTTGTAGTTGCCGTTATAAATAGACATTTTCAGGCTGAAAAGAATACTAGTTTATTGGCTGCAGCTAGCGAGATTGGCTTTGGACCGCGAGAAATTCTCACTATGGCATCACTAGTTGAAGCAGAGGCTTATCCAAATGATTTTGGAAAAGTGGCGCGGACCATTAGAAACAGACTAGAACTTGGAATGCCGCTACAGTTCGATGCAACTGTAAATTACGCCTTAGGAACTAAGAAGTTACTTTTCACTCCTGAAGAATTTGCATTTGATTCTCCATATAACACTTATATGTATCCAGGATTACCGCCAGGACCAATCGGGTCGCCGGGGGAAGCAGCAATAGCGGCTGTGATTAATCCACCTAAAGGAGACTGGCTTTACTTTGTCAGCACTAATCCCGATAAGGGCATCACGAAATTTACCGCTGATTATCAAGAGTTTCTGAAATTCCGCGCTGAGTTTCAGGCCTGGTATAGAGAGAATCGCTGATATGCACAAATACAGCGCAACTATTAAAGATTTAGTTAATGCTAAATATGCCCATGTTTTGGGAAATCCCGTAAAGCATTCACTATCACCAATTTTACACAATGCTGCATACAAGTATCTCGGACTTCCCTACCAATACACGGCAATAGAAACAGACACTAACGGAGCTAAGGAGATTATTGCCCATTTAATGGAAGGTGAAGTTTTTGGTTTATCAATTACGATGCCATTTAAAGAACTTGCTGTTGCGTTAGCTAATGATAAGACTGAATATGTAAAGCAAAGTGAAAGCGCAAACACACTTGTGTTGCGCGATCAGAAAATAGTTGCTGAGAATACTGATATTTATGGCATCACCCAATCCTTGAAATACAAAACACCATTGGATGAGGAATGGGGAGTGATTGGCACAGGAGCTACAGCACGATCTTCAATAATTGCTTTGCAAGAGTTGGGGGTAAAGCGTGTGTCGGTGATAGGTCGCTCAGCCCAGAAACTTTCGGTTCTATCAAATAGATATAACATCAATGCATTTACTTTTGAAGATGCGAGACTACCAAAATACTTAATAAGTACAATTCCAAGTGATGCCCAAAGGGAAAATATTAACGTGGTTCGAGATGTAAAAGTTTTACTAGATACCACATATCATCCTTGGCCCAGTGAGTTTGCAAATGAAGTCATTAAAGTTAATGGGTTGGTAATTCATGGCGTTGATATGTTGGTTCATCAGGCGGTAAAACAAATCGAAATCATGCTGGGGAGAGAAGTACCGGCACAAGTTATGTTTGATGCTTTAGCCTAATCGGGTGATAAGGATTTTCGAGTCTGATAATTAAGTATGTTTTGGGTATTTCTTCCATTATTGCTTTGGATTTCCATAATTGATATCAAAACACATCGGATTTCCGATAAGTTAAATTTGAGCCTATTGATTCTTGGTGTCCTTGCAGGAGTATTTTTTGCAGAAAGAAATGTGCAAATTTGGCTAGTTGCAGTTGGCAGCACGGTAGCTATCTTTACAATTTTGATGTTATCTGCATTAGTGAGTAATGGTGCCATTGGCGGGGGTGATATCAAACTTGCTAGTGCCCTTACTTTTCCAGTGTCTTTACAAGGGATTGAGCAGTTATTCCTTGCGTGGACTGTGATTGGCATTACCTGTTTGCCAATCTCCCTATTCCTTGTTTTTCGGAAAAATTCTGCTCATAATGCAATTCCGTTTGCTCCCTGCCTTGCGGTGGGGTACTTAGCAGGTATGGTGTGAGAAACTTGGCAGATGTTGCGTTGGCTTACTGCAGGTGAATCTCATGGCCCGGCTTTGATTGCCATTTTGGAGGGCCTACCAGCTGGCGTACCCATTACTACTCAAACACTCAAAAATGAGTTGGCTCGTCGGAGACTTGGATTAGGTCGAGGGGCGAGAATGAAGTTTGAGCAAGATGAACTTTCAATACTTGGTGGAGTACGACATGGGTTATCTATTGGTGGTCCAATAGCAGTTTTAGTTAACAACACTGAGTGGCCAAAATGGGAGCAGGTAATGTCTGCTGATCCAGTGCCGCTTGAAGTATTGGCCGATATGGCTCGCAATGCGCCATTAACTCGACCTCGACCTGGCCATGCCGATTTAGTTGGAATGCAAAAATATAGTTTTGAAGAGGCTCGACCTGTGTTAGAACGTGCTTCAGCAAGAGAGACGGCAGCGCGCGCAACACTTGGTGCAGTTGCAAAGCAATTCTTAGCAGAATTAGGACAAATCACGGTGTTGTCACATGTGGTTGCAATTGGAACAGTTTCAGTTCCAGATGGATTAGTTCCTCGACCAGATCAGTTAAATGAAATTGATAACGATCCCGTTCGATGTTTAGATCCAAGAACATCTGCTGAAATACAAGAGTTGATATCAACAGCGCATAAATCGGGCGACACACTCGGTGGCGTTGTAGAAGTAGTCGTTTATGGACTACCGCCTGGCATTGGTAGTTATGTTCATTGGGACAGACGCATTGACGCCCAACTTGCAGCGGCCTTAATGGGCATTCAAGCGATCAAGGGAGTTGCAGTTGGTGACGGGTTTGAAACTGCCAAGCGTTTTGGGTCGGCTGCTCATGATGAAATTGAATATTCTGATGGAAGTTTGTCGCGATCTACAAATCGAGCGGGGGGAACTGAAGGCGGTATGACAACCGGTGAAGTGCTTCGAGTAAGAGCTGCGATGAAGCCAATTAGCACCGTTCCCAAAGCTTTAAAGACAATTGATACTGAAACTCTAGAACCTGCGACAGCTCACCATCAACGATCGGACGTCTGTGCAGTGCCTGCTGCCGGAGTTGTAGCTGAAGCAATGGTCGCACTAGTAATTGCAAATGCCATGTTAGAAAAATTTGGTGGCGATAATGTCGCTGAAACTCGCCGTAACTTAGTTTCCTATATGGAAAATTTGCGCATCTCATGACTTGCTGTGTGCTTGTTGGTATTCCGGGATCAGGTAAATCAACTATTGGACGCGAGTTAGCAAAAAAACTTGATGTCAACTTTATTGATACAGATAGATTGATTGAGCAGACAGCTGGAAAAACTGTTGCAAATATCTTTATTGAAGACGGCGAACCAAGATTTCGAGAGATTGAAAAAGAAGTTGTACTTAAATCGCTACTACAAGAAGACGCAGTAGTCTCACTTGGCGGTGGTTCTATTCTAGATGCCGAAGTTAGAACTGCATTACAGCGTCATTTAGTCTTTTGGCTACAAACATCAATCGCAAATGCGGTTAAACGAACAAGCATTAACCAAAATCGGCCCTTGTTGATAGATGCCCCAAGGGCTACTTTGATTAAATTGCTGGAGCAGCGCAGCGGTTTTTATACTGAAGTAGCAAAGAGCCAAATAGATACGGATGGAAAGACAATAAAAACTATTGTTGAAGAGATTGCTAAGAGTATTTCTGGAGTTAATGCTAAATGACAACTATTGAATTTCCTGGATTGGTTAACTATCCGGTTTATGTTGGTCATAATTTTGTTAACGATATTGCAAGTCACCTTTCGCAATATGAAAGGGTGGCAATATTTGTTGCCGCGCCAATGGTTCCTGTAGCGGAGAAACTAAAGGATATAGTTTCAAAAGACGCCTCAGTTTCTATCAAGCTTATGCCAGATGGTGAATCTTCAAAATCGTTGGAAACTCTGGAAGCTGGGTGGAAGTTTTTAGCAGAAAATAAAATTTCCCGTTCGGATTTAGTTATTGCAATCGGTGGCGGTGCAGTAACGGACTCAGTAAATTTCTTGGCCGCAACATGGCTTCGTGGAGTTGATGTTGGCCTTATCCCTACTACGGTTTTGTCGATGGTTGATGCTGCGATTGGCGGAAAGTGCGGAATAAATACTGAGAGTGGAAAGAACTTAGTTGGTGTTTTTAATGATCCAAAATTTGTATATTGTGATTTAGATTTGTTAACAACTTTAGATATTTCAGACATTCGTGCTGGCTTTGCCGAGATTGTAAAATGCGGGTTTATTTCTGACGTCAAAATTTTGGATTTGATTAAAGCTAACCCACAACTTGTTCTGGACGCGACTTCACCACAATTCTTTGAATGTGTCCAAAGAGCAATTGAAGTTAAAGCAAACGCTGTGCGATCAGACCGTACTGAAAAATCAACGAATGGGGTAGGTAGAGCTGCACTGAATTATGGTCATACCTTGGGTCACGCTGTAGAGAAGAAGAGTGGCTATCGATGGCGACATGGCGATGCAGTTTCTATAGGAATGATTTTTGCAGCAGAGTTAGCATTTGAATTGACGATGTTGAGCGCAGCTGAATTGCAACTACATCATGACGTACTAAACCTGCTTAATCTCCCTACTGCATATTCTGCGTCAAGACTGGAAGACTTAATACCAATAATGACGCTTGATAAAAAAGCAAAGGGTGGTCACCTGAGATTTGTTTTACTTAATGGAATTGGACAGCCACAATTTTTGACGAACCCAGCATCCGATAGTCTTACGGCTGCTTTCGCGAGATTGGATGCAAAATGAGTAAAATGCAAAAAGTGTTAATCCTCAATGGACCAAATTTAGGTAGGCTCGGTTCAAGAGAGCCGGAAATCTATGGACATACAACTTTTACCCAATTAAGTGACAACTGTATTTCTGAGGCACTGAAACTAGGAATGGAAGCTGATGTTAGGCAAACTGATGATGAATCAGAACTCATTTCTTGGATACACAAAGCAGTAGATGATGCATTACCAATCATTATCAATGCAGCAGCCTTCACGCATTATTCTTATGCTTTGCGTGATGCTTTAGCACAAGTAACACAGCCAGTTATAGAGGTACATCTATCTAATCCAGCGGCTCGGGAAGATTTTAGACACACAAGCGTGATTGCAGCGGTATGTCAGGGTTCAATATCTGGGTTTGGAACGGATTCATATCTATTAGCACTTCAGGCATTGGCTAGTATTCGCAGCCGAAATTCATAAAAGGGGAGATGTTTTGGCTACAACTAATGATTTAAAGAATGGTACGGTGCTTAACTTAGAAGGTCAGCTTTGGTCGGTCATCGAGTTTCAACACGTGAAGCCAGGAAAAGGCGGAGCTTTCGTCCGAACCAAACTGCGTCAAGTATTAACTGGAAAAGTAGTTGATAAAACTTTTAACGCTGGCGTAAAGATAGATACGGCACAGGTAGACAAGCGGGAAATGCAGTACCTATATCGAGATGGTGATTCTTGGGTATTTATGGATCAAACCAATTACGATCAAATCCCCATCGCAAATGCAGTTGTTGGCGATGCTGCTGATTACTTGCTAGAAAATCAAGACGTTATTGTGGCACTTCATGAGGGCGAACCATTGTTTATTGAAATGCCTGCAAATGTTGAATTAGTGATTGAATACACCGAACCTGGTCTGCAAGGAGATCGATCATCTGGTGGCACAAAACCTGCTCGACTAGAAACTGGTGCAGAGATTCAGGTGCCACTTTTTATTGAAATTGGAGAAAAAGTAAGAGTCGATACTCGTGACGGTTCTTACTTGGGCCGAGCATAAATGTCTGCACGACATAAGGCGCGAAAGCGCGCTCTGGATGTGCTTTACGAATCAGAGATAAAGAACCTACCAATTTCAGAGATATGGCAGCAGCGAACAACTGAAGAGGGCACGACCACGAATCCCTATACCGAGCAATTGGTTTTAGGAATTGCCCTAAATCTTGATGCAATTGATCAAAAAATCACTCAGGTAAGTACGGGTTGGCGACTTGAGCGAATGAGTCCGGTTGATCGGTCATTGATTCGAATTGCAGCTTACGAAATTCTGTTTCGCGCAGATGTAGACATTGCAGTTGCTATTAATGAGTCTGTACTTCTTGCAAAGGAAATAAGTAGCGAAGAAGCGCCCAGCTTTATCAATGGCGTACTGGGTGCAATCGCAACACTCCCTGAAGCAGCTAAACGCTCTGCAGTTTAGAATACGAGACCTGCCCCTGTGGTGGAATTGGCAGACACAGTGGACTCAAAATCCACCGCCCGCAAGGGCATAGCGGTTCAAGTCCGCTCAGGGGTACCAATTCAAGGAAGTTGCTATGAAGATTCTCATCGCTGAAGATGAATCATTAATCCGCCTTGATTTAAGTGAGACACTAACTAATTTGGGTTTTGAGATTGTTGCTGACGTTGCAAATGGGAAAGATGCAGTAGTTCAGACTTTACAGTTAAAACCCGAAGTGGTTCTTTTGGATGTAAAGATGCCAGTAATGGACGGATTAACAGCAGCCGAATCCTTGATAAAAGAGGGTTATTGCTGCATTTTGATAACTGCATTTAGTTCACCTGAAGTTGTAAATCGGGCAACTGAAATCGGTGTTGATGGTTACATCATAAAACCCTGGCGGACTGAAAGCCTTCGTCCAGCTATCGAGATTGGTTATGGTCAATTTTTGCGACGAAATAAATTGGAAACTACCATTGCCAATCAAGAACGAGAAATGGCGGAACACAAAGTAATTGATCGTGCGCGGGCAATAATTATTAGTAAATATCAGTTAACAGAAGCTGAGGCATTTAAGGTTATGCAACGCGCAGCTATGGATGGTAGAAAACCAATGATTGACATCGCGCAATCAATTATTGAATCAAATTAGTTACCGCTTCAAGAAACAGATAACTTGACCGCTTGAAGTGAGCTTGCCCTGGTCATTATGAATTTCTACCTGGTAAGTCGCAAGACTGCGTCCGCTGTGAATGAGAATAGCTTTACCGGTAACTGTTCCATTTTTTGCAGCAGCATGGTGCGTCATTTGCACTTGCACCCCAACTGCAATTTCACCAGGGTTTACAACGAACAAAGACGCGATTGACGCTAAGGATTCTGCAAGCACAGCATTCGCGCCGCCGTGAAGCAAACCAAATGGTTGATTGTTTCCAGCCACTGGCATTTCACCTATACATAGATCTGCTGAAATATGTAAGAAATTTATACCCATCTTGGAATCTAAGCCAGGTATAGCAAGATCATTTAAGAGTCGAGCTCGTTCTGCTGGATCTTTTTGTGCGTGTAGTTTCGCTATGTCCATAGCCACAGCCTAGAATCTTTTCCACGATAACTCAAAGATAAGTGAGGAAGATTGCCGAATAGACCGAAATTACTCATCATTGATGGTCATTCTTTGGCTTATCGAGCTTTTCACGCTCTTCCAGTAGATAAGTTTCACTCACCCCAGGGCATTCCGGTAAATGCGGTGTACGGATTGTGCAGCATGCTGATAAATCTTCTAATGGAGCATAAACCAGAATATTTAGCAGTTTGTTTTGATGAGGGTCGAGATACTTTTCGGAAAAAGCTCTTTCCAAGTTACAAAGCAAACCGAGCAAAATCTCCTGACGAATTTAGAGCTCAGGTATCACTGATTAGAAATATGATTGATTCCTTTGGCATAACGTCATTTAGTGATTCCCAGTATGAAGCGGATGATATAATTGCAACACTAACGAAAAAATCAGCTGATGACAATTTAGATGTTTTGATTGTCACCTCTGATCGAGACTCATTTCAATTAATTTCTGATAGCGTGAATGTGCTTTATCCTAAAAAAGGCCTTTCGGATGTTGTGATTATGAATAGAAAAGAATTACAGGACAAATATGGTTTAAGTCCAGAACAATATCCAGATTTCGCAGCACTGCGCGGCGACCCAAGCGATAACCTACCTGGAATTCCAGGAGTGGGAGAAAAAACTTCTCTCGCTTGGATTCAAAACTATGGGTCCTTGGATAACTTGATTGAAAGTAAAGATGAGATACCAGGTAAAGTCGGCGAATCTTTAAGAGCAAATATTGAAGTGATTCGGACCAATCTTTCACTCACTCATCTAGTTTCAAATGTTGCATTGCATTCCAGCGTAACTGATCTTAAGTGGGAACCTGGTAGAGCGAACCAGGCATTAATTTATTGCACAGAACTAGGATTTAAATCCTTGCTACCAAGATTAAAAAGTCTGTTAGGCGACAGTCAACTTGGAACAAAAGAAGACAAGCCCAAGAAATTGTCACCAAAGTCAGTTTTGATTTTGGATGATACTCGGGCTTTCATACTTAAACCATCAGGATTTCAAACGATAGAGTATAAGAGTATTTTTGAATTAGAGAAAATACTTAAGGATTTAGCTGACCCTGAAGATGCCATAGTATCCGATTTGAAGTTTATTGCACGTAGGTTTTTAGAACTTGACGGTAGATTAAGTAAAGAACAGTCGACACGTTT
>VGBH01000033.1 GCA_016870575.1 Actinomycetota bacterium
AGCTTTCTTCCAATTAAATCTCCTGCTTGTTCCAACTTTAGCTTCATAGTCCACGCAGACATTTTCTAATACTGATAAATCTGGAAACAGTCTAGGTTCTTGGTGGATAAGAGCAATACCTGAATTTTGAATCTCTCGAATATTTGAATATGTTCGGTCGTTACCATTAAACTTTACATTTCCAACATCTACTGGAACAAGCCCAGAAATTATTTTCACCAAGGTACTTTTACCAGCACCATTTTCTCCAACTATTGCATGTATTTCATTTTGAGCTAGTTCAAAATCAACGTCCCTTAAAACAGCAGAATCGCCGTACCACTTGGATAGGGACTTACACTCAAGAACGTTCACTGTGAATCCTATCGCTCTACCCGATTAATGGTCTTGGCTTCTACTGACAGGTAAAGCAAACTCACTTGTAAGACAATTGTCAAGGTCTATAATAAAAAACTTTAAAATTGCTCAAAAAGTGGTAGATTTGTTTTGCATATTATATTCACTTGTAAGAGGAGTTTACCCATGAGGGTTCTAATCACAGATAATGATTTAGGCGATGGAACACTTGAGACTAATTTGCTAAAAGAACATTTGAACGCAGACGTTTTAATTGCAAAGTGCAAAAGTGAAGATGACGTTATCAAATTGTTATCTGATTTCAATCCTGATGCGGTAATCGTGCAATGGGCTCCTATTAAATCAAAGAGTATTTCACTCATGGAAAATGTCAAGATAATTTCTCGCATCGGTATTGGAATGGACATGATTGACCTAGAGGCTGCCGCTGAAGCTGGCATTCCAGTGAAAAACGTGCCCCACTATTGCACCGAAGAAGTGGCCACGCATGCGGTTTCTCTGGGGCTGGCACTATGGCGTAAATTGCCTCAACTCGATACTGAGTTGCGTTCTGGCAAATGGGCGTCAGCTTTACACGCAAATTCGATTAAGAAAGTTTCAGAATCCACAATAGGTTTAATTGGAACTGGGCGTATTGGTTCACTAGTCGGAAAATATTTCTCAGGATTCGGTGCGAAAGTAATTACCTTTGATCCTTACGCAAAAGGTCACGGGTTTGAGAGTGTAGATCTTACGAGTATCGCAGCGAAATCAGATCTAATCTCTCTGCACTGTCCACTAACTGTAGAGAATAAGTATTTGATAAATGATGAGTTCTTAGCCGCTACATCTAAGAGACCTATTTTAGTAAATACAAGTCGCGGTGGACTAATTGATCCCTCAGCAGTCGATAGGGCATTGAAAAGCGGCGTCCTGTCCGGAGCTGGCTTGGATGTATATGAGGTCGAGCCGCTTCCCATCGATGACATTCTTCGCACTTCTCCGAATGCCTTGCTTACCCCTCACTCATCTTGGTGTTCAATTCAAGCCTTGCCTGAGCTACGTAAAGAGGCTGTCATGAATGTAATCAACTTCTACAAGAATGCGGCGCCATAGATTATATGGTCCATAAAAGTTTAGTTCTGACAAACTTCAATCAATTTGAGGTTAGAGAACGTGATCTTGCAGAATTAACGGTAGATAATGTAATTGTAAGAATCCTTGCTACTGCTATCTGTGGCTCGGACATTCATGGATCGAATGGTTCCACAGGTCGCAGATTTCCAGACCAAGTCATGGGGCATGAAACCTGTGGCGTAGTTGAAAAAGTTTCTGAGCAGCTAAGTGCAGAATTAATCGGTAAAAGAGTAGTCATCAACCCATTGATTTCCTGCCAACAATGTGAACTCTGCTTAGCTGGAAAAGAATATGTCTGTAGGTCGCGCAAAGTTCTAGGTGTGACAAAGGGAGTTGACGGGGCTTTTGCTCAATATGTAATCGTTCCGGCAAGAAATTTATCTTTAATCAGTGAAGAGGTTTCACCAATTCTTGCAACCGTGGTCGAACCTTTGGCGGTTGGTTACCACGCTGTAATTCGGGCAGATGTCAAACCAAAAGAAAGAATCCTAATTCTTGGGGGCGGTCCGATTGGCCAAGCCATTGGACTTGCCTGCGCCCGAATCGGAGTAAGTAATGTTTTATTCAGCGAGACTTCTGAATCGAAGCGCAAGTTTATATCTAAATTTGGCTTCAAAGGTGTCTCACCAAAAGAGCTCCAAAGTATCTACGAAACTAGCGCTAAGCCGTCGGTTGTATTCGATGCGGTAGGCAACGCCAATAGTTTTGGTGATGCGTTTAAGCACTCCGATGTGGCAGCGAGAATTGTCCTGGTCGGCATGGATACGCCAGATTTAACAATTCCAAGTTATGAGGTAAGCGCTGGCGAAAGATCAATTCTTGGGAGCTACTGCTACACAAATGAAGAGTTTGCAGATACCGCCAATTGGTTGGGCGCTAATCATAAACTCGTTGAGCCTTTTGTCTCTAATGTTACGCCTATGAGCAAAGCACCCGAGATGTTTAAGAAATTATATGACGGCAAGTTTGATTACAACAGGGTTGTGATTAGCCAAGATGAATAAAATTTCAGGTGTGTTACCAGTTTTGGCAGTTCCATTTAACAATGATGGAAGTTTAGATCTGGATTCAATTCCAAAACTCACAGAACTCTGTATCAACAACAAAGCAGATGGCGTTGTTATATTTGGATTAGCTAGTGAGCTGTATAAACTTACTGATAATGAGCGAATTCAAATCCTAGAGAAAGTCATTTCATCTATAAATTCGAGAGTTCCCGTCATTGTTGGCACCGAACACAGTGGGACCTTGGCCGCAGTTGCAAGAAGTATTGAAGCTGAAAAACTTGGGGCCAGTGCACTAATGCTCTATCCACCAACATTTATAAAACCAGATGAAGACAATGTTTTTTCATACTTCAAAGCAGTTGGTTCAGCAGTCAAGATTCCTATAATTATCCAAGATGCTCCGGCCTGGACCGGCGTGCCACTTCCAGTCTCACTGTTATCTAGAATAATTAAACAGCAGCCGAATGTTTGTTACATCAAACTCGAATCCCCTCCCATTGGAGAAAAAGCCAAGTTACTCAAGGCTGAAGGCTTCAAAATTATTTCTGGATATGGTGCAATTCATTTGATGGAGGATTTGACTGCAGGGATAGATGGCTTTATGCCAGGTTGCGGTTTTCCTGAAATATTTGTTGAGATCAATGACTTATTCAAATCTGGGAATATAGAAAGTGCCAGGACGCTATATCAGCTTGTTCTACCGCTTTTAACATTTCAACTAACTAGTCTTGACACATTTATTGAAATCCAAAAACTCTTACTCAAACAACTACACATATTCTCATCCTCATACTGTCGTGAGCCGCACATACCATTAAGTTCTGACCGAATTGATTACTTAAATCTTCTAATTGCAGAAATTGGACTAAAAAAGCTAAAGGGTGCGAAAGCTTGATGAGCGCAAAACCTAGAATCGCCGTAGTAGGCACTGGTTGGTGGTCAACAGAGTTTCATATACCTTCATTAAAGAAGTATCAAGATTGTGAGTTAGTTGCTTTAATTGACCCTAATGGCGAAAAGTTAAAAAAAGCCCAGGATATGTTTGGAATACCATCGGGCTATGCCAGCGTTACTGAGGCTCTGGCTGAGATAAAACTAGATGGTGCGATTATTGCGACACCTTCTGCGATGCATTACCCAGTCACAAAGGAGTTGTTAGAAAATGGAGTTCATGTAATGGTTGAAAAACCATTTACAATATTTGCCTCAGAGGCCTATGAAATAGTGAATTTAGCAAAAGCTAAATCTCTCCATCTGACAATTGGTTATACTTTCCAGCACACAAACGCGGCAAAGGCGCTGAAGCAGGCCTTAGATAATCAAGAAATTGGTGAAATTCTTCTAGTTAATGGTCTTTTTGCGAGCATGGCTGAAGCATATTACCGAGGCGTCCCGGAACAATATAAAGGCATTTTTAACTGGGCAATAACTGGTCCGGACCCACAGACATTTTCTGACCCAAAACTCGCGGGTGGCGGACAAGGTCAAACTCAAGTCTCCCATGCAATCGGAATGATCCTACATGCAATCAATCAAAGAGCTACACAAGTCGTGGCATTTATGGAGAATCGGGATTTAAATGTCGATCTAGTTGATGCAATGGCATTTACTTGCGAAG
This sequence comes from Actinomycetota bacterium, assembly GCA_016870575.1. Taxonomy (GTDB): domain Bacteria; phylum Actinomycetota; class Actinomycetes; order S36-B12; family UBA5976; genus AcAMD-5. The sequence goes on from VGBH01000033.1 coordinate 4,099, forward strand.
CAAATATCATTGGGAATTTGGGTTCGACTGGAAATCTTCGCGATGGTGATAAGCACCAGCAAGAGTTTAGATATTATGGAACAAAAGGTTACATTCTCCATGACATGCGAAATGGTCAGTTGCTTGTTCGAAATGACAAAGGGAATCAATATGAAATTTCTGGAGAAGATATTGGTGATATCTATCCAGCTCTTAATACCTCTCGACATCTAGTCGATCTAATCACCGGAAAAGCAAAGATTAATTTAGCACCAGGGTTACAGGCTGCATGGGCAGTTGAATTCTTGGAAGCCGCATATAAATCTGCATCAACAAATAGCATTGTCAAAGTGAAACCTAATATAAGATCGGGGAAGTAAATTGAGTGAAATCGTGAGAGTTAGATCTAGAGTAATTGGATATTCGCAGGCTCCCTCAACGCTTCGTCGAAATCTAATTACAAATGCTTCAGTTTTCGAAGATTTTCATACTAAAGAAGGTGGCTGGTTTGGGCCAGGTTTCTGCACGGTTGTCGAAATTGAGACTGAGAAGGGCGTAATCGGAACCGCAACTGCAGGCGCTTTTAATGGTGCTGCTAAGGGAATAATAGATATGTATATTTTGGATCTTTTAAAGGGTCAAGATATTGAGAATCATGAAGGAAATTGGCAGCGCATTTATCGCACTCTGATTCGTTTCGGCAGAAGCGGCGCTGCCGTATCTGCACTTTCTGCGATTGACATTGCAATGTGGGATGCCCACGCGAAAGAGCTCGGAGTCCCAGTAACCGAACTTCTAGGTGGTAATGTTCAAAGCAGAGTCCCTTGTTATGTAAGCCGGCTTTACGCAATGGAAGATCTAGATGAGCTTGCGGATGAGGCCCGTAGTTATGTGAAACAAGGATTCACTAGACTTAAGCAACGCTTTGGATTTGGCCCACAGGATGGTTATGAAGGAATGCGTCGAAATGTGGAGTTAGTTCGAGCAGTTCGAAATGCAGTTGGATCAGATATCGAACTTGCAGCAGATGCATATATGGGCTGGGACTATGGGTATGCAGTAGAAATGTATAAGCGTCTTCGCGACTTTAACTTATCCTGGATTGAAGAGGCGCTAATGCCTCAGTTAGTCGATCGTTATGCAGAACTACGCAAGACCACACCCGGACAACGCTGGAGTCATGGCGAACATAGTTACACGAAATGGGACTTTGAAGAGTTGATACGAAAATCGGCATCAGACATTCTGCAACCAGATTTCAATCGAGCTGGTGGTCTAACTGAGGCACGCAAGATCTGTGCACTCGCAGAGACTGCTGGACTTCCAGTATTTCCTCACTCCAACGAGGCACATAACACTGCAATAATTTTTTCGCAGAGTGCAGCAGTCTGCCCCGTTGTTGAATACTTTCCAAATGTTTTACCAGATACCGGTAACGAACTATTCTGGAATTTGTTTACTGGATATCCAGAAGCTAATAATGGATATCTTGCAATATCAAAGAAGCCTGGGCTTGGCGTCGAGTTAAATCAAGAACTAGCTTCTCAACTTGTTGTTGTAGATGATCAATGGAAAAAAATTTAGCACGAGTTGCCAAAGGACATGGAGATATAAATGGCGCTCGCATTAGTTACTGGAGCCTCCAAAGGAATAGGCCGCGAAATAGCTATCGCTCTTGCAGATGCGGGTCACAAAGTTATTGCAGTGTCTCGAACCACAATGGCACAATATGAAAATATTGAAAACATTTGTGGGGATGTAAGTGATATTAGTTTTGTTGACTCATTACAGAAGCAGGTGGCTCAAGATTACGGCAATGTTCAAATCCTAGTTAATGCTGCAGGGATATTTGGTCCCATAGATTTGATCAAGGACTCTGATCCCAAATATTGGGTTGAAACTATAATGATTGATGCGCTTGCTCCCTATTTCACATCACGAGTTTTCTTGCCTGGAATGCTGGGCGCTAACTGGGGGCGCATTATTAACTTGAGTTCTGCTGCTTCGCTACATCCTCCCGCGAAGTTGAATAGTGCTTATGCCACGGCGAAGGTTGCTCTGAATCAATTTACCAGACATTTGGCTGCAGAAATTAGCGGTAGCGGCGTAACAGCGAATGTAGTTCACCCAGGAGATGTTCGCAGCAACATGTGGGCAGATATCAGCGCGAAGGCGGAAAAACTTGGTGAAGCTGGATCAGATTACAAATCATGGGTTGATTGGGTTGAGAAAACTGGGGGAGACGACCCAAAGAAGGCGGGTCGGTTGATTCTAAAATTGGTAAGCAACGAGAGTGCGGGAATTAATGGTCGTTTCTGCTGGATTGAAAACCCGCTGCAAGCGCCAATTCCAAGTTGGGATGATCCTACTGATGCACGACCCTGGATTTAATTTGGTTTGATAGAAAAAAGTAGTCATCAGTGGTATTTTGACCGGAATTTCATTCAAACAAATCAAGAACGGAGATCTAAATGGAGCGAGTAGTGTTTTTACAATGGATCAAGGATGGTTGCCAAGAGGCCTATGTAAAGGCGCATAGCCCAGAAAATCTATGGCCATCAATAATCGCAGAATGCCAAGCGGCTGGGATGCATAACTACACCGGCTATATAGGTGGTCCCGATAGTCGAATGGTCGTTGGCTACTTTGAGGTCGAGAGCGTTGAAAAAATGAACGAGTATCTCTCAAAGAGTGAAGTGAATACAGAATGGTCCAAAATAATAACCCCCTTGATGGAAACCGGTGGGGATGTGGCGAATGGCTCTATGGAGTTCATGCGCCCAATCTGGCGAATTGAATAAAGTTCGCCAAAGACCAAAAAATAGCACTTTCATGCGCACTTTTATTTATCCATTCACGTTTGGTGACCGTGAACAATCAAATCTACTCGGAGGAAAAGGCGCAAACCTTGCCGAAATGGTAAAGATTGGCTTACCAGTTCCACCTGGGTTCACAATTACAACAGAGGCGTGTATAGAGTTCTTAACTTATGGGGAGATTCCAAGCGAACTACCAATGCAATTAGAAGTAGCATTGGCTAATTTAGAGAAAGAACTTGGAAAGGTGTTTGGCAATCCATCAAAACCGCTTTTGGTTTCAGTCCGCTCTGGTGCAAAGTTTTCAATGCCAGGAATGATGGAGACTGTTTTAAATGTTGGAATGACGCCAGAAGTTGCACAAGCAATGGGCGAACAATCAGGTAATCCAAAATTTGCATGGGACTGCTATCGCCGCTTTGTAGACATGTATGGTCGTATTGTTTGTGATGTTCCAAGTGAGGAGTTCCACAAGATTACAGCACGGGTCTTGACACAGTTTAAAGCTAGCTCAATAGGCGATTTAGAAGTTGACGGTCTTATAGCCGTAACTAAAGGTTATATTAAAGAGATCGAAGCGATGACTGGTGAAGATTTTCCAACTGATCCACGTGAACATCTAGCGAAATCCGTTGAAGCGGTATTTAATTCTTGGAACTCTGAACGCGCTCAGTTATATCGGCAGCGTGAACGAATTCCATCTGATTTAGGGACTGCAGTAAATGTGCAATCAATGGTCTTTGGAAATCTCGACGACCAATCAGGCACAGGTGTTGCATTCACAAGAGATCCAGCAACTGGTGAGAGTGGAAGTTACGGAGACTATTTAGCTCGAGCCCAAGGTGAAGATGTCGTTGCGGGCATCCGAAACACTATGTCTTTAGCTGATTTAGCAAACGAGATCCCACACATTGCAACCGAGCTTGAGGATATTATGTCCAAACTGGAGAAGCATTATCGCGATCTATGCGACATTGAGTTTACCGTCGAAAAGGGCAAGCTCTGGATTCTCCAAACACGAGTTGGAAAACGAACTGCAGAAGCGGCATTTCGAATTGCTGTGCAGCTGGTCGAAGAAGGAAAGATCACTATTGATGAAGCCTTGATGCGAGTCAACGGAGATCAACTTGTTCAACTTATGTTCCCGCAATTTAATTTGTGCGGCCAGGTAAATGAGATTGCTCGCGGAATTCCGGCATCACCGGGCGCCGCAGTTGGCGAAGTTGTCTTTGATTCAAAGAAAGCATACGAATCATCAAAAAGTGGTCGCAAAGTTATTTTGGTTCGACGCGAAACCAGCCCAGATGATCTAGTTGGAATGGTAGCTGCACAAGGAATTTTGACTAGTCGTGGCGGAAAGACTTCACACGCTGCAGTTGTTGCGCGCGGAATGGGAAAGACTGCAGTCTGTGGAGCTGAGAGCATTACTGTCGATGAAGCCGGTGGTTTTTTTACTGTAAGCGGAAAGAGTGTTTATGCCGGTGAAGTTATCTCAATCGATGGTTCAAATGGAGCAATTTATTTAGGCGAAATTTCGGTTGTTGCTTCTCCAGTAACAACTTATTTAGAAGGCCTGCTCGATTCAAAGAGCGATGAGGCACCTGCAGTTGTTAAGGCTGTTGATAGATTGTTGACTCATGCTGACTCAATTCGGCGATTAAATATTCGAGCAAATGCAGATACCCCTGAAGATGCTCTTAAAGCACGCATCCTGGGTGGTGAAGGTGTTGGCCTGTGCCGCACCGAGCACATGTTCTTGGGTCCTCGCCGTTCTTATATCGAACGTCTGGTATTGGCTGAAAACGAAGATGTTCAGCGCGCAGTTATTGGCGAAATGGAAATTTTGCAACGAGCAGATTTCCTTGAAATTATGTCAGCAATGTCAGGTTTGCCCGTAACTGTTCGATTACTCGACCCACCTTTGCATGAGTTTTTACCTCCACTTGCTGAGCTCATGGCAAAAATGGCCCGATCAGAAGCATTGAATCAAAAAGTGCTCTCGCACGATTCTGCCGTCTTTGCAGCGGTTAAGCGGATGCACGAAGCAAATCCAATGTTAGGTTTTAGAGGAGTGAGACTTGGCATTCTGATTCCTGAACTATATAAAATGCAGGTGCGTGCACTTGTTAATGCTCTGTTAGATGCTCGCAAACTTGGTCATGATCCAAAGCCTGAAGTCATGATTCCACTCGTGGCAACCCAGCGCGAACTACTTTACTTGCGCGAGACTTTAGAACAAGAAATAAGGAGAATGTTTGAGGGTACCGGCCAGAATGAGAAGATTCCAATCGGTACCATGATTGAAACACCTAGAGCAGCAATTACTGCTGAACGCCTAATTGCTCATGCTGACTTTTTCTCCTTTGGCACCAATGACTTAACTCAACTTACTTGGGCTTTTAGCCGCGATGATGTCGAATCATCATTCCTACCTAAATATTTGGATCTAGAGCTACTCCCATTTAACCCATTCGAATCCCTTGATCAGGCGGGTGTTGGAATCTTGATAAAGACAGCAACGGATCAAGCCAGGTCAATTCGCAAAAACTTTAAGATTGGTATCTGCGGTGAACACGGCGGTGACCCATCTAGTATTCACTTCTTTGATAAAATTGGGCTAGATTACGTATCTTGTTCGCCATTAAGAATTCCAATTGCTCGTTTAGAATCTGGAAAAGCTGTAGCAATTAAATCAGATGTTAAATTAGCTTACGACAGTTCAGCTGAATAATCTACATTCTGTGTAAAAATTGGCACTGAATCATCAGCCAATTTTTATCTAATTCACCTTTAAAGCACAAAGGGTAGTAATCTTCTCACCTATGCGCCAGGTTTTAATCTTAAATCCAGCAGATAATATTGCAATCTGCTTAACCGATATGCAAGCTGGCCAAGAGTTGGTTCAAGATAATTTGAAGTTAACCTTCAAACAAATGATTCCCAGAGGTCATAAGGTGGCAACAGCTGATATTAAAAAAGGTGATGGCATTATTAAGTATGGCGAGCGCATGGGACATGCCACAAAAGATATTACTCGCGGTGAGCATGTTCATACCCACAATGTCTTAGGCGATCGCCT
>VGBH01000034.1 GCA_016870575.1 Actinomycetota bacterium
AAAAAATAGAACAGAATTCAGCCGCGCTTGAGCAAATTGCCAATTTATTGTCACCAGAGGATCAACTTGGACTCATTGGTAGTTTGAAACAGCTTAGACAGATTACTTCCTCAATATCCGAATTGGCTGATTTACAGGAAGATATAGTTTCCGCACAAACAATTGCAATAGAGCTAGAACATCGCGTTTTTCAGTTGTTAACCAATGAATCTCATGATCAATCGTTATCTGACCTTTATACCAGGAAAGCGCAATTACTGGAACTTGTTAGGAAACACAGATTACCGCTAAATGATTTAATTAAGGAGTTTAATGAAGCGAGACTCAAATTTGAAAGTAACGCTAGTCCAGAAAAGGCTCTAGATCTTATAACCAAGGAAATTCTTGATATCGAGGCAGAAATTATCAAGGTGGCGAATGAGATATCAAAGATACGAAAAGAGATAGCTCAATCCCTTTCTCAACAAACGACTACTGAACTTGTAGCCTTGAATATGGGCAAAACCAGATTCATAATAGAAGTGAAACCAATTTCAAAAAATCCTGCATTAGTCGTTTCTGGAACTAACCTGAATCAAAATGGTAAAGACGTGATTGATTTCTTAATCTCAAATGGTGAATCAGAACCAAGATTGATTGCAAAGAGTGCATCAGGTGGTGAGTTGTCCCGAATTATGCTCGCACTTCAAGTGGTTCTGCAGCAATCAATTGATAACTTGGTTTACGTTTTCGATGAAGTGGATGCTGGAATTGGTGGCGAGACAGCTATTGAGGTAGGGAAACGACTGGCCAAGTTGGCTGCCAACAAGCAGGTAATTGTGGTTACACACCTTCCGCAAGTCGCCGCATTTGCTGATCATCATTTTTGCGTTAAAGGTAGCCCTGCTGCTGGGATATCAACATCTGATGTAGTCGAACTATATGACGATATGCGTGTAAATGAAATTGCTCGCATGTTAGGTGGAATGCAGACTAACGCTGCCTTAACCCACGCCCAGGAGTTGATGGCGCTAAGGTAATTCGGCGCGCCGAGGACCGAATTGGGATTTACTGAAAGCATTCGATAGTGTTGAACCCCGTGGAGCAAGAGCATTCGGGAAATACTGTTTTTTTATTTGTTACAGGTGGTGTCGCTTCAGCTCTTGGCAAAGGTTTAACTGCGGCCAGCTTAGGTGCACTTCTTCGGGCTCGCGGCATCACGGTTGTAATGCAAAAACTTGATCCTTATATAAACGTGGATCCAGGAACGATGAATCCATTCCAGCATGGCGAGGTATTTGTTACTGAAGATGGTGCAGAAACTGATTTAGACATTGGACATTATGAGCGTTTTCTAGATGTCAATTTAACTTCTCAGTCAAGCGTTACAACTGGCAAAATCTATTCCACGATAATCGCTCGAGAACGACGAGGAGAATACTTAGGCGATACAGTGCAAGTTATCCCGCATATAACTAATGAAATAAAGTCTCGAATTCGGGCTATGGCAACTCCTGGCGTGGACTTGGTTATCGTTGAAATAGGTGGCACAGTAGGTGATATCGAATCATTACCTTTCTTGGAGTCAGTTCGCCAACTTCGTCACGAACTAGGTAGAGAAAATACATTCTTTCTCCACGTGTCGCTGCTGCCATTTATAGGCCCATCTGGGGAATTAAAGACAAAGCCAACGCAACATTCTGTTGCGCAGTTGCGTTCGATTGGCTTACAGCCCGATGCTGTTGTTTTACGAGCCGATCGAGATGTTCCAGAGTCAATCAAGCGCAAGGTTTCCTTAATGTGCGATGTTGACTTGAAATCAGTAGTTGCAGCAGTTGATGCGCCCAGCATTTATGACATTCCAAAAGTCCTATTTAATGAAGGATTAGATGCGGTAGTTATTAACAGATTAGGTTTACCAAATAATGATGTTGATTGGACTCAGTTAGATGATTTGCTCGACAGAGTTCATAACCCAATCAAAATTATTAATGTGGCTATGGTGGGTAAATATATTGATCTACCTGATGCGTATTTATCAGTTGTCGAAGCTTTACGTGCAGGTGGCTTCGCAAATCGAGTTCAGGTTGAATTTAAGTGGGTTGCAAGTGATGATTGTGTGGATGAATCTGGCGCTGCTAACGCACTAAATGATGCGGATGCAATTTGTGTTCCAGGAGGATTTGGGGTTAGAGGCATTGAAGGTAAGTTAGGAGCTCTCAAGTTCGCACGTGAGCGAAAAATACCAACGCTCGGATTGTGCTTGGGATTGCAATGTATGGTGATTGAATACGCTAGAAATGTACTCGGCCTTAGTAGCGCTAATTCAACAGAATTCGATAGCACCACTATGCATCCGGTTATTGCCACAATGGCAGACCAGGTTGGAATTTTGTCCGGATCGGGGGACATGGGCGCGTCAATGCGGCTAGGTGCTTATGAAGCCAAACTAACCGAGGACAGCCTAACTCGAAAACTTTATGGAAAAGACCTAGTTACAGAACGTCATCGACATAGATATGAAGTGAGTAATCAATATCGTGAAAAGTTGATAGCAGCCGGATTGAATATCTCGGGTACATCACCCGATGGTGAGCTAGTTGAATTTGTTGAGTTACCGGAAGCTAAGCATCCTTTTTACATTGGCACCCAGGCTCACCCAGAATTCAAGTCACGCCCAACCAACCCTCACCCATTGTTTGTAGGCCTCATTAAAGCGGCACTTAAGTAATTAATGAGTATTGAAGGTTTTTTCCCTAACGATTTTTACGCCGATGATTTTGTTGAACATACCGCACATATCTCAGATATCTGGCAAAGCAAGGTGGTTAAAGTTCAGCGAGAAGATTTCAAGATATTTGAGATTGAAACCAGTAGAGAGATTGTGGTTCATCCAGGTGCAGTTGGAGTGATAGCTGTAAATTCTGCTGGAGAATTCGCTTTTATTAAGCAGTTCCGAAGAGCAATTCGAGGATTTTTGGTAGAACCAGTTGCTGGCTTGCTAGATAAATCCGGTGAATCCGCGTTTACAGCTGCCCAACGCGAACTATTAGAAGAGGCTGGATTAATAAGTAAGAAATGGTCATTTTTGATTGATCTAATTGTTTCACCGGGTGGTTCAACTGAAATTATTCGATATTTTCTAGCTGAAGAAGTTGAGAAGTCAAAGTCCGGACGAGTTTGGACTTTGGAAGCAGAAGAAAAACATATGCCGGTTATCTGGAGAAACCAAAGAGAAATTATTGAATCAATATTACAAGGTAAGATTCACAACAGCGTGGGGATTTCAGCTTCACTGATTGCAATTGAAAGATTACAGAGCGATGAAAGAATTCCGCCCAATACTCCCTGGCTACTATTTGAGCATCTAAGTAAGTCTGGCGGCATTCATAACACAGCATTAGATTAGGCTTAGAAAGAGGGACAAATGCTTATTGGTGTACCGAAAGAAATTAAAAACAATGAGTACCGCGTTGCTATCTCACCCATCGGAGTTAAGGAACTCGTAAATTCTGGGCATAAGGTAGTTATTGAAACAAATGCTGGGTTCGGATCAGGTATTAGCGATGAGGAGTACCTAGAATCTGGGGCATTAATTGAACCATTCGCAGAAAACGTGTGGGTTCAGTCTGAATTGATTCTCAAAGTTAAAGAGCCAATTGAATCGGAATATAGATTCTTGCGACCCGATTTAATTTTATTTACCTACTTACATTTAGCGGCGTCCCGAGCCTGCACAGATGCATTACTTAAATCAAGAACAACCGCAATAGCTTACGAAACCATTACGGGTGAAAAAGGTGGACTGCCACTCCTTGCTCCGATGTCTGAAGTTGCAGGGCGGCTTGCAACACAAGTAGGTGCTGAAACCTTGATGGCACCACGAGGTGGTCGGGGAGTGCTTCTTGGAGGAGTAACTGGGGTTCAACCAGCGAAAGTTGTTGTTCTTGGTGGTGGAGTAGCTGGTTTGAATGCTGCCCAGATAGCAGTTGGAATGCAAGCAGATGTAATTATTTTTGATAAAAACTTAAATCGCTTGCGTGATTTGGAACAACTACTGGATGCCCGTGCTGATGTCCGTTTTGCTAATGATAAAGATATTGAAGAGGCGGTCGCTGAAGCGGATCTAGTAATTGGAGCCGTGCTAGTGCCAGGAAGTAAAGCACCCAAATTAGTTACGAATAATATGGTTGCTGGAATGAAATCTGGATCTGTTCTAGTGGATATAAGTATTGATCAAGGGGGTTGCTTTGAAGATTCGAGACCAACTACCCATGCTGAACCTACTTATCGAGTTCATAATTCTATTTTTTACTGTGTAGCTAATATGCCGGGAGCAGTTCCAAATACCAGTACATATGCTTTAACTAACGCTACATTGCCGTACTTACTTAGAATTGCAAAAGTTGGATGGGAAGAGGCTCTCCTAAGTGATTCGCATCTTGCTTTGGGGTTAAATACTCATAACGGTGAAATTTATTGCAAAGCGGTTGGAGAAGCATTTGGTTTACCAGTTCGAGAGTTAGTAAGAAGATAAGGGATGAATCTAGAGCGCGCACTGCAGCTCTTTTTAAGTCATCTAACTGTTGAGCGAGGTCTTGCTGCTAACTCATTAAAAGCATATCGCTCAGATCTAAACAACTTTTTAGAGTTCAGCCTTGCACTAAACCTCACTTCTGTTGATTCAATAGATTTAGATCATCTAACCAAATATCTAAATAAATTGTCAGCAGATAACTTGTCTCAATCAACAATAGCAAGAAGAATTGCTGCTATTAAAGGTATGTTTGGTTTTCTAGTTAAGGAGGGATTAGCTTCTTCAGACGTTAGTGCTGTATTAGCAACACCAAAACTTCCAAATAGATTACCGAAAGCACTGACAGTAGATCAGGTGACCAAACTTCTAAGCACAGTTACATTAAATAAACCAGTTGATTATCGTGATCAAACTATTTTAGAATTCATGTATGCATCCGGTTGTCGTATCTCTGAAGCAGTAATGGTGGATGTTGATGACTTGGATTTAATAAATCAGGTAGTTAAACTTTCAGGCAAAGGAAACAAGCAGCGCGTTGTACCTTTGGGTGATTATGCGATTGCAGCGATAAACCAATACTTAGTTTCCGCCCGACCTGTATTGATCGCGGGAGCAAAGGTTGACAGTGCAGCATTATTTAGAAACAAGCGAGGCGGACGATTAACAAGACAAGGCATCTGGGGTGTAATCCATAAAGCAGCACAGGTAGCGGCAATTCAAGGAGTTACCCCGCATTCCCTCCGACATTCCTTTGCTACCCACCTGCTAGAGGGCGGAGCAGACATCAGGGTTGTGCAGGAGTTGCTTGGTCATTCCAGCGTTTCAACCACCCAAATTTACACCAAAGTGACCATCGAAGGGCTTAGAAACGTTTACGCTCTAAGCCATCCTAGGGCTCGCGATTAGGATTAGCCTTCAGGATTGGAGGAGAAAATGTCAGAAGACATTGAATTAAAAGGTCTTGACTTTACCCTCACCGGATTGAACTCAAATGTGAGTAACCCTGCTCGAGTAATCGCGGTGGTTAATCAAAAAGGTGGCGTTGGCAAAACAACGTCGACAATAAATCTTGGTGCAGCTCTTGGGGCTGAAGGTAAAAGAGTTCTATTGGTCGACTTTGATCCACAAGGCGCGCTGTCTGTTGGGTTAGGAATTCATATTGCAGATAATCGACCCACTTTGTTTCAGTTAATTATGGCAGAGCAAGACATTGATTTTGATGATGTCGTCATTAAGAATGTTTCAACGAATTTGGATTTGTTGCCATGTGATATAAATTTAGCCAAGGCTGAAATGTTGCTTGTTTCAGAAGTTGGTCGTGAACAGCGTTTAGCTGCAGTTCTAGCCCCGCATTTGGGTAAGTACGACTTTGTACTTATAGACTGCCAGCCATCATTAGGTTTGTTAACTGTAAATGCACTAGCTGCTGCTAATGGAGTAATTATTCCTGTTGAATGCGAATATTTTGCATTGCGCGGAGTTAAGTTGTTAGTAGATTCAATCAAAATAGTTCAAGGACGTGTTAATCCTAAATTACAGATTGATGGCGTGCTGGCAACTATGTATGATCCTAGAACTTATCACCAAAAGGAAGTGCTGGCACGTATCAAGGATGCGTTTAAAGGACAGTTATTTAAGACTCCAATTACCAGAACAATCAAGTTTCCAGATGCTCAAGTTCAGGGTAGACCACTAATCGAGATAGAACCAAAGCATTCAGGTGCAACGCAATATCAATCAGTTGCAAGAGAGTTATTAGCCAGACTTGCATGACATCAGCCACTTATTTTCAGAATGAACTAACCAGCAAATCTTTTCAAGTATCGCTTGATGAATTTGCTGGACCTTTCGATCTGTTACTTTCACTTATTGCTAAACATAAATTAGAAGTTACCGAACTTGCGTTATCACAAGTAACTGATGATTTCTTGAAATACTTACGGGAGAACAGTACAACATTACACCTTGAAGAGATAAGTAGTTTCCTAGTTGTTGCTGCGACGCTTCTTGACTTGAAAGCTGCACGCTTGATTCCCAGCGGTGAAGTTGAAGATGAAGACGACATAGCAATGCTGGAAGCTAGAGATCTACTTTTCGCTAGATTGTTGCAATACCGAGCTTATAAACAGGTTTCTGTAGTACTCAAAGATCTAATGGAAATAGCCCCTAGGCGATGGCCTAGATCCGCGGGCTTTGATCCGGATTTCACTTCGATGCTGCCTGAAGTAGTCCTAGATTTATCACCAGCTCGTTTCGCAGCAATTGCTGTTCGGTCACTACTTCCGCGTGAAATTTCAGAAATATCTACAACGCATTTGCATGCTCCGTTGGTGAGCGTAGCCGAGCAAATTGCAATTGTGGCTGAACGATTAAAAAGAGAGAAATCAGCTTCATTCAAAGATTTAGTGCAGGATTGTCAATCAGTTGGATATATAGTTGCAAGGTTTTTAGCTGTTTTGGAATTGTTTCGCCAGCGATTAGTTTCATTCGAGCAAGAATCCCCACTTGCACCGCTAAAGTTGTTTTGGGAGGGTGATTTGAGTTCCAGTGTTTTAATTGATAGTGAATTCGATGAAACTGAGGGGGAATCAACTTTTAGTGAATAGTCGCGAAGAGTATGTTGAGCAAGAATTTGAAGCAACTCAAGAGGAACTTGGTGCTTCAAGTTTAAAAAGCGCTTTGGAAGCTCTGATTTTGATTCAGGACGATGGAATCACTCTTTTAGATTTAGCTTTACATACTGGTTACCCTGAAAACAAGGTGTCGAAAGTTCTTGAACAATTAATGCGGGACTACAAAGAATCACAACGAGGATTTGAAATTCGAGAAGTTAATGGCAAATGGCGATTCTATACATCATCAACTTGTTCAAATCTAATCGAGCGATATGTAAAAGATGGTCAAAATGCACGCTTGACTCAAGCTTCCCTAGAAACACTAGCTGTTATCGCTTATAGGCAGCCGACGACAAGAGCCAGAGTGGGGGCAATTCGCGGAGTAAACGTTGATGGCGTCATTCGTACTTTGATGGCTAGAGGGTTAGTGCAGGAATCCGGAACGGAATTAGGCAGTGGTGCTTTGCTGTTGTATACAACGGATTTATTTCTAGAAAGACTTGGATTATCGTCTTTGGACGATTTACCTTCCATTGAACAATTTCTACCAGATATTGCATCTATTGAAGCTCTAACCGATACTGCAGTAGACATAGAATGATTCAACAAGAAAGTGGGGTTCGCCTTCAAAAAGTATTAGCTGAAGCAGGAATTGGATCAAGAAGAATGTGTGAAGATTTGATTGACCAAGGAAGAGTAAGTGTGAATGGTAAAACAGTTACCATTCAAGGAATGCGGGTAGATCCAGATTTAGTTGAAATTAGAGTTGACGGAGACTTAATCTCAAGTAATGCTACAAAAGTAGTTTATGCATTCAATAAACCAATTGGAGTTCTTACCACTATGCATGATGAGATGCATCGTCCATGTGTTGGAGATTACGTCTTAGATCGCCCTGAACGTTTATTTCATGTAGGAAGACTCGATGCTGACACAGATGGACTTTTGTTTCTTACTAACGACGGCGCTCTTGCTAATCGACTAACGCATCCATCTTTTGGTGTCTCAAAAACATATATAGTAAAAATTCCACTCCCGGTCCCAAAAGACTTGGGGAAGACGTTGAAAAAAGGCGTTATGCTTGAAGATGGTCTTGCTAGATTCGATTCTTTTCTAGTTATCGATAGCAGTAAGACTGAAGCACTAGTTCAAGTTGTTTTGCATGAAGGAAGAAATCGAATAGTTCGGCGAGCATTCGAATCATTAGGCATACCGATTAGGGGATTAACTAGGACGTCAGTGGGTCCGATCGAGTTGAAAGAATTGAAAACTGGTCAAATACGTAAGTTATCAAATAGTGAAGTGGCTGCACTTAGACTTACGGCTCAACTAGAAAAGTAGACTACAGGCATGAATATTCGCGCTATAAGAGGTGCAACCAAATTAAGCCAGGACAATTCTGTCGAGATTGAGTCAGCAGTGAGTGAGTTACTTCTTGAAATGCTCAGCCGAAATGGTGTTCATACTGATGAAATCATAAGCGTATATTTCACCGCTACTCCGGATATCGTCTCTGCTTTCCCGGCTGCAGCTGCGAGAAAAATAGGCTGGGGAGATATTCCACTTATCTGTAGTGTTGAAATGGCTGTGACGAACTCATTGCCTCTTGTTGTTCGAGTAATGATGCATGTCAATTCGAAATTGTCTCGCGACGCTGTAAATCATGTATATCTGCGAGGTGCAGAGGTATTACGTATGGATATCGCTCAATGAATTCTGCCGCAGTATGTGTGATAGGCGGAGGATTGATTGGTGGCTCAATTGCCCTAGCGTTAACAAAGAATACTGTTCCGCATTTCGTGCTAGATATTGATTCTGCAGCAAACGAAATACTATTCTCTAAAGGTGATATTCAAACAAAAGTTGATCCTGACCAAGTGGGAATTGTTTTTATTGCAGTAGCACCAAATGAGACAGTATCTTCTATCAAAAGAGCACTTGAATCTTTTCCAAATGCCATTGTTGCAGATGTTTCGTCGGTTAAGGGTGAAATTTCTAAGAACTTTTTAAATCATCCAGATTCCCACAGACATGTTAGCACCCACCCAATGGCAGGCAAGGAGATTTCAGGGGCTTCAGCTGCTGATGCGAAACTCTTCGCCGATCGAGTATGGATTGTTTGCTCAAATAGCAATAATCGTGAATCTGCTGAGCAAGTAAAAGATCTGGTTTCTAAATTTGGTGCCGTTCCCGTTGACATTAATCTTGAAGATCATGATTTTATAATGGCAGTTGTATCTCATTTGCCTCAGTTAATTAGTTATGAGCTGGCAGAAGTTGCTGTTGAATCCGGGGGAGATTTAAATCTAGCTGGTCAAGGTTTTCGCGATATGACCCGAATCTCAACAAGTGATCCTTATTTATGGACACAAATACTTTCGGTAAATAAATCTCACGTTAAGAATGTATTAGACATTCTCATTAATAAATTGAAATCTATGAGTGATGCTCTTGAAAGATCAGATGCAGCCAAAATTTTTGAACTGCTCGAAAACGCACAATTTGCCGCCACTCAATTGCCAGGCAAGCATGGCGGAAAGTCATCTGAATTCGGCGTAATCAAGCTGAGAGTCAAAGACGAGCCAGGTTCACTTGCTTCGCTTTTTACGTTAGCTGGCGAGATAGACCTTAATATTGAAGATGTCATTATTGAACATGTACTCAATAGACCTCTTGCTGTGGTAACGATAATGATTGATAAGAAAGAAGTAAATCGAGCGAAGAAAGCCTTTTCTAGTAACGGCTGGGATCTTCGTGAGTAATGAAGATTTCGTAAAGATTGCCATTGATGGACCTAGCGGTACCGGGAAATCTTCAACCGCAAAAGCTATCGCAAC
>VGBH01000035.1 GCA_016870575.1 Actinomycetota bacterium
TCTCCTTGGCGAAGCGCTTTTACTGCCTCGATTAAAACTTCATCCGTTGGATGCTCGAGACGATTGGTGTTTGCTTCAAGTGTAGCTCGGCGTTGCAAACGAGCACGAACCAACATTGAACCATCTGCAGATTCCAATGTTGGTGTGTAACCAGACTGACTGAGCACTGCAGCTGCATCTTCTGGATCTGCTTGGAATATCACTACCGTTGGTGCAATTCGCTGAGGCATTAATGCAGTGATTCGGGCATCGCGCATAAGAGCATCTAATAAAGTTGAATCATCGCTGCGCAGATATGCCGGCGCAGCACCTAAACGAATAGCGCCATGCTTACGGGCAGTATCTTCAATTAAATACGTGAGTGGTTGTGGAACTGGCGTCTTTGATGTTTTGGATAGCAGATTTTTAATGCCATCTGCTGATTTACCTAAATCTAATCCGCGCCTAATGCTTACTTCATTAAATCGATAAACAGTTGCAGCTCCTCGACTTTCAATTTCGGCGATGGCAGATAACTCGCGCTCTAAATCTGCAATCAATGGACCAGGTGCAACTGCAGTTAAATCTGCTTGCAACATTATGTAATCAATTGGTGTTGGTAAGAATTCTGAGACACAGTTCGCGATCTCTTGATGATGTAATAACTCTTTTCCAGCAGTAGTAAGTCGTCCCATTCCAGAAACACCGAGCAACTCTGCTTGTGCCAATGTGGCAATCACCACTCGATGTACCATCTTTTTATCTCGGCGCGGCCTATGCCAACTAACCCAAGCTACCATCTGCTCAGCATTTGTTGAGCCGAATTGCATTGCTTCAAGAGCTAGGGTGCGCAAGTCAATAAGTGGAATACCTATTCGATCTAATCCACCTTGCAGGGCATTTATTCGATCACCCTTTTCATCTTTCTCGCCGATAAGGAATATTGCTCGTGCGCTATTCCACCAAGCTAGCACCAAACTTTCCCACTTAGTTGCAACATCTTTTATTCGCCAGATGTCATAACCTGTGGTTGGCGCCCAACTGGGTTGTTGATGAAAATCAGTTGCAAGTAATCCAGCCGCATGTGCTATTTCAATTATTAAAGCGGTAGCTGATTCGTCTGTATCCAACAGTTCTGCCGCTTTGGTTAAATCTCGAGCACTTAAGCCACCACTGCGCAGCACTGGTGGAGGAGAAATTGACCAAGCATCGAGCAATTGTTCAGTTTGCTTCACAAATGCAAAAGCAATTTCACCGCCAACTGAATCTGGTTTTAATTTTACAGTCTTATCTGGGATTACTTCTGGAGCACCAGGATCAACTTCTTTAACTAATTTGTTTTCGCGTAACGCAAGTGCAACTTCTTTAGGCAACATAATTGTTTCAGGTCCAGTTGGAATAACTAAACCACGAGCCAACAACCACTCTATGGGAGACTTTGCAGATTCAACAGTTACTTTTTTGTTTGCATCTGAAACTTTGCCTACAGGCGGACCCCACAATAGTTTTTCGATTACGAATCTCACATCTTCAGGTGCAGCTGAGATTTGTTCCTCAAGTTCATCTGGATGTTTTGATGCAATTAGCGAATCAATATTTTCTTTTGCACTTACTCCTAAACCGCATGGATATGGGCCAATAACATCAATTAATGAATCAGGAGTTAACAGTGCTTTATCATCGCCCCAGACCAAAACCAAATCACGCAGATGTTTCATTGCTTGTTTTATGCTAACTGGTACTGCTTTACCAGTAACTCCCATTGCATTAATTAATTGCATAGTTGAAACTGGTTTAGGTAAAACAGCTAATGCTTCAATTACTTGTAATGCTGAGCGATTAATCCGATCAAGTGCCCGAGCAACGCTTGAAGGAGAAACAGCTCGAGCTGCTAACCGTTCAAAGTCTGGTGGTATTGGATGAAGTAAGTCTGGACGCTCTTGCAGTAGTTTCATTACCGCAGCATCATCAAACGCTCGTAGCGAACTAACAAGCGTTGCGCGTGCGTCGATATCTGGACCAGACATTCTGCCTAATCTACAGGGCTTAGGATTACGAGATGCTAACGGTTGGTTTTGACCTTGATATGACATTAGTGGATTCAGCAGATTCGATCGTGGAATCATTAATGGCGGTAGTTGAACAACATGGACATCATGTTGACGAGCAGGCTATTCGAAAAACTATCGGTATGCCATTTCCTTTAGTTCTGCCAAAGCTAATTCCCAATGCTGACCCAGACCAATTGCTGGCTGCATACCGGGCGCATTATCGAATTCACGGTGTGCCAAAAACTAAACCATTGCCAGGGGCTCACGATGCGGTTGCCGCTATCAGGGAAGTTGGTGCCAGAGTTGTAGTAGTTACTGCAAAGCAAGGAATTACTGCAATTGGAGCACTAGTTGCTGCAGGTTTTGAAATTCCTGTGCAAGACGTTGTTGCAGAGGTTTTTGCTGAAGAAAAAGGGCACGCCCTCAAAGGCTTTGGCGCACAAATTTACGTTGGGGATCATCCAGGAGATATCACTGGTGCAAAAGTTGCTACAGCTGTTGCAGTAGCTGTGCCAACCGGTCCAACCACTGCTTCAGAATTGCTGGCAGCAGGCGCAGATGTGCTGCTTCCAGGTGGGTTGCCCGAGTTCCGGGATTGGTTCACTGGTTGGCTTGCCGCACGCTAGATTTAGCCTTTAATTCAGCACAAGGAGAAAACGTGCCTATCGGCAGACTGAAGTGGTATGACCATGAACGCGGATTCGGATTTATTACTTCCGATGACGGCGAGGATGTGTTCGTGCACACAAATGCCCTTCCGGTTGGCGTGGTCGTTAAACCTGGTATGAAATTGGAGTTCGGGGTTGCTGATGGCCGAAGGGGCCGCCAGGCACTTAACGTAAGCATTGTTGATCCAGTACCAAGTTTGGTTGAAGGACAGCGAAAGCCAGCTGACGATATGGCGATCATTATTGAAGATTTGATTAAACTTCTAGACAGTGTGCATTCTGGTTTGCGTCGAGGACGCTTTCCAGAGGGACAACACGGCACAAAGATTGCTGCATTGTTGCGCGCAGTTGCTGATGACCTAGATAACTAACGTGAGCAAACTTACTAATCGCAAACGAAAAGTAAAACTGACCCCAAAGTCAGATGAAGTTCAAACCCCTGTTGTCGTTGAATCAATAGCACCGATTGAAAAAGTTGAATCCAATGTTGAGAAAGAAACTAAATCGGAATTAATAGTGGAAAGAGCGCCGACTCTGCAATCCCCAGTTAGCGCGCCAGAAAAAGTTATCAAATATGTAACTGAACCGACAAAACCAGTTAAGTTGAGTTTTGAAATTAATCCTGAAGTTGCCCGTAAAGCATTAATGGAAATTACTGATGCTGAACATATTGGCAATCACATCAGTACAAAACCAACGAGTGAGCACACTGCAGTAGTCACATTTGCTGCCCAAATGCCAGGTTATCCAAACTGGAAGTGGTTAGTAATGCTTTCTTGGTTAGATGCTAAACATCTAACTATTGATGAAGTTGCAATGGTGCCAACAGATGAGGCTTTAATTGCTCCGGCGTGGATTCCTTGGCCTGAACGTGTTGAGGCTGGTGACTTGGGAATTGGCGATGAGTTGCCATATCGCGCAAACGATCCAGCTCTAGTTCCTGGATATGCGGCAGAAACCGACGTTTTAGATGATCAGGAGACACTTCGACCATTTTGGTGGCAATTAGGGCTAGGTCGTGAGCGAGTGCTCTCCCCAACTGGTCGCGAATTGGCAGCTGCACGTTGGTCAGTTGGAGAGTTTTCTGGTTCTGCAATTATGGCAAAAGTTGCTCAGGGTAAATGTTTGAGTTGTGGATATTTCAATCCACTTTCCGGTGCTCTTGGGTCTGCTTTTGGTGCCTGCACAAATTCCATATCACCCGCTGACGGCAGAGTTGTTGCTGCAAATTTTGGATGTGGTGCACATAGTGAAACTGATACCGTTGAAGATGCGATTCCAACTATTGATTTAGTTTATGACGATACTTACGACCAAGGACTTATCTCTAGCGAAGTCGATAACGACGAAACATCAGAAAACTGATTGTAATAATCCCAATTACCACACCAAAAAATAAGATAGTTCTATTCAAACTCAAGATACCAAGAAATTCAGCCATTAAAGCAGCAACCCAAATCAGGGTTAAATAAATGATTGGACGAAGTCCATCTTCGTGAAGCGGATCTTGACTCATATGGGTAGTTTAATTTAGTTCATTTAGAATAGTGCGATGAGCGCACGGGCTAGACGAATCATCACGTTAGTAGTGCTGATTTCTCTGATTGCAGCACCATTAATCAACGCGTTTTTGACTGTTTAAAGATTTGAAACGACGAAATCAATTGATTTAGTAAGTTTTGTGACATCTTCCGGCTCAACCGCTGGGAACATGGCAACTCGAATTTGATTACGCCCTAATTTTCGATAGGGCTCAACATCTAAGATTCCATTTGCTCGCAGCACTTTGGTAATTTGCGTTGCATCAATTTCATCCACAAAGTCAATAGTGCCCACAACTTTTGACCGTTTCGTTGAGTCAGATACAAAAGGAGTAGTTAGTGGGTTTCGCTCAGCCCAGCTGTAAAGCCGTTCAGCTGAATCAGCAGTTCGCTTCGCACACCAATTAATTCCACCATTTTCATTCATCCAATCTAATTGCGCTGCCATCATCACAATAGTTGCAACTGCAGGAGTGTTATAAGTTTGATTCAATCTGGAATTCTCAATTGCAATTGACAAATCTAAAAATGCTGGTGTCCATCTTTTTGCTTGATTAATCTTTTCAACTCGGGCAATTGCAGTTGGCGACATTATCGCAATCCAAAGCCCGCCATCAGAACCAAAAGATTTTTGCGGTGCAAAGTAGTAAACATCAAACTGATTTGGATTAACAGCAAGACCACCAGCTGCACTGGTGGCATCAACTACCATCAAGCCATCTGATGAAGGACGCTTTATCTCAATTGCTACACCAGTTGAAGTTTCATTATGAGGTGTGCAATATGTATCAAAATTTGCATTTGGTTGAAAATCTGGTGCATCGCCTGGCTCAGCTGTAACAATGCTGGGGTCAGCTAAATGGGGAGCAGCTTTAGCTCCTGATGCAAATTTTGCACCAAATTCTCCAAAAGATAAAAACTGCGCTGATTCTTCAATTAATTGAAAAGTTGCAATATCCCAAAATGCGGTTGAACCACCATTTCCTAAAACAACTTCATAACCATCAGGAAGTTGATAAAGATTAGTTAATCCATCGCGGAGTCGACCTACCTGAGATTTGACCGCATTTTGTCGGTGTGAAGTTCCTAGGATTGTTTTACTGGCTGCTTGCAGCGCATCTAATTGTGCTGTTCGCACTTTGCTTGGACCCGATCCAAATCGACCATCTGATGGAAGTAGGTCCGTTGGAATTCTGATCTCTGCACTCATCAATCTCCTAAATCAGAGGGCAAACTTACCCATTAGCCAGCAGATTTGTCAGATAGCCACAACAATGCTCCCGTGACTGAATCAAAATGGCTAAATGAACTGCGGGTTAGTTATGAAGTTTCTGGCTTAACTGAAACTGATCTACTTGATACACCATTACAGCAGTTTCAGAACTGGTTAACACAGGCAGTTAATGCCCAGTTACCTGAGCCAAATGCGATGGTTATTGCAACTTCTGATTTATCTGCAGCACCTAGCACTAGAACGGTGCTGTGCAAGTCAGTAGATGAACGTGGCTTTGTATTTTTTACAAACACCAAGAGCCGTAAAGCCCAGCAATTAGCAAATAATCCTCAGATTGCAGCAACATTTCTATGGCTTGCGCTACATCGACAAGTTCACATTGCCGGTGATGTAGAAGCTGTTTCGCAGCAAGAGGCAAAGGATTATTTCTCTACCAGAGCTCGCTCATCTCAAATTGGGGCATGGGCGAGTGAGCAATCAACTCAGTTAAATTTAAGAGATGAACTTATCAATAGATTTATTGAACTTGAACAACAATTTCCCGATGGAGAACAAGTGCCAATGCCCCCATTTTGGGGTGGATATTTGATTCGGCCAAAGTTTGTAGAGTTTTGGCAAGGTCAACGTTCAAGACTGCATGATCGCTTCCGATATGAGTTATCCGACTCAAGTTTTTATGGCAGGTCAGTTATGGATAGGGCTGATGCTTGGCGAATCAACAGATTAGCCCCGTAGGCTTAGGTACAAATGAGGAAGGTTTAGTTAAATGATTGTGACTATTACTCCAAATCCGTCATTGGACTATACCTATGAATTACCACCTGGAGAATTTTCTCTTGGTGGAGTTATTCGTCCACTCGCAACCAGGTGCGATGCTGGTGGCAAGGGTGTGAATGTTGCACGCGCATTATCGCTAAATGGGTATAGATCTCGTGCAGTGCTAACACTTGGCCAAACTGAAGGTCAACACATTTTGGATTTATTAATGCTTGAAGATTTAGATACTAGGCCGCTTTTAGTTAAAGGTGCATCACGAGTAAACGTGACACTTGTTGATGTTGATGGAAACACTACAAAAATCAACTCATTAGGTTCTCCTATCTCACCTGGTGAATGTCGCGGCCTAGTTGCATTGGCAATTACCGCAACTGACGAAGTGGATTGGTTAGTTGCTTGCGGCTCGTTGCCCCCAACAGTTGATAAAGGTTTTCATGCAATGGCGGTTGAAGGTGGAAAGTCAATTGGTGCTAGAACTGCAGTTGACTGTACTGGTGAACCCTTATTACTTGCTTGTAAAGCTGGGGTTGATTTGATTAAACCAAACGTGCATGAATTACGCGATATTGTAAAGCGTGATTTAAAAAATCTAGGTGAAATCATTACTGCTGCAAAAGAAGCGGTAGCAATTGGTTGTAAGTCAGTACTTGTTTCTATGGGTTCACAGGGTGCCGCTTATGTTTCTGAATCTGAAGTTTTTTATGCAACTGCGCCAAAAGTTAAACCAAGAAGCACCTCTGGTGCTGGAGATTCTTCACTTGCTGGATTTTTATCTAAAATAGATAATGGAATCGAAGCAGCACTTTTAGAAGCAATGGCTTGGGGAGCTGCGGCAGTTGGTCTACCTGGATCGCAAATGCCTATCGAAAAAGATATCGCACCTCTTAGAGGTATTAGTAAAGTAACTAACAATCCGGATTTATCGCTAGCAGTAGCTGGCGACTAACGCGGCTTAGTTTTCTCCCAATCAGCTAATGCTCTGATGCGTTCAACAGAATGATCAACAATTGCTTTTGGATAACCGTATTTATATCCATCAGCAACATCCCAAGGTTCGTGTGCACCTTGACCCGATAGATGAGCTAATTCCGGAATGTATTTGCGAACATAATCTCCATTTGGGTCAAATTTCAAGCCTTGCATTTTTGGATTAAAAACTCGATAAAAGGGTGAGGCATCAGTTCCGCTGCCAGCTGTC
>VGBH01000036.1 GCA_016870575.1 Actinomycetota bacterium
CTTGGTCCACCTGATGAAGAATCAGATAACTCATATCCGCGCTCGGCATGGAATGAAACATCTATTCCCGCTTGCTCTTCATCAGCTGAAATTCTAAAGCCAATCACTAAATCAATTAGCTTTCCAATAATTAGAGTAACGATGAATGAGTAGGCTAAAACTGCACCTGCTCCAATAACTTGCTTGACGAGCTGATCATTTCCACCACCATCGAACAAACCAACTCCAACACCAACAAATCCAATCATGATGGTGCCAACTAATCCGCCAACTAAGTGAACGGCAACAACATCTAGTGAATCGTCATAGCCGAAACGGAATTTCAATCCAACAGATAATGCGCACAATATGCCTGCAATTGCACCAATAATTAGCGCACCAATAGCATCAACAGATGCACAAGCTGGCGTAATTGCAACAAGTCCTGCTACCACACCGGATGCAGCACCCAAGCTAGTTGCGTGCCCATAACGAAGTTTTTCAACTAGCAGCCAACTTAACATTGCCGCTGCAGTAGCTCCAATGGTGTTGATAAAAGCAACACCAGACAAGCCATTTGAACCAACGGCTGAGCCAGCATTAAACCCAAACCAACCAAACCAAAGCAGTGCTGCTCCAAGCATCACTATTGGCAAATTGTGTGGACGCATTGGAGTTTTCCCAAATCCAATTCGCTTACCAAGAATTATTGCAAGAGCTAATCCGGCTGCGCCAGCATTGATGTGAACGGCTGTACCGCCAGCAAAATCAATTGCTCCGAGATCATTTGCAATCCAGCCACCAGTTGTCGCGACAAACTCATCAAAAGCGAAAACCCAGTGTGCTACAGGGAAATAGACAACAGTTGCCCAAATGCCTGCAAAAACAAGCCAAGCACCAAACTTTGCTCGATCGGCAATTGATCCTGAAATCAAAGCAACCGTAATGGCTGCAAACATTCCCTGAAATGCAATAAAGACTGGTGCGGGAATTGTTCCGATAACAGCTTCAGTGTTCACTAATGAAGTTAAACCAAGAAACTGAGTTACATCCCCTATATATCCAGCATCACCAACCGAGTTGCCGAAAGTGATTGAAAATCCAAAAAAAATCCACAAAACTGCTACTAATCCCAATGCACTAAATGACATCATAATCATGTTCAAGACGCTCTTTGAACGAACCATGCCGCCATAAAAAAGTGCAAGACCTGGAATCATCAACAGCACCAGCGCAGCACTCATCATCATCCATGCCGTGTCGCCAGTATCTATTGCTGCCATCTTCCCTCCTTGCAGTTCAGGCACCGCACCTGAATTCTGGGAGGACTATTGCGGCTAGGTGTTTCTAATCGCGGATATAAATGTTGCCATTAAGTGAAGTATCGCCCGCTTTTGTTACATCTATGTTTCAAGCAGCTGTTGAATAAACCATGACGGCTCAAACGGCATTAGGTCAGAAATCCCTTCACCCACACCAACAAACTTAACTGGAATGCCTAGGTCCTGTTGAATGGAAATAACTATTCCACCTTTTGCAGTGCCATCGAATTTAGTTAGTACCACCCCAGTAACTGGAACTGCTTGCGCAAAGACCTTTGCCTGAGTGAGGCCATTTTGACCAACAGTTGCATCGATAAAGAGCAAAATTTCAGTTACTTGCGCCAGCTTTGAAGCAACTTTGACTACTTTTCCTAACTCATCCATTAAAGCCTTTTTATTATGTAGTCTCCCCGCAGTATCTAACATAACCACATCAACATTTTTTTCTTTTGCATAACTAACTGCGTCATGAGCAACGCTTCCTGGATCTGCACCTTCAGGTTTTGAGATAACCTCAATACCGCTTCGCTCACCCCAAGTAGTTATTTGATTAACCGCTGCTGCTCGAAAGGTGTCGGCAGCGCCAAATAAAACACTCTTGCCCTGTTTAATTAGCAATGCACCTAGCTTGCCCATTGATGTTGTTTTACCAACTCCATTTACGCCAACCATCACAATAACTGAAGGTGTACCAGTTAAGTTAAGTTCCCTAGGTTGATTAGATTGCAAAGCAATCAATAATTGCTCTTTTAGATTAGAAATTAAATCAGATTTGTTCTGGGCCGTTTTTTTTAAGTTGGTAACAATTTCTTTTGTCCAAATTGAGCCAACATCTGACATAAGCAGCAGATCTTCAATATCTAACCAATCATCGTTTGTGATATCTGTTTTACTCAGCAATTCCCGCAACGATGAGCCGAGATTTCGCAATTTCATTTTTTTGAAACCTTAATGCATAAAATCAAGTTCACATAACTTAAAGCTAAGTTAGCAGCAATCAATATTGGAGCAAGCAAAATTGATCCAGAATTAGTCCTAACAAAAACTGCAAAAATGGAAAGCAGAACTATCTCTACTAAAAATGTTGCAAAGAAATTAGTTATTCTTGCTTTTGTAACAGACAAAATTATGTCTAGTTTTCCAACAAACAACTGAAATGTGACAAACGCAGCAATTGGCCCACCTAACCAAATTCCCGTAACCACGCCAGCCAAATCTCCCCATTGCGGATTTAACTCACGACCAATCAGCGTGCCCAGTAAGCCGCCCAATAACAAGCCAATAATTGAAGATAAAAGTACAAAGAGTCTAAGTGAGCTAAAACTCACTGCGATTCCACCAATTGATCACTGATGTCGCGAAGCCGTTGACTTATTACTGCTGAGACGCCGTCATTGCGCATACCAACTCCATACAATGAATCGGCAATTTCCATAGTGCGCTTTTGATGAGTAACAACGATTAACTGACTTTCTTCTCGTAATTCTTCATAAATTTGTAGTAGCCGACCTAAATTAATATCATCTAGGGATGCTTCAACTTCATCGAGTACATAAAACGGACTTGGTCGAGCTTTGAAAAGCGAAACTAAAAATGCTACCGCTACCAAAGATCGCTCACCTCCAGAAAGTAGTGATAGTCGCTTTACCTTTTTACCCGCTGGACGAGCCTCAACATCTACACCAGAAATCAATAGGTTGTCTGGATCCACTAAAACTAATTTTCCTTCACCGCCGGGAAATAGTCGCGAAAATATCGCTTGAAACTCTCTAGCGGTATCTGCAAAAGCCTCTGCGAATACTTGCTGTACACGATCATCGACTTCTTTAATTACTTGCTCTAGGTCCGCCTTAGTGCGCTTTACATCTTCTAGTTGTTCACCTAAGAACTTGTGTCGCTCTTCCATAGCCTGAAACTCTTCCAAAGCAAGTGGGTTAACTCGGCCTAGTAAAGCCAACTGACGTTCAGCTTCTTTTGCACGTTTTTCTTGCTCAGCCCTCACGTAAGGCTTCGGTGTTTCTAATTCGCCAGAAGATGTTTCTTCATCACCTGGTGCTTTCATTGACGGCGGAACCAATTGATCTGGTCCGTATTCAGCTATTAATACATCTTGAGAGACACCAAAATCGCCTAATACTTTTTCTTCAATTGCCGTGATGCGCGCCTGCTGTTCCGTGCGTGCCAATTCGTCTCGATGAACGCTATCAACAAGTGCTGACCGCTCTTTTTCTAATTCGCGTGCGCTATGTCGAAGGCTTTGTAACCGAGTTTCGCGCTCTGCACGTTGCTGTTCCAACTCAGCTTTTGTACTTGATGCCGTAGAAAGTGAAACTTCTAACCGATCCAATACTTGATCAATTGCCACACTTACAGCAGCAGCAATCGCTGCCTCGCGCTGCATTCGTGCTCGTCGTTCCACTTCTTTTGTTCGAGATTCTCGTTCTGCTGTAGCAAGTTGTTCAAACTCAGCGACTTTGGCAATTGCAACTTGATGGCGTTCTTCCGCGGTTCTTAAAGTAAGTCGTTGTTCAATTTCTATGCTTCGAGCATCTGCGACCGCGCCAACTAACTGGTCGCGATGCTCAGCTGTTACCGGAGTGGTTGTAGCTGGTGCAGATTTTGCTAATTCAAGTTTATGTTGAAGTTCAGCTAAATCCTTCAAATCGTCCTTTAACGAAATTTCTGCCTGCGACAGCAGTTTTTGTAATCTTTCCGCTTCAGCGCTAGCTGCTCGAGATTGCTGACTCAATTCTGCCAGTCGAAGTGCTACCTTTGCTTGAGCTGCATCTGCTTCCTTTACTTTTGCAACAGCACTATCAAATAGTGTTTTTGCATCAACTAATCCGCGCTCTGCATTTTCAAAAATGTATTTCGCTTCAGTTAGCTTGCCTGCAATCTCTTCTCTGGCAGCAGTCGCATGCGCTAGCTCGGATTTAGATTGCAATTCAGATGAACCAGGTGTGCTACCACCAATTACTATGCCGGGTGCTACTAACTCACCTGACCTTGTGACCACACGTATTTTGGAATTGACAGATTGAATAGCTAATGCAGCTGATAGATCATCGGCGACATAGCAATCAGCGAGAAGATTCTTTACAACTAATTCTGCTGATCCAGATGCATTTAAGAAATTAGCAAGTGGTTTAGTATTGACATTTAACTCTCCAGGCCCAGGAGCATCTTGAGCAATTGCAATAACAGCTCGACCCTTTTGATTTGCAATCAAATACTCAACCGCTAACTGTGCTGAAGAAAAGTCAGCTGCAATAACTGCAGCTGCACTTTGGTTTAACGCAACTGATACTGCTAATTCATAGCCTGGAGTGATGCTGATTTGCTCAATCAATTTTTCAGATATCCCAGAAACCTGCCGTGCTAGTAACTCAGCACCGCCATCTTTGTTACGTTCAATTGATGCCTCAATTACAGCAACCGTCGCGGTAGCACTGGCGAGATCTCGCTCAAGTGCATTTACCGAACTTCTTGCAATTGCTAATTTAGATTCAGCTTCAGAGAGTATTAGTGCCGCTTTTTCATGTTCTGAATCTAATTGAAGTTCACCTGCATCTAATCCAGCAATTTCTGCTTCTTCTTTTCGGTACGCCATTTCAGCTTCGGTTGCCCGCTTGTTAGCATCTAAAACTTGATTGCTCAATCGAGAGATCTCTGCTGCTCTGGCATCTCTTCTAGATTCCGCTGCTGATACATCACCAGCAAGTTGTGCCAATTGCTCTCTGCGATCAGCTGACGATTGAGCTGCAGTTGCCAGAAGTAGCTCTGTCTCAGCAAGTTGTTTTTCTAGCGCGATTCGGGTTTCGGTTAGTTGAGTTAGTTTTAGTTGATGCGATTCCGTTTGAGCCTTAAGTGCAGTTGCTTCAGCTCTAGATAACTCTGCTTGCTGATCAAGCACTTCAGGATCTAATCCTCTTGGCTTTTCATCTGGCGCGATTGAAGTCAACCTAATTCGCTCTGATACCACCTGGCGCAAACCGAAATACCTTTCTCGCAAAGCAGACAAGGTGAACCAGGCATCTTGCGCTTTACTTAGCTTGGGAGCTGAGGTAACTGAAAGATTCTCCAATTGCGAAATTTCATCGTTCACCGAATCAAGTTGTGCTTCGACTCTGAATTGTCTTTCCCGCAATAAATTTTCATCTACTAATTCTTTTTCTAGCGCAGCTGTAAGGGCTAACAAATCATCTGCCAGAAGTCGAAGTCGAGCATCGCGTGCATCTGCTTGAAAAACTGCGGCCTTTCTAGCAAGTTCTGCTTGCCGACCTAATGGCTTTAACTGTCTACGTAGTTCATTCGTTAAATCTTGTAATCGAACTAAATTACCTTGCGCTGCTTCTAATTTTCTTAATGCTTTTTCTTTTCTTCGTCGATGCTTTAGCACACCAGCTGCTTCTTCAATAAAACCACGACGCTCTTCAGGTGTTGCAACCAATATTTGATCAAGTTGTCCTTGTCCAACTATCACGTGCATCTCGCGTCCAATACCTGAATCACTGAGCAGATCTTGAATATCAAGTAATCGACAAGGCGAACCATTTATTGAATATTCACTTCCTCCGCCTCGGAACAATGTTCGAGAAATCGTGACTTCGGTATATTCAATAGGTAAAGCACCATCGGTGTTGTCGATTGTTAATGAAACTTCAGCGCGACCTAACGGCGGACGTGTTGCAGCACCGGCGAAAATAACATCATCCATTTTTCCGCCGCGCAAGGTTTTCGGTCCCTGCTCACCCATAACCCAAGCTAACGCGTCAACGACATTGGATTTTCCAGATCCGTTTGGTCCCACAACACAAGTAATGCCGGGTTCAAAATTAAGGGTGGTCGCTGAAGCAAAGGATTTGAACCCCTTAGCCGTTAGGCTCTTGAGATACATTCCAGCGCGCTCCTTGAATTTAGTGGGGCAATTATCCCTCGCCAGCTGGAGATAGTCCCAGCACGGACAAAATCGTCGTTTCTCGAGCCGAAAATCCATCGTAAATCACCAGAGCAAGAAAACGAGTTAACTAGAACTTTTTGAGGGTGCCCTTAGTTTCGAGGTAGCAGGTCGACCCGAAATAGCGGTTCTTTGCCTTGCGCAACAAGGTCAACATTCGCTCCACAACCTTGAGCTCGTCGACGAGCGGTCCCAGAGGTCACCCCGGCGGCGTGCGGAGTTACAACAATTCCAGGAGTAGTCATTAATCGCGAATTAGGGTCAGGTGGCTCATGTGTTGCTACATCAGTTCCTGCCCCAGCAATTCGACCCTCACGAACTGCGTCAATCATCGCTTCCTCATCCACAAGAGCACCACGGGCGACATTAATCAAAATTGCGCTTGACTTCATAAGTGCAATGCGTCGTGCATCCATCGTGTGGCGGGTTTCTGGATTAACATGCAGATGAAACGAAATGA
>VGBH01000037.1 GCA_016870575.1 Actinomycetota bacterium
TATTTATCAAGGAGTCTTTAAAGGCCTTTACTCAATCTGAAAATAAAGATGATCTCTCTGTGCTGCTTGAAGATCTAGCAAGGAAGCGAATTAATCCTGTGATAGATAAAAAATTTCCATTGGAACTTAGTGCTCAAGCGGTAGAGCACTTTGCATCCGGCAAAGCCTGCGGCCACGTCATAATTTCACCGTCCCTTTAATGAATTGACCGTTTACAGGTTCGAGGTTGCGCCCTATGCTGTCGCTTTATGACCCGTTTACCTAAAAAACGGGGAATTACCCAGGATGGAGAGGATAAATCCCTCATCCTCCGCCAATTTCACTTAAACCCAATCAGTGATTCGCGGTAATGTGGCTCAGTGAGCATTGCTTTATATCGAACTTATCGACCAGCACAATTAAGTGAAGTAATCGGACAAGACCACGTCGTAAATGCGTTAAGCCGAGCTATTGAAAATGACCGTATCCATCACGCTTATTTATTTACTGGTCCTCGAGGTTGCGGTAAAACATCAACCGCCCGAATCCTCGCTAGATCACTTAATTGTGAAAAGGGTCCAACGATAAACCCATGTGGTGTGTGCAATTCCTGTATTGCATTAGCACCAAATGGGATTGGTAATTTAGATGTCGAGGAAATAGATGCTGCCAGTCATAATGGAATTGATGATGTGCGAGATATTCGAGAAAAGATTGCTTTTTTACCCGCGGAATCGCGTTTTCGTTTTTTAATTCTTGATGAGGCCCATCAACTTTCACGACAGGCCATTGATGGTTTATTAAAAATGGTTGAAGAGCCACCAGCACATTTGAAATTTATATTCGCAACAACTGAACCAGATAAAATGCCCAGCACGCTACGTTCCAGAACTCATCAGTTTAATTTTAGACTTGTTCCAACTAAGGCAATTTCTGCACATTTAGCCGAGGTTTGTAAACAAGAACAGATTAAATTTGAACCCTCGGCAATCTTATTGCTAGCAGAAGCTGCAGCAGGTTCAGTGCGAGATGGTTTAAGTCTGCTCGGGCAAGCAATTGCAGGATCGGGTGATAATGGATTAACAGCAGATGAAGTTGCAAGCGTTCTTGGCTTAACTCCGAAACGGTTGGTTAATGCAGCCATTGATGCACTAGTTGCAAATTCAGGGAATCAATTGTTTCAAGTAATTGATCAAGTTATTGATGCTGGATTTGAACCCAGAAGATTTGCAACTGACTTTCTGCAACGAGTAAGAGACTTGCTTTTGATTGAAGTTGCAAGCGATGCTGCAAAGCCACTCATAGCACTTCCGGAGGAAGAAATTTCCAATATGGCAGCACAAGCTAAGCAAATCGGTGCTGCCAGATTATCAAGAGCTGCAGATTTGCTAACTAGTGGAATTACGCAGTTGCGTGGAGCAACAGCTCCTCGATTGCAACTTGAGTTGTTAGCAGCGCGTTTGTTGCTAGCTGCATCTAGTGAAGGAATTTCTGGGCTCGAGCACCGAATCTCAATTTTAGAAAAAAATGGAGTCAACACGAATTCATCATCGCAACCTGCACCAACAGAAACAAAAGCAAGTCCACCTCCCAAAATTTCAACTGTAAAATCCAGTGCTAAAACAGAAACAAAAAGAGTGACCATCCCTGTAGCAGCAAAACGCTATGAAGCAAAACCAGTTACAGAGCCAGACTCCGGATTGCCGTTAGCTGATTTAGCAAAGTTGAAAGCACTTTGGCCAGCAATATTGGAGGAGTTAAAACTTGACTCTCGCGCCTCTTGGTCTACCTTCTTTGAATCTGAAGTTGTTGATGTTGCTGATGGATTTATTGTGATTTCAATACCAGATTTGCGAGTTTTGGAGTTTGCTACTGGGTCAGATCAAGAAGCTAGACTACGAAGAGCAATAAACGAAGTAACAAAAACAGATGGAAAGATCAAGTTGATTGCTATTGAACATTCATCTAATCGACAGCAGCTTGTTTCAATGGTAGATGAACCAAAACTTGATGATGAAGTTATTGAAGAAGTAGACACAATGAAATTGCTAGAGTCACAACTTGGTGCTAAACCCATTATGGATAAAGATGTATGAGGGTGTAATTGGCAACCTGATTGAAAAATTAGGAAAAATGCCGGGAATTGGCCCCAAAAGTGCACAGCGAATTGCTTTTTGGATTCTAGAAGCAGATCGAGATGATATTACTGAATTGGCAAACAGTATTTTGGAAGCAAAGGCAAAAGTTAGATTCTGCCAAACTTGCTTTAATGTCTCCGAAGCAGATCAGTGCCGTATTTGTTTAGATACCAGACGTGATCAAACAATTATCTGCGTAGTAGAAGAAAGTAAAGATGTCATTGCGATTGAAAAAACAAGAGAATTTAAGGGTCGCTACCACGTTTTAGGTGGGGCAATTTCACCAATCGATGGAATTGGTCCGGATGACTTAAGAATTAAAGAACTCTTAGCAAGACTAGCAAACGGAAATATTGTTGAGGTAATTGTGGCAACTGACCCCAACCTTGAAGGTGAAGCAACAGCTACTTATTTAACTCGTTTATTAGTACCAATGGGAATAACTGTCTCGCGATTAGCAAGTGGATTACCCGTTGGTGGCGATTTGGAATACGCGGATGAAGTAACGCTAGGTCGAGCCTTTGAGGGTAGACGTCAAGTTCAATAATTTCTGGATTGGCTAGACTTACACCTCTATTAGCGAGGTAATTCGTGCCACTTATTGTGCAGAAATATGGCGGTTCATCAGTATCAGATGCTGATGCCATAAAGCGCGTGGCTAAGCGAATTGTTGATACCCATAATTCTGGCACAAAAGTTGTTGTAGTGGTTTCAGCAATGGGAGATACCACAGACGAATTAATTGAATTAGCAGAGAAAGTAAGTCCAAATCCACCAGGTCGAGAATTAGATATGTTGCTTACAGCTGGCGAGCGAATCAGCATGGCTGTTTTAGCAATGGCCATTTCAGATTTAGGTGTTGAAGCGCGTTCCTATACTGGAAGTCAGGCTGGTGTAATTACTGATTCAGTTCATGGCAAAGCGCGAATTATTGATGTAACACCTGGACGAATAAAACAGGCACTTGATGATGGAGCTATTCCGATAGTTGCTGGTTTTCAAGGTGTTGCCCAAGATACAAAAGACATTACAACTCTTGGACGCGGCGGATCAGACACTACTGCAGTTGCATTAGCTGCTGCATTAAATGCGGATGTCTGTGAAATCTATACCGATGTTGATGGCATCTTTAGTGCAGATCCAAGAAGAGTTCCAAAAGCAGCCCATGTTCCCTTTATTACGTATGAAGAAATGATGGAGTTAGCTGCAATGGGCGCAAAAGTCTTACACCTACGCTGTGTTGAATATGCACGGAGATTTGATCTACCAATCCATGTTCGATCCTCTTTCTCAAATCGAGATGGAACTTGGGTTTTATCGCAAACAGCAATAAAGGAGCGAAAAATGGAGCAGCCAATTATTTCCGGTGTTGCGCATGATTTATCGGAAGCAAAAATCACTGTTGTTGGAGTGCCAGATAAGCCAGGAAATGCCGCAACAATTTTTGAAGCTATTGCTAATGCACACATCAACATTGACATGATTGTTCAGAACGTTACAACAGCTGCATCGGTAGCTACTGACATTACATTTACTTGTCCAAAAACTGATCGCGAACTTGCAGTTAAAACACTTGAAACTCTTATGCCAACAATCAAATTTGATCGCGTTGAATTTGATGAAGACATTGCAAAAGTGTCATTAGTTGGTGCTGGAATGAGATCTCATCCTGGTGTATCAGCTGCGTTTTTTCGAGCACTTGCTAGTGCAAATGTTAATATTGAAGCAATCTCAACATCCGAGATTAGAATTTCAGTTGTGATTAGAGCAAACGATACTGATAAAGCAGTGCAAGAAGTTCACAAAGCATTTGGGTTAGATGCTGATGGTGAAGCTGTTGTTTATGCTGGAACTGGACGCTAATGATCAATAAACCAACGCTTGCAGTTGTAGGTGCAACAGGGGCGGTAGGCACTGTGATGTTGGAATTGCTAACTGAACGCGATGATGTTTGGGGCGAGATAAAGCTAATTGCCTCAGAGCGCAGCGCTGGAAAAAAATTGATGGTTCGAGGTAAAGAAGTCATCGTGCAAGCACTTGCTCCTGAAGTATTTGATGGTGTGGATGTTGCAATGTTTGACGTACCTGATGAAGTATCTGCGATTTGGGCACCTATTGCTGCAGAACGCGGCGCGATTGCAGTTGATAATTCTGGCGCATTTCGAATGGATCCCGAAGTCCCACTAGTTGTGCCTGAAGTGAATGGCGAAAAAACTAAAGATCGACCAAAAGGAATAATTAGTAATCCAAACTGCACCACTCTTTCGATGATTGTGGTAGTTGGTGCACTACATAAAAAGTATGGTGTCACTGAGTTAATTGTTTCTTCTTATCAAGCAGCATCTGGTGCTGGTCAATCCGGTATTGACACATTGGAAGCGCAGATGAATAAAGTTGCTGGGAAAGAGTTAGGACACAAAGCAGGCGATGTACGTGAAGTAGTTAATGATTTTGGACCATTTCCTGCCCCGCTGGCACTAAATGTAATTCCTTGGGCTGGTAGTTTGAGGGAAGATGGATATACCTCGGAAGAACTAAAAGTGCGAAATGAATCACGAAAAATTCTAGGTATTTCTGATCTTAAGGTAACTGCAACATGCGTTCGAGTCCCAGTAATAACCACTCATAGCTTAACTGTTGTTGCACGATTCAAAAATCCTGTTGATGTTGATGCGGCTAGAAATTTGTTAAGAAATAGTGAAGGTGTAGTAGTTGTTGATGAGCCTGAATCTAAAAAATTTCCGACGCCAGCAGATGTGGTAGGAACAGATCCAACTTGGGTTGGTCGAATTCGAGCTAGCTTAGATGACCCGAACACTCTAACCTTTTTTGTTTGTGGTGATAATTTACGTAAAGGGGCAGCTCTTAACACGGCTCAAATTGCGGAGTTAATTGCTAAGGAGTTTAACTAGATTTACCTGCTAGAAAGTATTTGGCTGTTTCGACTGCATCTTCAGCATCAACTACAGTAATTACAAACGATCGACCATTACTTTTAATAATACGAATCGCTGGACCACTTTTAATAATGTGTCCCCAACCAACTCTTGGATTAAACCTAAATCCATAACCCCAAATCCAACCCTTTACTTGATAAAGCTCGACATCTTTAATTTGATGCCAACGGTATTTCCTTAAAGGTCTGCGATGAAAACGTGGTTGCCAGGCGATGTAATCGCCATCAATTACAACTCGATTTGCAGACAAAATAACTGTGAAGGAAAGCAGTTGAGAAAGAATAATCAAAACAGCACCAAGAATGCGTGCTTCAAGCTCTGAGCTATCAGGCAGTAAGTCAGGTTGAATTACTAAAACCAATCCAGCAATCAAGAAGCCAAGTATTAGTAAATTACCCAACACAAACTGAAAGTCAGAGCGCATTCCACCTTCCCAGCGAGAAACTGATGCTGGTCTGCGGACTGTTCCGTGCTGTCCCATTCTGCTCCTAAATTTCGGTTGGGTTACAGGTTTAACCTCAAACCTCACCCTCTAGTAAAAAGTTCGTCCACATATTGCGCCTTGCCTCTTACTCAGAAAAATCCTAGTCGGTTGTGATTGATTCTACTTTAAGCCTTGACCCTTGCTAACCCGAAAGTCTTATCAGACAAAGTAGTCTTACCCCGTGCTTGATCCCAAATTACTTCGTGAGACACCAGAAATTGTCCTTGCATCGCAGCGAGCTCGCGGGGCTGATGAATCATTAGTTTCTGCTTGGCAAGAGGCTGACGGTGTTTGGCGAAATCTGAATGCAAAGTATGACGCACTTCGAGCTGAACAAAAAAACTTAAGCAAATCAATAGGCCCACTGCAAGGCAAAGCAAAAAGCGGTGATGCAACAGTTGCTGATGAATTAGCTAAATTAATGGCGCAAGCAACTCAGATGGCAGAAGAACTAACTGAGTTAGCTACTCAACGTGATGCCGCTGAGTTATCTGCAAACCAAATTATGAGTGTTTTTGCAAACATTGTTGATGCCAAAGCACCTATTGGTGGTGAAGAAGATTTCAAAGTAATTGAAACTATTGGTAAACCAAGAGATTTCAAGTCAGAAGGTTTTTCACCAAAAGACCACATTGAAATAGGTGAGGTGCTAGGCGCAATTGATATTGAGCGTGGAGCAAAAGTTTCTGGATCTAGGTTTTATTACTTAACTGGAGTTGGGGCACTATTGGAACTTGCTTTAGTTCGAATGGCAATGGAATTTGCAACTAAAGCTGAGTTTACC
>VGBH01000038.1 GCA_016870575.1 Actinomycetota bacterium
TCCACGCAAAATAGATTTGCGAGTAAGGCCAACTGCGCAAGGTTTTCCATATCCAACTGGCAGCACCATAAATACAACGGGTACTTCTACTGAATCTATTTGTCCTGGTGATTCAGGTGGGCCAATTGTTACTCGGATTAGAAATGAATTGGTGCTGGTAGGTGTTAATGCTGGCGGCGATACTTCATGTATTTCTTCTTACCGCGGCACAAACACAGCAACTGGTATGGTTGCGAGTTTTTATCAAAATATTATCGATCAGGGAATTGCGGACATCGCCAATTCAGCACCCGCAGAACCAACGGAAGTTAAGTACGAGATTTCTGGCGGTGAAGTTGCTATTTCATGGCGGCCCCCTGCATTTGATTCTGCCTCAGTTACAGGTTATCGAGTCGAAGAAGTAATTGAATCTAAGCGTGCTTTCTTAGGTGTTTATGTTGAAGACGCAACCGGTGGCGGAGTATTGATATCGAGCATCATCACTGATACTCCAGCAGATTATGCGAAATTGGAATCACTTGACGTGATATTGGCGGTTGGCGGAGTAAGCGTTGCAAATACTGATGCGATGTTAGTTGAGATGCGCAAACGTAAAGTAGGCGATCTAGTTATTTTTAGAATTCGCAAAGGGGATGGCCAGACTAGAGATGTTGCGGTTAGATTAAGTGAAGTTGGGGATCCAACTGGGGCTAACAGGCTGTGCCAAACAAGCAGCACTGAATTTCGCTGCCAAGTTAAGTTAAATCCTGGCAAAACAAAGTATCGAGTCTATGCGTTGTCAAATAAAGGCGATGGCAGTGCTTATGACTTTTCAGTTGAAAATGGACCAGGCGGACCACCATCAAATATCAGAGTGGTTGCGAAAGCAGGCAATCTTGAAGTGACTTGGGCAAATCCACTTCGAGTTAGCAGTATTGCTCGCAGTCAATTAAAAGTTCGGGTACTGGATTCCAAGCTTGAACAAATTCTTTGCAATGTGCTATTGACTGATTATCGATGTGTGATTCCAGCGTTGGTTTCAAGTTATCAATTAGCAATTATGGTTGATAGTCCTCTTGGATTATCTGAGCGCATTGAATTAGCGGAAGTGGTAGTGCAGCCAGCAAGTCCGGCAAGAGTTAACAAAGTGAAAGTTGCAAAAGCATCTGGAAATTTTAACTACATAGTTTCTTGGCTAGCACCTGCAAACAATGGTGGTTCGCCAATTACAAGTTACCGGGTGATATCACCTAGTGGATTATCCCTTTGCCGAGTGTCAGCACCAATAACAAAGTGCACAATTAAAGCTAATCAGGTTAAACCGGGCGCGAAGATTCAAGTAATTGCAGTAAATGACGTCGGCGAAAGCCAACCACGAATAATCACCGTGCCTCGATAACTCAATCTTGTTAAGCCATTATGCTGTCGCCATAATGTCAAATTCGCAGCGGGTTAAAAATCCAGTTATTGGACACATCGCTCTTCTGAGTTCAGTTATGTTGTTTGCAGCAAATGGATCGGTATCAAAATCACTACTGCTCTCCGGTATAGATGCCGCCCAACTAAGTCAGATTCGCGTAACTGGGGCATTTGTAATTTTAATTGTTTTGGCATTGATATTTGTGCGCAGCCAGCTGAAGTTAAAGATTGCCGAACTACCAAAGTTTTTTGCCTATGGAATTATTGGTGTTGCATTGGTTCAGTATTTATATTTTGTAGCAATAAATAGATTAGATATTGGGGTAGCGCTGGTAATTGAATATACCGCGCCAGTATTGGTTGCGCTTTGGGCTAGATTTGGCGAAAAAGAATCTGTTAAACAGCGAGTTTGGTATGCCTTAGCAATTACTCTGTTTGGTTTATCAATGGTTACTAACATCTGGGGCGGTTTTACTCTTGATTCAATTGGCTTTATTGCAGCAGCCCTCGCTGCTATTTCGCTCGCGGTTTATTTTGTGATGGGTGAAAAGTTAGTTGCAGCTCGTGCACCGCTTGCGGTTGTTACATTAGCGTTTGGTGCAAGCACAATTTTTTGGGCGATTTTAGAGCCCTGGTGGAATTTTGATTTAGATTTAATTTTAGGTGAAACAGTTCTATTCACTAATTCAACTAGCACTATTCCAACTTGGATATTAGTTTCTTGGATGATTCTGCTTGGCACAATTGCACCCTTCTTTTTATCTTTTGTATCGCTCAAACATCTAAAGGCTCGAACAGTTGCTATTGTCGGCACACTTGAACCAGTTGCCGCTTCGGCAATTGCCTTTGTGCTTTTGGATGAATCCTTTCTGGCAATTCAGCTTTTGGGTGGTGCAGCGGTCTTGATTGGCGTGATGCTGGCGGAAAGCGCGAAAGAGAAATAAGGTGAATTACTGCTGATTGGTCCAAATCTTCGGTCATTTAGAATAATGCTGAGAGGTATTGCCTACTAAATCAAGCAAGGATGCTTAGTTGCGAAGATTATGTGTATTAGTTTTACTGGTTTTACTATCCGGTTGCGGTTCAG
The DNA here is from genome assembly GCA_016870575.1 of Actinomycetota bacterium. Taxonomy (GTDB): domain Bacteria; phylum Actinomycetota; class Actinomycetes; order S36-B12; family UBA5976; genus AcAMD-5. Next base: position 2,486 of record VGBH01000038.1, read on the forward strand.
GTGCAACTAGTAGTGATTCAGGTCAAGGTGAAGTTGTTTCTCAGGACCAGTTAGCTCTACAAGTATCAGATCTATATGATCAAATCGATTTGGCTTTTACGACAAGTTTTGCAGCCGGCATAGATTTTATTATTGCCAACAATTATCCAGGAGCTTTTGATCCAACAGCACTTCAAGCATGCGCACTTGCAAAGCAGCCATATTTGGGAGATCAGATAACCGCAGGAGAACCAAGACTTGAAACTTTAACTGAAGTGCCCAACTGGGTGGGTAGAGAATCTTCTGCTGCAGATTGGTTATTAGCAGGAAAAACTATTTCGGGAAAAGTTTATGAGTTTGATTTAGAAATAGATTTGGAGATAATCAAGGCCCAAGTTGTGCAAGCTGATAATCAAGTCTTCTTGCTGTACGGCTGGTGTGATGACTAACGCAGTAGCTGCGAAATCCTGGCTACCAAATTATCTAGCAGCTGCATTAATTTGGGGATTATCCTTTTATTTTATTGAAATTTTGTTAACTGTATTTCACCCAACAGTGGTTGCGATGCTGAGACTAAGTGTTGGTGCGCTAGTGCTGCTTAGCACCAGTTGGATATTGAAACAAAAGTTGCCTTTTCATATCTGGCGCAAATTGTTTGCCATGGCAATTTTGATGAACTCGCTCCCTGGGTTTTTATTTCCCTTCGCTCAAGATCATGTTTCTAGTATTTTGGCTGGAATAATAAACGCCACAACTCCCCTTATGACACTGCTGTTTTTACTATTAGTGTTTCGAGATCAGCCAGTTAGTACTCGGCAGATTGTTGGCTTGTTTACTGGATTTGCTGGGGTTTTAATTGTGCTTGGCATTTGGACTGGAATTGCATCTGGCCAAATGTTGGGTGTTATGGCGATGCTAATTGCAGTTTCTGGCTATGGCTTTTCGATTCCATATTATCGAAAGCATATTGTACCGCTGAATTTTCCACCAACTTCATTATTAGCCGTACAGATAACGATTGGTGCAATTCAAATTATGCCATTTGCACTAATGAATTTAGAGCTGCGATCAGATATCACTTTGCAAGTTGTCCTTGCCACTCTGATGTTAGGTGGACTGGGATCGGGATTAGCTTATGTACTTCATTATCAAGTAACGAAAGTTGCTGGTGCAGCAATTGCTAGTTCAGTTACCTATTTAATGCCAATAGTGGCTGCCGCCGCCGGGGTGCTGTTATTAAATGAAAAACTGCACTGGTATGAATTTGCGGGAGCAGCGGTAGTAATAATTGGCATAGTTCTAAGCCAACGAAGCGCTAATGGGAATGGCAAACCCAGGGAGTAAGATTTAGGTATGAAATTGAATGTTGGCTTGATTTTCTCCGCCCTACTGCTTTCCCTTGGATTTGGTAGTGGACTTTGGTTTGTGGGAAGCGCTATTGATAATCGAGATGAAAAAGGCATAACCGCATTAGGTTCTGCAAGCATCTCAGCAACTGCCGATACGGCTATTTGGACGCTCTATCTTTCTGAATCTGAACCTAATGTTTCAGCCTCCGTTGCTAGTGTGATGGAAGAGTTAAATGCACTTCGAACTTATTTAATTGAGGGCGGGGTAGCAGAAAGCCAGATAACAGTAAGTGGACTAAGTACTAATCAGGATTACGGCCAATCCGGTCCAATTGATTCCTATACAGCAAGTTTGACAGTAAGAATCCGATCTACGGATGTGCAATTAATTTCAAATCTAAATCGAGACATAGATAAACTCTTAGCAACAGGTATTTCCTTAAATACCACTTCTCCTGAATATTACGTTTCGAATCTTGCTGATTTAAGACCGCAAGTGCAAGAAGCTGCAGTTAAAGATGCTCGCACACGTGCCAAAGTTATGGTGGAAGCAATTGGTGGCGAAATCGGAGATCCTATTGCCATCTCAAGTGGCTCAGTAACTGTAACTCCACCAGATACCATTGAAGGTGATTATGGAGGTTATGACTTAACCACCATTGAAAAATCAATTCGGGCGGTTGTTACAGTAACTTTTGAAGTTGACTAAAAAATCGCTACTAAGGAATAAACAATGCCCGAGTTTGATTTAATCTTAGTATTAGATCATCTCTCTACTTTTGCATTTGCTCTAGTTGGGGCAAGAGTTGCTGCTATGCGCAATATGGATTACGGCGGATTGTTAGTAGTAGCAGCTGCTGCTGCATTATCTGGAGGTACTTTTAGAAATCTAATTCTGGATGTTACGCCAGTATGGCTAGTGCAACCAACATTATTGCTGGCAATAGTGCTGGCCGTTTTACTCACAATTGTGTTTAGGTGGACAAAGCCAGTAGGCACCTTTGTGCAGACATTAGATTCTGCTGGATTAGCGATTGCAACCATTGCTGGCGTTGCACTTGCTCTTGATTATGAAGTTGGGGTAATTCCAGCAATTGTTCTTGGTGTGATTAGTGGAGTATTAGGTGGGCTAATTAGGGATGTGCTATCTCAAGTAGAACCAACTTTGCTACACCGAGAAACCAATGGCACTTCCGCATTTTTTGGGGCTGCTGGTTATGTGCTCGCCATTGAAGTTGGCGCAAATGCTGCCTTAGCAAGTGTGTTCGCTGGACTATTAGTTTTTGGCTTTAGGTCGGTATCAATCCGGCTGAATTGGCACCTACCCAAACTCAGCTAAGGCAAGCCCCACTACCTACCGCCATATTCAAGAACTGGTATCACCCTTTGCCACTAATGGGTGGCTATTGAGTTAGTTGCCGGATTAGGGAGCGGATTTAGGTGCTAAAGAAAATGAGTTTGATGCTGGTGGCCCTTCTGGTGCTAACCGCTTCCGGTTCTTCAGATGCTGGCGATACCGCTGAATAAACAGAAACCACAACTACAACTGAAACTGAATCGACAGAGAGCGAATCAAGTATTCAAACTGCAGTTGAAATCAGTTATGAATTAAGTGGTAATTCTGAATCGGTATATATTAAAGATGGCAAAGGCGAGACCTGTGTTGAATCAGCTAATCCTGACTGCGAAGGTTTCTTTATCAGCTGGGAAGCAAACTTTGATGACCTTACTAAGAACATCACTTATGAAGATCCAATTGTGATTAATGATCTTGCTGCTGGCGATGAGATTGAATTCCAACTTCGATATCAAGAAGTTGCTGGTAGTGCTGACTCTGAAATAGTTAAGCGCTATCCATTTGCTTTTAACGGTTAATGTTGAAGAACTAACCCCTGCATACAAGATGCAGGGGTTAGTTCTATTCTGAACTGTTCGAGTTTGCTTTCTTCATGCTCCACCGCAAAGATGCCAGGAATCTACAACATCATCTTTAAACCCAGTTCGATAATCAAGTAGTGAATAAACCTTTCCTCGATCATCTCCTGGTGGGCAATCTGTTGCAAATTCGAGTAAACATAACTCTACTTTCGCGCCTCGAGGAACTGATGCCGCAATCGCCAGGCACTTTGCCTGGGATGGTGGTGTAACAGAACGGGTTTTCCTCGTAACTGTGGGTTGTGAGGGACTCGAACCCCCGACCCGGTGATTAAGAGTCACCTGCTCTACCAACTGAGCTAACAACCCGGAGCATTTTGACTTTCGCCCTAAT
>VGBH01000039.1 GCA_016870575.1 Actinomycetota bacterium
AAGATTATTCCCCTGAACAATTAAGTGAATCTGAGATAAATCGAGTATTGAGCAATCACAAGATTTCGCCAGGTACCACTGAAGATTTTGGAGCCATAGGTATTGATGGCAAAGATGTTTCAAAATTGATTAGAACTTTAGAAATATCAGAATTATCATCGAGGTTAAGTTCTTTAGTTACTGTTCGGAATTACTTGCTTAAGTTGCAGCGGATGGTTATTGATGAGGTCAAAGCAATTCGTAGTGGAATTGTGGTTGAAGGTCGCGATATTGGCTCAGTGGTAATGCCCGATGCAGATTTCAAGTTCTACTTAACTGCTAGCGCTGAGATAAGGGCTGAACGTCGAAGTTTGGAGCTTGGTGTCAATAGCTCTGAGATTGTTAAACATATTAATGAACGAGATAACCGAGATACAAATAGAAAAGTTTCACCGCTAATTCTGCCGCCAGATGCTGTGATTATTGATACATCGCAATTGTCACTCGAACAATGCGTAGAACGAATTCTTTATTTGGTTTCGATAAACGAAGAACCATCTACAGTTACTGACTACGAGCTAGATTCAGGTACTGATTTGTACCTACCCGTTGTAGCTGTGCTGGGTCGCCCTAATGTAGGGAAATCCACATTGGTTAATCGATTGATAGGCCAACGAAGTGCTGTAACGGAAGATCAACCAGGAGTTACGCGAGATCGGGTGTCTTACGAAACAGAGTGGAATCACCAGACATTTGTTGTGGTTGATACCGGTGGGTGGGATCCAAAAGCCCTGGGTATGTACGAACAAGTTGCACGTCAAGCTGAATTTGCCATTACTCAAGCTGACTTATGCTTACTGGTAATTGATGTATCAGTGGGTGCAACTGATGATGACCTTCTATTAATCAAGAAACTCCGAGAAGCAAAACAACCAGTAATACTCGTCGCAAATAAAGTTGATTCGGCCAAAGAGGAGGCCGATGCTTCGCTGCTGTGGAGTTTAGGATTGGGTGAACCCTTTGCTATTTCCGCTCTGCATGGTCGTGGAGCTGGTGATTTACTTGACCTAATTGTTGAAAAATTACCTAAAGAATCAGAGAGTTACGAAAAACATCCGAGTGCCCGTTCTATCGCGATTCTTGGGCGACCTAATGTTGGAAAGAGTAGTTTGTTAAATCGACTTGTAGGTAGTGAGCGAGCTGTCGTTAGTGATGTCTCTGGTACAACAGTTGATCCGATAGATGAATATGTCAAGATAGGGGATTACGAATGGTTATTTATCGATACTGCTGGAATACGCAAGAAATTTAAACAAGATAGTGGTCATGAGTATTACGCAGTACTCAGAACACAAGCAACCATTGATCGAGCAGAGGTAGTTATCGTACTTATTGATTCTGCCGAAGAGTTATCCGATCAAGATAGACGAATAATTAATATGATTCAAGAATCGGGGAAAGCGATTGTTTTGTGTTTTAACAAATGGGATTTAGTAGACGAAGAGCGACGAATCGAAATTGACAGAGAAATTGATAAAGATTTACAGCAGCAAAAATGGATTCCTAGACTCAATATCTCAGCTAGCACTGGTAGGGGAGTGTTAAAAATCCCAGACTTACTAAATGAGGTTCTTGACAACTGGAATAGAAGAATACCAACTTCGGAATTGAATCGATTGATTAAAGATTTCGTCTCAGCAAATCCGCATCCATTACGGGGAGGTCGGCAACCAAAAATTCTGTTTGCTACTCAAGTAGGAATTAAACCACCTACTTTCGCGCTATTTACTTCAAGACTTCTAGATGACGGATACATTAAATTCTTGGAACGAGTTTTGCGAGAGCAGTATGACTTCACGGGGGCACCGATTAGATTCAAACAGAGGTTACGCGGCAAAAATTAACGGGTTGTAGCGCAGCTTGGTAGCGCACTTGGCTGGGGGTCAAGGGGTCGCGGGTTCAAATCCCGCCAATCCGACTAGGTGATTAGCGAATTAATTCTTATTGCAGGCAATCCCAAACGCCCATTGAGTTCAGTAATTTCGCTTATAACTGTGATTCCGACTAAATCAACCGGGATTTTACTAAGTACTGTCACCAAAGCGCCAATTGTTCCACCCGTTGCAAGTACATCATCAACAATTAAGACTCTTGAGTTTTTAGGCATTGCATCCTGGTGGATTTCAATTGCTGCAGAACCGTACTCCAATTGATATTCCGCATAATAAGTTTCTCGTGGCAATTTACCTGCCTTTCGAGCAGGGACCAATCCAGCAGCGAGCCTCTGTGCGATTGCTCCTGCAAGCAGAAACCCCCTGGCTTCAATCCCGACAACGTGACTCACCTCAAGATCGTGAAATGGAATAGACATATGCTCAATCAAGCTATTAAAGGCTGAAGGATCCGAAAGCAGGGGAGTAATGTCCTGGAAAATTATTCCGGGCTTGGGGTAATTAGGCAGACGTAAAATTCTCTGATTCAACTCCGACACAGTGAGCACAACGTATTTTCTCTAAGATTGACAAGTGGCCCAACTTGACACCCCGAACTGGCGTGAAATAACCAGTATTCCTAACCTTATTTCACTCACAAGATTAATTTTACTGCCATTTATGGTGTTAGCGATTGACAAATCTTCTTGGTTCTTGGCCACTTTAATTGGTTTTACAATTGCTATTTCCGATTCTCTTGATGGGTATATCGCTAGAAAACTTAGAATGGTCACAAAACTTGGTGCAGTACTTGACCCATTGATTGATCGACTCACCATTATTACTCTCTTAGTAACTCTACTAGTTAATGATGAAGTTCATTTCATTGTCTTTTTTGCAATCATTATCAGAGATTTATCAATTCTAGTTACTAGGGTTAATCGTAAACAAACTTTAATGCTTGAGGTTGTTTATCTTGGAAAGATAGGAACTTGGTTTCTGTACGTCTGCTTTGTGCTGGTATTTTTTGAAAATATCATTAAAAATGAATTGATGTCACAGTTCACCCAAGCCGGTTTCGTCTGGGCAATTATTATCTACTGGCTTGCTGGAATTATGTATTTGAAGAAGAGTTGAGGTAAATTGAACACTGTAATGCCAATTCCAGATGCTGATCAAGAAGACAGTATGCGATTGCTTTATCGTGTATTAGATGATGCAAACCATTCATTCGGGCCACCAATTCCCAAGGGTCAAAAGAGTCGCTTCACGAGTGTATTTGCCGGAGCAAGCGTTTTTGTCATAATTGGAATTTTTTTTGGAGTTGCAATTGGTCTAACTCGACAGCTAGAACCGATATCAGACACTACTCGCCAGCAACTTCAGGAGCGAATAGCCACTATCCAATCTCAATTAAGTCAAACTCAGGAAACTCTTGAAGCTAACATCTCAAACGTAGATGAGATTAGAGCAAACACGTCACTGCAATCTCAGCAAATTCGCAATTTAAATTCGAGTATTTCTGCACTTGAATTATTGTCTGGCTATACCGCAATCCGAGGGGATGGAATTCGTGTTGAGATACAAGCTTCAGTAACTCCCAGTTACGAAGATGGTGTGGATCTGGGTGTAGTTATTGACAGCGATATCGCGAGAGTGGTTAATGGCCTCTTAGCTCATGGGGCTATTGCGGTATCCGTGAATGACTATCGAATTACTAGTAAATCAGCGATTAGATCTGCAGGGGAAGCAATTTTGGTGGGATACCGGCCATTGACTCCTCCATACGTAATCTTGGCGATAGGTGATTCCAAATCAATGCTGCTCGAGATGAAGACTGGAAAGACTGGTGAAGACATAACCGAGATTTCAAACACCTATGGCGTGCGCTTTAGCACTTATGAAATGACTCAAATTACCATTCCTCAATCCCTCTCACCGGTAAGAAATCGAGTACCTATTAGGATTATCAAATGATTGGAATTGCTGCGCTTATTGTAGGAGTATTTGTAGGTCTATTAGTACAGCCTGATATTCCACTTTGGATTCAACCTTACTTGCCAATTGCTCTGATTGCTGCCTTAGATGCCGTAGTTGGTGCTGGTCGTGCTGCTCTTGAAAAGCGCTTCTCTGATCGAATTTTCGTTATCTCATTTCTATCGAACACCACGCTCGCTGCATTAATGGTATTTCTAGGTGATCAATTAGGAATTGGAACTCAGCTATCAACCGGTGTTTTGATTGTGCTTGCTATGCGAATCTTCGTCAATGCCTCCGCAATTCGACGACTTATTCTGAAAGCCTAGAGTGAAGGTATCAAAGAAAAACGCAGTAATCTTGGTGCTTTCGGGTATTACAGGAATAGTTCTTGCTTGGACTTTTCAAATTGTTAATCAACCTGACTATTTAAGGAATGCTAGACAGGAGGACTTAGTTAGAATTCTTGATGAACTCACAACCCGCGAGGACGATTTATCCAGGGAAGTGCGGCGCTTAGAGTTATTAGCCATTGAGTTGCAGCGAGGGAACGAAGAAGCTGTAATTAGAGATCTGCAAGATAGAGAAATTGCTCTACAGGTGCTCTCAGGAACTGTTGCGGTTGCTGGTCCAGGAATTGAGTTAACTATTGCTGATCCTGAAATCATGGTGGGTGCGACAGTATTTTTCGATTTGATAAACGAGCTTCGAGATGCGGGAGCAGAGGCAATCTCTGTAAACGATGCTCGAGTGGTAGCGAACACAGGAATTTCAGAAATAACAGGCGGTTTGCAAGTAGGAGACAGAGCTGTCTTGCCTACGTATCGGGTAAAAGTAATTGGAAATGCAACCACCATCACAACAGCACTAAAGATTCCAGGAGGAATTCTTGATGTACTGAAAGCTGCAGGTGCAATCACGAGTGTGCAGGAATTTGAGGATCTTGAGATAAAAGGTACTGTCTCACCTCGGCCATTGGTTAACGCTGAACCTTTGGATTAGACTTTTATCGATATTTGAGACAAAATCGTTCTCTATCTATTTGGAGGCTGTGTGAATCACGGGGAAAATCAAAACCACG
>VGBH01000040.1 GCA_016870575.1 Actinomycetota bacterium
GTAGTTGCTCTCATGCCTGAAGGCGATGGACTCGCTGCTGCGATACGAGATCGGATATTGAGAGCAAGCGCTGAGTAGTTCCTACGCTAAAACTCAGGTTACTCGCGCTAAATTCTGCCTATGAAGAAACTAATTGCATCTATCTCGGCACTTGTATTAGCAAGTGGAGTAATTGCCTACAACGCTTTACCAGCGAATGCCTCTGAGAGCCCAAGGCATATAACGGTTAACGGTGTTGGCATATCTATGGTTACGCCAGATGCCGTCCGATTCTTTGCATCAGTATCAGTTCTTGCTAAGACGAATAAAGAGGCGCTCTCAAGTGCATCTAAGTCAGCGAATGCGGTACGGGCAGCGCTGAAAGCCGAAGCAATTGCAACTAAGGATGTTAAGACATCTTCACTTACTGTCTATCCGGAATACAACTATTCCCAAGATAAAGGTCAACAATTGATCGGATATAGAGCAACCCAATCATTTACAGTCGTTGTTCGTAAGGCCGAGAGCGCGGGCGCTGTTATTGATGCAGTTGTTGACGCTGGTGGAGATTCAGTCCAGCTAAATGGCGTATCGCCGTTCTTAGCAAATGGTGCTGCAGCAGCCGAAAAGGCGCGTGAAGCAGCAGTAGCTGATGCGAGATCTCGGGCTAACTCTTACGCTAAGTATTTGGGCGCATCACTTGGTCGAGTTATTTACCTTACTGAAGTTAACGCTCCCGTCTATACATTTCCTATGGTGAGCGAGAAAGCTGCATCAGCCGATGCAACTCAAATCGATCTTGGTGAAACTGAAGTTACTGTTACGGTGACGGTCCGATGGAGTTTGAGCTAGGTGAATTATCTTCCAAATCTTTGAATGAATGTAGTTTGAACTCGGAACAACATTATACTCCCCATAATCCTAATTACTTGATACATGGTGGCAAAGATATTCGCACTTACAACTTTTGAACCAGGCACATCTTTGCAATACTGAAGTGGAAATTGCTTTATGCGAAGCTCATTATTTACATTAGCCGCCTTGAGCCGAATCAGGAGTTCAATCTCAAAAAACCATGAATACTTAAAAGGCTTGTCGAGTGCGGCTCTAAAGGCATCATCAACATAAAAGAACTTAAAGCCACATTGAGTGTCTCTAGGGAGTTCATTCCAGATAATCTTGTTTACGAAGGACACAATCTGTCCGAACAGTCTTCTAATTGATGCCTTGCTGCGAGCTGTTTCGAGAACTTGATCACGAGTAAGAAAAATCGCTGAAAACTTCAGGGTTGATGACTGCCAATTTGCTTCTTGCTGGAAAAAATTACATAGATTGATAACTTCATTTGATTCAAATGAGCCATCTGAATCAATAAACCCGACTACACAACTTTTGTCTAACGCAATACTCATGCCATGTCGCAGAGCTTCAGCTTTCCCCAAGTTTGTATTTAGCCTAACTCTCTCAAAAAAATATTCATTTCGGAGAGAATCTAAATGATCAGAGGTCTTGTCAGTACTACCGTCGTCTACAAAAACCCATGTCACAGCCGGCGTGCCACTAATAACCTTGCTCCAATATTCCTTAGTAAAGCGGAGCTCTTCGTTAAATAGGGGAACAACCATGCTCATTTTCAACAAATCTAATCTCCTATTCGAGACAAAATCTAACAAAACGATAAGTACAAATGTAGAGTATATGTGTGAACAAACCGCTTACTTCAAAATGGCGAACTTTATTCGTGGAGTTTCTGATATTTTCGTTTACAGCTACGGTCCTTACTATATTGAATTACTGGTCACATCCCAGAGATGCAGGTGCGTATATAAGTGGCGGCATGAAAATTATCTCAGGTCTAGATCCGTACGCTGATGAAGTGTTTAGAGGGGCGCCATTCGGTGCAACTATTTTGGCTTTAGCTCTTGGAAATTTGAGCCCCGAGATTCAGTCTGTAATAATTCTGCTGCTTAGCGTCTTGGGAACTTGGGCATTTAGCCGAATCGTATTCTCCAATGGAATTGCTGGAATCTTCGCTTGTTTTATAGTCCAAGTATCTAGTTCTAATAGAACTAGTATGGACACAATTCAGTTAACCGGAATCATTTTGGGCGCTGTTGCGATATTAATCCATCTAGGAATGAAACCTAAGTTGTTGGTAAAGCTTCCAATATTCCTTGGTGCGGGATTAACGTTTTCTGTGTTGAATGACTCAAAGCCCCACATAGTTCTTCCATTCTTGATTCTTTTGGGAATCAAGCTTCACATGAAAAAATTCCTCTACTCCGTAATCGCTATTCAGATAGTCGGACATCTGACTGTTGGTTTTTTTTTCGGCTTTTATCACTTATTCAATTGGCTAAAACTAATCTTACGCATAGGGGAAGCGCAGGAGTATGAAAAATTTGAAGGTGCAGCTCATAATTATTGGCAACTAGTAACATACTTATTACCAAATTTGCCTAGTTGGGTTGCACTCACGCCTTTTGTACTCTACTTCGCAATTATCTGCCTGGGAATACTCAGAGTGAAGAATCTAACTTTAGTTGGTACTCTCTCGGTTGCTAGTTTCGCAATAAGCATTACTTCATACTCTCATTTTTATGACTTAGTACCTGTCGTAGCTTTGATGATTTTAAGCCTGAAAGAAATTGGCAATAAAGTAATTGCAACTTTTGTAATCCTGTTTATCTTAGCACCTCAAAATTGGAACTCTTTCTTCAATTTCAGTATCATCATGGTCTTAGTTTGTACATTTTTTGTAATTGAACTGGCAAGTGATGGTAACTTCAAATGGCAAAAAAATTATTTTGGGCTTATCTATGACATTCGCCAAATCTTCTATGGATTGATTGCCTATTTCTTTTTACAGACTATCAATAACTATATTTTAACAGAAAGAAAATTGATTGATGCATTGACCACTACAGAGCTAATTATAATTTTTTCATACCTGATTTTTAGGGCGAGAAATATTATGTCTTATGAAAAGGATTATTAGAGATTAGAAGTTTGCATTCCGAGCATTCAAGATTGAAATATATCTATCAATCAATTCAGAATCTGCACTGGTAGATTCGAAAATAGATTCCATATGATTATTCCAATCAGGGGGTGTCCTTCTTCCCGAGAGTGCCCAAGCTGCTTGGGTCGCTGCCCCATCCGCTACATACTCACTTGCCATTGGTAAATGTATCTCGCTCTGAAACATGGCGGACGCAATAGTACGAACTGCTCTATTCTTTGATGCACCGCCTATTAGAAGAATTCTCTGTACTAGAAAACCTTGATGCTTTAGAGCGTTGGCTGCATAGATTATTCCAGCCACGACTCCTTCAATTGTTGCTCTAGCGATATTCGGTTTTGTGAAATTTCTGTTGTCGATTCCCAAGAACCTGCCTTTAGAGTTTGGTAAATTGGGAGTTCGCTCTCCATCAAAGTGTGGAACTAAAGTTAGTCCATCAGAACCACTACTTGCTAAGAGTGCAAGCGAACTAAATTCATCAAGGCTAACGTCTAATACCTTAGCCATTGTGGTAATAACTTTTGAAACATTTAAAGTGCAGGCAAGCGGTAAGAAATTCCCAGTTGCATCTGCAAAACCAGCAACTTCTCCGGTTGCATCCTTTGTTGGATTAGCGGAGACGGCAAAAGCAGTTCCGCTAGTGCCAAGTGAGATGACTAAATCGCCTACTTTTGCTCCTAGTCCAAGTGCTGCTCCCGCGTTATCTCCGGCTCCTGCGGCGATCGGTACACCGGAAGTTGTCTCTCCACCAAACTCATTTGGCTTTAAAACTTTGGGAGTTAGAAAAGCGCCTTCTCTGTTTCTAACTCTCTCCATGATTTCGAGGTCGTATGAATTCGTTTCTGGATTGAAGTAACCGGTACCAGATGCATCAGAGCGATCAGTAAAAAGTGAATCTAGATTCTTGGAACCCGAAAGGCGCCAAGATAGCCAATCATGTGGAAGCGCAACTGCGGCCAATTTGTTGGCGTTATCAGGTTCGGCGTCATGCAACCAGCGAACTTTGCTTGCTGTAAATGAGGCAACTAGGCGAGAGCCAGTTCGAATATGGATATCTGGGATTTCGCGATTTAAATCTTCGGCGGCGCCTGCGGAACGGGTATCGTTCCAAAGCAGCGCTTTGCGAATAACTTCTCCGTTTTTATCTAGTGCGACCATTCCGTGTTGCTGACCGGCGATGGAAATTGCATCAATCTTGTATTTGCCTACCTTCGCTAGCGCGCTCTCTAACGCCACCTCCCAGGCTTTTGGGTCTACCTCGGTCCCATCTGGGTGAGGCTCATTTGCCTGGGCTACTAATTCGCCGGTGTCCGCATCGCGCAGTACGACTTTTACAGATTGCGTCGAAGAATCAACGCCTGCAACTATGGGCATTTTTGTTAGAAGGCGCCGATTAAGTAATCAAGTGCAAGCTGATCGAGTTCTTCATAGTGATAACCGCGCTTACCAGCAGCTTCGACATCAAAGTTCTCGTTTGCGATCTCGCGCCAACCCTCACCGCTACTAATTGTGGGTTGCAGTAATTCATTTACACCTGACTTCTCGAGGGCCGCTTTTGTGCGAGGGTCATTTCTAAATGCGGCAGCTCGCTCTTGCAGGATTAAGTAAGTGCGCATACTTGCTGTTGCTGAAGCCCAAACACCCTCATCGCTCTCAGTCCGCATTGGTTTGTAATCAAAATGCTTCGGACCGTCA
>VGBH01000041.1 GCA_016870575.1 Actinomycetota bacterium
CCGATGGTCAAGAGGTCGTATATTTTCAATTCGACTGGAGTTAATGATTAGTGTTTAAAGAAATCTTCCATTAACCTAGGAGCATGATGGCAACTAAACGCAGAGTTTCAAACAGCAAAAAACATATTGAGTTAGCTGATCGGGTTGATCTTTGGGCTCGAGAGTATCAGGTCTCTCGAGATCCTTATGTATCGGGTTTATCTTCATCGCTGCGAGAAAAGAAGAATCTGCAGATTTGGGCGGCGTTGAATCCAATTGAGTATCTGCCACAGCCTGAAATTACTGAAGGTATTGCCTTTGCGCGTTGGGCTAGATTGCTTACATTGATTCGAAATGTTCTTGTGTTCGCTCCCGTAGCCTTAACTTGGGCGGCTGTTGGACAGGCAACCACAGCATTCTCTGAGTATGTAAAAGAGAATGGTGCAGATGTTGTTAACTTCCTAGATTTCTGGCAAAACGGGTACGGCGTACTGGGCGAGGAGTGGCGCATTGCAAATGTGGCATTCCTAGACTTCGTAATTATTTTAATTGTAATTGTGCTTACCTTGATCGCTTCAGTTTTTGGAAAGCGAGCTACTGAGGCGCAAGCTAACTTTGAACAAGAGATTGAGCGTGAACGAATTGGTTTGGCTGTAGAGATCAATACATTCCTATTTGATAAGCAAAAAGCAACAAATGTAACGATGAATGCCTCACTTGCCGGTGCAATTGCCAAGTTGTTAAATGCAACAGATGCCCTAGAGGATGTGGCAAAGAATCTAGCTAAGACAACTAAGAAAGTAGATCGTGGCGCGTAAACGCCTTCGAATCGAGGAAGAGGATGCCAACAGCCAGGCTGGTTGGCTATTTGCTGACTCATTCCTAGCCTTAATGGTTATTTTTTTAGCAACGATCTCCTTCGTGCCAGCATTAACCAGTGGCGTTGTAATGGGATCTGGCAGCGTTAGAGAGGTTGTTGGGTCGAATTACATCAAAGGCCTGGTTTTAACTTATAACAATTTTGATGGGGCTGTTATTCAGAGAGATATTGCTACTTATATCAAAAATGAAAAACTCTCCCCTACTTCAGATGTTTTATATGCACGCATTGTTGGTGGATATGGCGCTGGTGAGACAATTGACCAAGGACAAATTAGAGCCATTGCAGTTAGTGTTCAGTTGAAGAAATTAAATTTGGCTTACTTTGAAAATACATCAATCGACTTAGGATCTAGCGATAAAATCGGGAAAGACACCTTTATCCTCCGTCTTACATTAGCCCCAAAGGGTTCGAACTAAACTCATAGTCCTACAATTCCAAGCACTGAGCCAAAAAATGGAATTACTGCAATAAGTGTTCCAAGAATTTCGGTCTTCTCTAAACGCAAGAATTTAGCACCCAGATCAACATCAACTGTAGTGTCAGTTGCTGACTTGACAATTCCAAGTTCAGGACCACTATCTTTCACGTTAACTATTATCTTTGATCCGACATCAGCAGATTTGCCATGCTTATAAATTGCAAGAGATGATTTCGCAGAACCCAATGCACTCCCGATTCCACCTTGCAAATGGTTTAGGCGAAATCCAAGGCCCATGAAGATGCCTGTAACTAGCGCAAGGAGTACTACCCCGCCAATCAGGCGATTTCTCATAGGTGTAGTCTACCTTGAAAGTTTCTTCTTTTTTACTGGTTTGCGTGCAGAAGATGCTGATTTTTTTGCCTTTGACGCATTTGTCGCACGAGATGCGGACAAAGCGACTGATCGCTCTGCCTTCTCTGTGATCTTATTTAGCCAAGCATCAATCTCTGAGTTCTCAGGAGATGTAACAACTGAGACCTTTGGTTCCTTTGGCTTACGACTTAACTTAAATTTTGGCAATCCCCTACTTTGCAGTTTTGAAATCAACTTTTTAGTTGTAGGAGTTATTTTCATCAACAATGGTTTTAAAACTGCCCAAAGTTTCAGCAGAAACTGTTGAGCTAAGTAAACATATCGTTCTACACCAGAATCTGGAGCGGTCGGTTTTGCTGGAGCTGTTGATTCAGAATCAGTTGCATCAATTGCATCCTTTGGTGCATTACTGCTCATACCAAGCATTAATCGACTGGTACGAGAATCTGGGCGTCCAGTACCGCGCCATGTAGCAACTTCAATGACGCTGCCTTGTGACATCTTGCCAATAACCAATTTTTGACCATCTGGTAAGTCAATTACTAATGGAGAATCAGTTGCAGGAAGAGGAAGTTTCGAAACCTTCGGCACATTGTTTTGGGGAGTATTTTTAGCGGCCATTAGGAGCTCAGTATCTCAAAAGCAATCTTGTTTGTGTAATCCGCAGTACTTATCTTGTCAATTGTGAAATCTGTAGAACCACCAACTACTCGACAGGTTGAATTTGAACTTGTGATGGTTAAGTGTGGATTTGGTGCGGTGCCCCATACGCCCACGGCTGGGACTTTGGTTGCCGTAGTTGCTGGATACGCAAGTGTGCATTTAATTGTGTTGCCATGAGTGTAAACGTTAGCGGGATTTTTAAGTACCTTCGCTGTGTTTGAATCAATTGCATAGTAAAAGTTAAAAGTTTTTCCGGCACAGCCATTTTGTAATCCTGAGATTGTTAAATTCTCCATCACAAAATCTGAACCATTAAATTGCGCCTTCACTCCGACAGTTGCGGTATCAGTACATGCACCAATGGTTACCTCACCTGCACCATACCCAATTGAACCGCCGCCTGAACCGCCACCGCCTGTGCCATTTGTTCCATTGCAAACATATGCAACTCTTGTTGCACTTGTTAATTTCTTTCCACCATTTGTGCAGTTTGCGCCAGATGGTTCATCTTCAACAGTTACACTTGCTCCTGCTGCACCGGTTGCGCCAGCTCCACCGGGTGCACCAATCAATGTCTTCAGCCAATCCTCTTTAGATCCAGGAAATCCTGCTTGGACTGCAACGTCGTATGCAGAGTCACCGGTCTTACCTGTTAACGAAACTAACCACTCTGCTTCAGTACCAGGAAAGCCAGCAGCTTTTGCCAGGTCATATGCAGACTTACCTTCTGGTCCAAGTAGGCCTGGCTTTCCTTCTGGACCAATTAACAATGCAAGAACGCTGTTAACAACATCTGCACCTTCACGTGAGGATGTACCAAAAAAGTAAGAGCCACGAATATTTGAAAGATTGTCATCGACTGCGTAAGCAACACCGATTCGGGTCAATGAGAGAAAAATCAGCAGAATCGCTAGTTTTTTCATGCACTAATTATCTCTCGCTGCTCTGCAGAATCGCAAAACAAACCATATATTCCATGTAAAAAGGCGGGAATTGCCGCCAACATCAAGAAGAGTTCAGCCCGCTTATCAGCCAGTAATGGAGTTTGCGCAATTTGGCTGTAAATCACTGCGGTAAGTAACGCAACCAAGGTAGGTTCAACCAACAAATATCGACGATTTTTTCCGATTAACTTAAAGTTAAATCTACCTATTCTGATGAACACCAAAAAGTATGGAGCCGAAAAAAGCAGTGCAGAAATTAATGACTTCTGTGCCGATTGAGTCCAAATATATGCAAAGGAAAATGTTGCTAGTAAAACAGCAATAGCGGTTTGCGGTGAACTCACTCTAGCAATTGAAATTGATTCATCACGCTGAAATGACTTGGTAGATGTATGGTCCTTGCCAAGCACTAAAACCTCATCTAGAACACCCTTAATTATCAAAGCAATTACGATTATCGAAATCGCTAATAATGAGATATTTCTTGAGCTTTTAAAATTAACTAACACAGAGTTTAAGAGAACCTGGCCAAAGTAGAAGAGCAAACCAGCAAACAATGCGCTGACTAAGAGTCCAATTAGACGACCATAGAAACCAAGTTCACCTCGGATAAATTTTTTAAGATCTAGATCAACTGCTTCTCGAATTAAACTAGAAAACATGGCTGGTGCAATCCAGGCAATAGAGACT
>VGBH01000042.1 GCA_016870575.1 Actinomycetota bacterium
CGTAACTGTGGGTTGTGAGGGACTCGAACCCCCGACCCGGTGATTAAGAGTCACCTGCTCTACCAACTGAGCTAACAACCCGGAGCATTTTGACTTTCGCCCTAATGCGGGGTGAAACTTAGCAGAACCTATCTAGGTAATGCTGTTTCGCGGCTATCCGATTGCGCTCTCGTGAGCCTTCACCGCGGAGATTATTTGGTAGGTGATCGGTAGCAAAATCACCTCAATTAGTGTTTTATAGAGATATCCAACTACCAAATAATTCAAGAATTCATCAAAACTAAGTCGCCCAAGAGACGCGATAAAGGTAAAGACAATGGTGTCAGCCAATTCACCTGCAGCAGTTGATCCAATTAACCTCAGCCATAATTTTTTTTCTTTGGTCTTTTCCTTTATTTTTACTAACACATATGAGTTAATCAATTGTCCTGCTAAAAATGCCAGCACACTGGCAATAACTATCTGTGGCACAAATCCAAGAATGGATTCAAATGCTTCTTGGTTTTGCCAACTTTCAGCAGGAGGAGCTATTTGTACTAGGTAATATGTAAAAGCAGCTAAAAGGCCAATCGCAAGGCCGGAATAGATAACTCTTCTGGCTGCTTTAAAACCATAAACTTCAGTTAAAATGTCTCCCGTAATATAAACAAGTGGAAAGAGAAACAATCCGCCATCAGTAATTAATGGACCAAACTCAATCAACTTAGTAGCACTGATATTGGAAAGTAGCAGTAACGCTACAAAGACTGCAGCAATAATGGGAAACAAACTTTTTTGAGAGTAATTCTGAATTGATTGACTCATATTTTCTAACTGTATCTAATCACTCTTTTGGGGGAGTGTCATCTTTTTTAGTAGCAAAAGCAAAAACTGCTAGGCCAACAACTAGCGCACCAGCACCAACCCCGTACGAGATCACATCACCAGCGCGGTTGGAATCGACAAATACACCAACAAAGACAACTGCAATAATTGCAACCACAACACCTATTAGTTTTGACTTTAGATCATCTAAGTTTCTAACTCTTAACCAAGCTGGCACATCAATTTCAGCATCAATAAATAATTCATATAAACCGTAGCCAATAACCAATAGGACGGTACCAAGCAAGATTGCATCCACCGCAGTTAGTACTTCCACAATGGTGTCTTTTAGATAAGCCCCTTTAGTGATGGCATTAAATGTCACTCTGGCCATTTCATATGATCCTTGTGCCATCAGCAGTAATGCTCCGAGAATTGATGCCAAAGCTGGCACAATTACGGCATAACGGGTAAGTCCTAAGAGTTTGCGCATGACCGCAAGTATAGGTAAGCGGTTTATCAAAGCCATTTTGAGTACAGTTCAGACCAACAACTTAGCCCTTGCAACACAAACGAACAAGGTCAAAGCAAGATGAGACATTTAGCTAAACAACGAGAAGATTTGTAGGGATTTGAATAAATGAAACCAATCGAGATAGCTCAAGATCCGGGTGAATTACTAAATCAGCATTTTGTTGGCTTGCACTCTGGTGGGGGTAAGAGCCATATCAAGGGTGGTCAAAGTGCTGCTAATAAGGCATTAGCAAATTTAGATATCTCTGGATATGCCAAAAAACGCTCTGAGGTTCTGCCAAAAGAAAAGCGTGGTGCAACAGTTTTATCGCCATACATCCGGCACAACATCCTTACCCTAAAAGAGGTATGGGATGCAGTTGCCAGCGCACCTTTTAATGATCGAGAAAAGTTTCGAGATGAATTACTTTGGCAAGAATATGCGAGACATTTATATGCACGAATCGGCATAAAGCTCTTTCAGAATTTACGATTTGAACAAAACTGGATGGGGCCAGGAAATGGTTGGCAACCTGGAATGGCTTGCATAGATTTTGTGGTTAATGAACTTAACGAATCCGGTTGGCTGGTTAATCAAACTCGAATGTGGCTAGCTTCACATTGGACAGTTCGTAATCAAGCAGGTTGGTTGAACGGTCAAGAAAAAATGTATCGAGAACTAATTGATGGCTCAAGAGCTGCCAACCTGCTTGGTTGGCAGTGGACTGTTGGTTCTGGCACCGGCAAGCCTTACGGATTTGCTAGATGGCAAGTAGAAAAAAGAGCGCCTGGATTATGTAATGGTTGTAGTTTAAAAAATGATTGTCCAATTCAAGATTTTCCGGCTGAAACAGTATTACCTGACGCTGAGGTTGAGCCGTTATTAGTTTCTGACCCCGATCTAGAAAAAACAGCTGGGCCATCATCTCCAATAATGAATTTTTCCCCGGAAATGGTGATGCTAACTATTGATTCGCTGGGGGATAATGATCCAGCGTTAGTAGCTTATCCAGATTTGCCAGCTGTTTTTGTTTTTAATGAAACAGCACTTAAGAAATTACAACTATCAGCAAAGCGAATCTACTTTTACCTTGAAACATCGCAAGATTTATCTGATAAAAGAGATTTGCAGGTATTTATAGGCGATCCGTATAAATTTGCTGCTGAAAAAGCAGTTGCGATAACTTATGCGCCAGTTCCAAGTTTTAGGAAATTTACTAATCTCGCTGAAATTCATCCCTATCCTTGGCTAAGAAAACCACACGCAAGATCAATCAAATCATTTTCCGCTTGGCGAAACAATTTCTAATTTCGACTATTGATTAAAGTAAGCGGATTTTAAATCTGCTAATATGATTTTCTTCATTTTTAGCATCGCTTCAGTTGCTCGCTTAGAACCTTGAGTATCCGGACCTGAGAGGTAATTCATCATTTCGGGGGATGTAATTTGCCAAGAAACACCAAATCTATCTTTGAGCCATCCACATTGACTTTCCATCCCACCATCAGCTGTTAAAGCGTTCCAGTAGAAGTCAATCTCTTTTTGATCTGCACATGGAATTTGAAATGAAATTGCTTCGGAGTGTGGAAATCGTGGTCCGCCATTTAGTCCAATAAATGGTTGATTGAAAATCCGAAAATTAACCACAATTTCCTCACCCTGCTTATTACTAGGGGTATCTGATGGGGCGAGCCAGTTATCTTCAATTGAGCTATT
>VGBH01000043.1 GCA_016870575.1 Actinomycetota bacterium
CGTGGAATTCCATCATTATCGCGCTCCAAAGTTAATTTGCCATAACCTAAATGAGTTACCGTGCCCTGATCCCCTTGCAGGTTTTTGATTTCTTGTGCAGTTGCCAGCCGAGTAATAACTGGTGTGCCAATTGGTTTATCTAAAACTAAAACTGCAAAATCATTGGGTTCAATTGATGTGCTGCTATTTTGAAATCCGCGTACCCAATTCACTTCTGTTACTCGAGCTCGGGTGGAAATATCATCTCGATTTAAATCAGCACCAGGAGTTGCTACGAATAAACTATTAGGAAAATTTATCGGTACAGAATCTCGAATAACGCAGTGTGCTGCAGTTACAACCAAACGTGGCTGCAATAGCGCACCAGAACAAAATGATCTAACCGAAGTTCGGCCATTCAACAGCGCAACAACAACACCATCCCCAGCGGCTAATTCGCCACCTTGCACCGCATTAACTGGTGGCGCGACTATTAAGCCGGCAAAAAGTGCAGTTGTTATTGCTAGGGAGCGGATTCGATTTTTCACAAGCCGAATATTCGCACGCATTGCCAATTGCTACCAATTGAAATTGTCAAAATCCTTAGAACAGCCATCAGATTTGCCTCGCGAATATTCACAGTATCCTTGCGCAAATGAATTCTAAGCGCATAGCCATATTGGCTTTGCTCAGCTTGACTTTGAGCCTTATCCCCACTCATTTCAGCCAAGCGAGCGAACAGAGTCAACTAAACCAATCGGGCATTATCGTCAATTATGGAGAATTCACGCCAGAGCTACCAAAGGCAAAAGTTAAGGCCTATTTAATTGCAAATTTAACAACTGGTGAAGTACTAGCGGCCAAAAATCCTCAAAAACAACTGCCGCCAGCAAGTACCATAAAGACACTTACCGCGATGACTTTACTTGGAAAACTCGATCCCGCACGTACTTACAAAGTGAGACGGATTGATGCTCGGATGTATGGATCTGAAGTTGGCATTGTGCAGGGACGCAAATACACCATCGAACAACTTTGGTTTGGACTTTTACTTCCTTCTGGGAATGATGCTGCAATGGCGCTTGCAAATGCAAATGGTGGCATTGCCAAAACTGTTTCTGAGATGAATGAAACTGCGAAATTGTTAGGTGCAATAAATACTGTCGCCAAAACTCCACATGGTTTAGATACCGCAGGGCAAGTAACAACTGCATATGACATTGCATTAATTGGCCAGGCCGCTATAAACAATGATGCATTTCGAAAATATGCGCGCACCACTAGATATATCTTTCCAAATGTTGGAAGAAGTAATTTTGAAATTGAAATAACAAACACAAACAAACTTCTGAGCAGTTATCCTGGCTTAATTGCTGGTAAAACGGGCTTTACTACCCAAGCTCGAAGTTGCTATGTAGGGGCTGCCCGGCGCAATGGTGAGGTAATTTTGATTTCATTCCTAAATGCCCACTCCAACCGAGATGAGCTCGCTACTGCCCTCTTTGACTGGGGCTTTGCGGTAAATGGTCAGATAGTTCCGGTAGGGAAACTCGGTCAATAGTTGCCATTAAACCAATTGATTGGTCTACGGTTTGCTTATGCGACTTAAGGATGCTCAACTCAGATTTGTCTATTTAGTAAATGCACTGGTAGCAGCTACTGGTTTTGCAATTCAGTTTGTGATTAATCTCTTTGATTTAGTACCAGCAGAAGATCTTTATCCAACATTACTTGGCGGTCATGATGCTGGACTTTCTGGAGCTATTGGCCGATTAACTGACTCATTTAGTTATTTCACGATATGGAGCAACTTGGTAGTGGCGGCAGTTATGTTTGCACTTTATCAAGATCGAAATAGAACTAGTTTTAGATTTAAAGTTTTACGGCTTGATAGTGTGTTAATGATTACGATTACTGGAGCTGTTTATCATGTGTTAATAGCACCTTATTATCCACCAGTAAGTTGGAATGTGTATTCGGATATCTTTTTGCACACGATTACCCCAATTGTTACCGTGCTAGTTTGGTTGCTGGTCACTCCTCGACAACAATTCAATCTAAAGATAGTTTTTGCATCACTTATCGTTCCTATTATTTGGCTTGGTTACACCCTGATTCGCGGTGAGATAATTAATCGATACCCATATGACTTTCTAGATGTAATTTCTAATGGATATCAATCAGTCTTTATTATGATTGCAATACTGCTTGGAATTGGACTAATAGTCGCGCTAATTTACTTGTTAATTGATAAATTGATTGTCAGGTTTAACTAGTTACCAGTGTAGTAATGACCAATTTCAGTTAGTGCTTCATCGATAATCGCTATCCCTTCAGCAACTTCACCTGCTGAAACATTGCAAGGCGGGACAATATGCATACGATTGAAATGCACAAACGGTAACAAGCCACGCCTACGACAAGCGGCAGACAATTCGCTCATTGCAGTATTTAGGCTGCCATATGGTGAAAGCGGTGCTCGAGATGCGCGATCAGTTACTAAATCCATTCCCCAGAAAACACCTAATCCACGAATATCACCAATCAATTTATGCTTTTGCGCTAATTCAGTAAGGGCAGGTCCAATTACCTTTTCACCAATTTGATTTGCATGCTCAATAACTTTTTCATCTTCCATTACCTCAATTGCAGCAACTGCAGATGCGCACGCGAGTGGATGACCGCTATAAGTAAGACCTCCTGGAAATACCCTTTGATCAAAAGTTGCTGCGATTTCATTTGAAATAACTACGCCACCTAGTGGCACATAACCTGAATTAACTCCTTTTGCAAAAACAATTAAATCTGGCACAGCACTAAAATTTTGATAACCAAACCAAGCACCAGTTCGACCAAAGCCGGCCATAACCTCATCAGCAATC
>VGBH01000044.1 GCA_016870575.1 Actinomycetota bacterium
AATTATCAATTTCACTTTTCACTTCTCTGAATCTGCACCTGTTTCGGTAGGGAGTCATGGTCAATTATATTAATAAAAATTCGAGTCAGTTTTTACTGCCACTGAAGCCTTTTTTTGGGGGTGAGCCTTTTGCAAGGTTGATAAGAGAAACCGCAATCAATCAGTGGAGGCTCATTATTCTCAATATTGCAACAAACTTGCTCCAGGCTGGTTCTGAGGCATTAACTCTGGGTGTTGTTTTTCTGCTAGTTGAGATTTTAGCAAAACCAGATTCTAAGCAAGCAAGCTTATTACCTGCCACTGTTGCTATTCATTTACCGGGATTAGAATTGTGGCTTGATCAATTGTCCAATGTATCCCTCATCTTATTACTGCTTGGTCTCGCCATGCTTCTCCAGGCAGTGCAAAGCACAGCAAAGTATTTTAATCAAATAAGCGTTGGATATTTCGCTGCTCGATGCAGAACATTGGTGACACAGCGGATCTATGGACAAATTATGCGCCTAAGCTTTGCATGTTCTAGCAGCTATAAGATTGGGGATCTAAATGAGTACGTCAACGCCTCCCAGGAGGCAATCCGCACTCATATCGAAAATAGTGGATTACTGGTAACTGGATTGATATATAGCATAACTTATTTACTAATTTTGACGAGAATATCCTCCTGGCTTTTGATTGGTGTAATTACTATTGTTTCTTTAATCTGGTGCCTGCAAAAGTTTTTGCTTCCACGCATTGCAGCTGGATCTTTGGCGGTGGCCCAATCTCAAGTTAATCTTAATGTAAGGATGACAGAAAGTTTTCAAGCGCTGCGATTACTTCATACATCCGGCAAAACAGAATCTGCAGCACGGGAACTTCACCATAACCTTGTCAGCTTAGAAAGTGCTTTGCGCAGGCAGAGCAAAAGACTATCTATTTTGTCTCCAATACTAGGCTTTCTTCCTATTCTTGCGGTCGGATCCGTAGCAACACTAGCTATTTTATTGCTAGGTGGCACAAATGCAGGTGTCCTTCCCAGTCTAGTTACATTTGTGCTTTCCTTGCAGCGATTAAATGCCAATCTAGGGGGCATGGCGAACAATCTTAATGCTCTAACTGATAACTATGGAAAATTAAATAGAATCAATGATATTCTTAGCGATGAGGATAAAGAATATCGACGAATTGGCGGAATCCAGTTTGAGAAACTACATCGTGGCATACGATTCCGCTCTGTGATTCATAAGTATTCTCCGCACCTGCCGAAGGTTCTCAAAGGAGTTAGTTTTGAAATACAGTCAGGTCAAACTGTCGCGATTGTCGGATCTAGTGGATCTGGCAAAAGCACAATAGTTGATTTATTAATTGGCCTTTATCACCCTCTTTCCGGAGAGATTGAGATTGATGATACTTCCTTGCTCGCATTAGACCTAAACTCCTGGCAGACAAAGATTAGTGTGGTCAGTCAGGATACATTTTTGTTTAACGCATCAATTGCGGAGAATTTATCTTTTGGAGCAGGACAGTCTGCTGCAACAACCCAAGAGATTGAGGCTGCTTGTGTTGCAGCTAAAGCTCATGAATTTATTGTCTCGCTACCAGATAGATATAACTCCATGATTGGTGAAAGAGGGTACCGATTGAGTGGCGGTCAAAGGCAACGACTTGCATTAGCTAGGGCGATTCTGAAAAAGCCTGAACTACTTATTTTGGACGAAGCGACCAGTGCCTTAGATACACAGACTGAAGTTTTTGTGCAAGAAGCGATCAAA
The DNA here is from genome assembly GCA_016870575.1 of Actinomycetota bacterium. GTDB lineage: Bacteria > Actinomycetota > Actinomycetes > S36-B12 > UBA5976 > AcAMD-5. The sequence goes on from VGBH01000044.1 coordinate 1,755, forward strand.
ACCTTTGAAGGTAGTAGAACAAAACTCGTAATTGCTCACAGATTAAGCACAATCGTTGATGCCGATCAAATTATTGTGCTTGACAAGGGGCTTGTAGCCGGATGTGGAACTCACATGCAACTTATGCGTTCGTGCCGCATTTACCAAAACTTGTGGACAGCACAGTCGATCTAGGGCAAGTGATTAATTTAGTTGCAAACCCATATCCGAATTGGATCTTCGTCAATCACCTATAAAAGATTCCCTAACCTATATTGCAAACTACCTTAGAAATCCATGAGTATCTGGGCTAATTGTTTAACTCAGTCAAATTGATTTCATCACCTTTATTTGATGAATGGCGGTCATCCCGGGCCGAGTAATATCGGCAATCCTGTTGGATTCACAACTCGTCAGCTTGCTGAGCTGGTGCTTGCCAAGATAAATAAGAATACTAAGTTGGTTCCAAGACTTGTCCCCTGCAGCGGCAACCTGTGATTGAGCTGACGCAACAGGAATTGACGTGGCAGCCTAGCGTGGCGCTAGATGTTCTGTCTCAGCAGGTTGTTCAGTAGCCAATGAGGTGTGAGGTCGCTACCGGTTGAGGTGTCACCGCCCAACCGAGACCTCACGTCCCATGCATACACACGCCA
>VGBH01000045.1 GCA_016870575.1 Actinomycetota bacterium
CGTTGGGATTTGAACCCTCATATTCAATGCATCCAATCATCGCAGCAACTACCCACACGAACTGGAAATCGCTTGCCCGAGATTCTCGCTTTGCGATAGATGATGCCTCGCTTTCAGGCGAGATAGCCGAAGCCAGCCTAGTTGTGATTTGCACCCCAAATAATCCAACGGGTACAACAACATCGTTGAAACAAATTGAAAATATTTATTATCAGAGTTCTGGGGTTGTAATTGTCGATGAGGCATATATTGAATTTTCTAATGGGCCTTCAGCCGTACAACTAGTGGAAGATTTCCCAAGGTTGGCTGTTGTGCGCACGATGAGTAAGGCATTTGGACTTGCTGGGGTAAGACTTGGCTATCTTGTTGCATCGCCTGAGATGATTGAAGCAATACAGCTGGTGCGACTGCCTTACCACTTATCTGCTCTCACCCAAGTAACTTCAATTGCCGCACTTAGATATAACTCAAAATTAAGGTCAAACGTTGAAAAACTTATATCTGAGCGAAACAAAATTGCAAAAGCTATCAAAGAATTAGGATTAGTGGTCACGCCATCAGATGCTAATTTTATTCTCTTTGGCGAGTTTAAAGATCAAAGCCAAATCTGGCATCAGCTGCTGGAGCGGGGTGTCCTGGTGCGAGATGTTGGAATTCCAGGATGGCTGCGGGTAACCTGCGGCACGGAGGATGAAAACAGAAAGTTCTTAACTGCATTAGCTGAAGTGGTAGAACAAATTCAGGGAAAAGGAAACTAACAATGAACAGAACTGCCAAAGTAATGCGGAAAACAAAAGAGACTCAAGTTGAGTTAGAGATTAATCTTGATGGAACTGGCAAATCCGAGATATCGACCGGTGTAGGTTTTTTTGATCATATGCTGGAGCAAATTTCAAAGCATGGAGCAATTGATTTAAAAGTAAAGACAACTGGAGATACTCACGTGGACTCACACCATTCCATTGAAGATACTGCAATTGCACTTGGTCAGGCATTGAGAGAATCACTGGGCGATAAGGCTGGGATTAGAAGATTTGGATCTGCACTAATTCCCTTAGATGAAGCATTAGCTCAGGTCGTAGTTGATTTGAGTGGAAGACCTTATTGTGTTCATGAAGAACCAAACTTAGTTGAATTGATAGGCGACTATGACACGACAATGACAAAACATGTTTTTGAATCTATTGCTGCAGAAGCAAAAATTTGTCTTCATATCAAGATGCTAAGTGGAAGAAATAGTCACCATATTATTGAAGCGCAATGTAAAGGTTTTGGTCGCGCTCTTCGTGATGCAGTTTCACTAGATGAACGAATGATAGGAATTCCCTCCACTAAAGGAAGTTTGTGACCAAACGAAGTGTGGTTGTGCTGGATTATGGATCTGGCAATCTACGCTCCGCTGAAAAAGCATTAATTAAGGCCGGCGCTGATGCTGTGATTTCAGATGATTTAAGCCTTGCAGAAGAAGCAGACGGATTAATTGTTCCAGGTGTTGGGGCTTTTGCTGCCTGCGTGAAGTCAATCTTTGATATGGGCGCTGAGCGGATGATTGAAAAACGCCTGATTGGGAATCGACCGGTATTGGGTATTTGCGTTGGGATGCAAATGATGTTCCAGCTAGGATTAGAGGGTGGAACAAGTTCGATAGGCCTTGGGCAATGGCCAGGAGTTGTTGAGAAACTCAAAGCAAGAGTTTTACCGCATATGGGCTGGAATACGGTTTCTTCGCCAGTTGAAAGTTCATTGTTTAAGGATTTGGCGTCGGAAAGATTTTATTTTGTACATAATTTTGCGGTACATCAAATCCCTTTTGATGAATCAAACGTTTTGTCTGCACCATTGATTAGTTACACCGAGTACGAAAGCATTTTTGTCGCTGCTGTAGAGAATGGGCCTTTGTCTGCTGTTCAATTTCATCCCGAAAAATCAGGTGATAGTGGCATTGCTATGTTAAAAAATTGGTTGAACCAACTATGAATCTAAAGTTAGAACTCTTGCCTGCAATTGATATCTCTGATGGTCAAGCTGTTCGCTTAGTTAAGGGCGATTTAGAAAAACAAGCTACTTACGGATCTCCAGTTGAACAGGCTCTTGAATTTCAAGAGACTGGAGCTGAGTGGATTCATCTTGTTGACTTGGATGCGGCGTTTGGTAGGGGCAGTAATTTCGAGATAATTCAAGAAGTAATTAGGTCAGTAGATATAAAAGTCGAGCTATCAGGTGGGATACGAGATGAAGAATCTCTAAATCGCGCATTAAGCACTAAATGCACGCGAATCAACTTAGGTACTGCTGCACTTGAAAATCCAGAATGGAC
>VGBH01000046.1 GCA_016870575.1 Actinomycetota bacterium
CCCGCCATAAATTGCAATCGATTTAAGTTCAAGATTTGCCTCAACTACATGCTTTCGTGATAGTGAAATCCAGTCGATGTTGTCTAACGTCGCTGCATTGGAAACAACCAGCGGCCTTACCCCACAGCGCTCTGCAATAATATCGGATTTAGTAAGTGGGGTAAGTAGATTCAAACAACGACTTGCCTGATTCAATAGAAATTCTCGATCTTCAGCTGTTACTTCCACTTTTGGACTTGTAGCTGGAGTATCAGTTGTTCCAATCACCGTTCGATCATGCATAGGTAAGACATAAAACAGTCGACCTTTGTTATCGAAGAACGCAAGAACCTTTTCATTAGTTTCTATTCTCGGGACAATCAAATGCACACCTTTAGAAATAACTATCTGATTATCGGTAGGAATTTGAAAGTTATCGCTAATGCTTTTTGCATATGGGCCAGTGGCATTGACCAGTACTCTTGATTTTACTTGAAAAGTTTTGTTTGAAATCTTGTCTTTTATTGTGATATCCCATCCCGTTGATATGGGTTTAGCGGACAATACTTCAGCATAATTTAAAATCTTGGCCTGATTTCTTTCAGCAGTCTTTACAAATTCATAAACAAACCTTGCGTCATTGTCTAACAAGATTGCGTCGTTATACTGAATAGCTCCTTTAGCTGAATCCAAATTAAGTAAAGGATTAATCTTTTTGATGCTTGAATTTGAAAAAACTTTTGGTTTATTTGTTTTAAAGCGTCCAAAAAACCAATAGACCAGCGCACCTAAAAATCCTAAGGTTTGACTAAACGGCGAGGTAGGGCCAATCACCGCAAAAAATGGTATTTGTTTGACGCGATTTGGATACTTTTTCAATAACTGATTTCGAGATCTACAAAGGGACCAAACTAGGGAAAATTCGAAATCTTGCAGGTATTTAATTCCTCCCCAAATCATGTTTGATGATTCCTGACTGGTCATACTGGCAAAGTCGTTAGATTCGACGAGTCCGACATTAACTCCGTGAGCCGCTAAAGCTGCCGCTGAGACTGCACCATTGATGCCACCGCCGACAACTATGACATCGATTTCTCCACTTAATGCCGATAAGGTTTGGTCACGATTTAGCACGGGCCAAGCCTAGGGAAACATAGATTCACTTCCACCTTAGTTAGGTCTCAGCTAAGTGAGAGATTGATAACGCAAAAGTAACGCAGCAGATAACGAAGAGATAACAAAGCGAGGTGGACAGTTAAAGATGGCGATATTGGCAATAGATGCTGGGACAACTGGAGTAACCGCGCTTGCTGTAAACGAAAAAGGCGAAGTAATTGCCCGTGGCTATTCTGAATTTACCCAACATTTTCCGCAACCTGGTTGGGTTGAACACGATCCAGATGAAATCTGGCAAGCTACTTTGGCTGCAGTTGGCGCAGTTGTAGCCATAATTGGCGCAGGCAATTTAACTGCAATTGGAATTACTAATCAGCGCGAAACGGTAATGGTATGGGATCGAAAAACATTCAGTGGGCCTCGCCGAGGAATTGTCTGGCAAGACCGACGCACTTCTGATCTGGTTGTCGAGTTAAGAAATAGTGGAATTGAAGAAAAGGTTCGCAACAAAACCGGACTAGGTCTTGATCCTTATT